>DAWDVX010000005.1:23159-45271 GCA_052346145.1 Collinsella sp.
GTTGAGCCCGCTTGCGCGAGTTTGTAGCTCTCTGGAAGTCTCTACATCGTCATCCGAATAGGCGATTTGAGCTGCCAGGCGGAGAACAAGCCCCTTTACTGAATTGTCTATATTTTCACCATTCGTAAATTGTTTTAGGAGTTCGACAGCTCGTCCACTCCTACCTTTGCGCCATTCGTTTAGCGCTTTTCTTTCACATAGAGCAAAATCTTCGAGCATACTGTCATCAATAGAATCAAAATCGTTGACCTTGTCTGCTACATAGGCGGACAAATAGGATGCAAAATTGGGGTCGTCATTGACTCCCTGATCGACGACCTCCTTGAAGTCATTTACTGAACATATTTCATTCATGATGCCTTGACCGCACTCGATTTGGGCCCTTGTTGTTGGGGTCAAAAATACAGCATGGCGGTTGTCTTTAATCCACTCGCATAGATCGGATCCTGTTAATGCGACGACGCAGTAGTCACCTGAGCCCCTCGTGCCTCTACCTATTGCCTGTTCAATGTTTTGAGCAATTGAGCGGGCATAAACTTTGCTATGAGCTAGGATTTTCGACATCAGTTTATGATGATCAGACATCCCTTTGGGGATGCCCGAAACGACAAGTAGGCGGCATGCATCGCCCGGCAGATCGATGCCGTTATATCGATTTGCAAATACAATTGGCACGTCAAGCTTGTTTTCCCTTAGATCGCTTACCGCTTGAGCAACATCGCTTCCTTTTACACTTACGATCCCCAATTGCTCCCATTGCTTCGCGCCTGCAAAACTCGGCTCGAGGACTACAACACCTTTTTTGTCTTTAGCGAGAGCGATCATTTTTTCGACGAGCGCGACTCGTAGCTGCTCCTTTGTCCCAACTTCTAGAATCATCCTGCGCCCTACTCCGGCAAGGGTTTTGGGAGAAATAATATTAATCTCATCTTTCTTGCACCCGAAAGATCTCACGATCGCACTCTCATCAGCGAATGTCGCAGACATGTACACCCTTCTAGGCGATTCTTCGAATGTCGGAAACTTCTCTACAAGGGGAAGAATTGGGGTAATTGAGAATCTGACGCGACTCAGCGTTGCAAGACAGTACTTGAGATCGTCTTTGATGAGGTCCCAGCCGAAGTTTATAGAGTTTCCCGTAGGCGTGTCTTCTTCATTTGACGCTGCGAAATCAGAAATGATTCGGGCGACCTTCTGTCGATGCTTATCCCACGCCCAGAATGGGACTTCTAGCACCTCTTCGCCAGCCGTGCGAGTCCCAGAAACGAAATCGTCGAAAGTTGACACCCTATCGATATCATCAAAGCTTGAACGAAAGAGCGTCGTAACTTCTTGATATAAGCTAGGCGAATCCGATGCATTTATCTCCACCGTGAATGCGCTTCGAACCGAGTCAAAAGATGAGTGCGCATCATCTATGACGATTACTGAAACTTCCTCCGTTTCGGGTTCTCCCTCCAAGCCAAAGGAAGACTTGCCGTTAAAGAGGGCTTGATAATGGGCAACGAGAATCGTTGAGCCATTTTTGAAATCTGCAGTAAGAGATTTTCTTCCATTATATTCGGAAGCAGGTATTCCAAGTGTCCTCGCTTGTTCGCACACTTGATGAACAAGCTGTTTGTTGTCAACAAGATACAATGCCCCACGTTTTAGCTCTCGTGCACTGGAGAGGGCAATCAGTAGTCCTATAAGGGTTTTGCCACCTCCCGTGTTTAGCTTGATAACAGTGTCTTTCTTATTTCTGTTACTAAACCATGCATCAAGTACCTCGGCCTGGCTGCTATGTAAATCATCAAAGGATTGGGGTTTCGGCAACCTGTCGAAAATCTCATCAGGCTTGATTCGCAGCGTAGGGTTCTGCGATGCTGCCATCTTTTTAAAATCAACCATCTAATAGTCCTTAGCTATGCTGTTCGACGTTGCAAATCAGATGTTACCTGCTTTTACCATTGCCGTCCTCTTAGGACGCCGCACGTTACCAATGGTAAGGAGGCTCGTAAGAGGGCACTGGGGCGACAACCCCCGATGCCCTCTTGATGCATAGTTTTGCTGTAGTCAGTGGTTACTCAAACTCCACCTCAACCTGACTATGCTCGTAAATCTTGAGCTCGTTATCAATTTCGACTCGTTCGACTATCCAGCCAATGGCGGAACACTGCCGCATGAACGAATCGATTCGGTTCTCACCTTTTAGATTGTGAATGGTGACCACTACGCCAAAACGTTGCGGATCATGGGAGCCTCTTTGATATCTTGATGACTTGCGAATCATCATGCCCCACATTGGATTGGCATACACCTTTTTGGGCTTGCTGCGACTGGTTAGCGGTTCCGCTATGTGCTTGACGTTGTCCCACTTGCGCAGCTTTTTTCGAGCCTTCTCTTCATCGGTTGTACAGTCTTCCTCGCCTTGGTTGTTGGGCAGCAGCGACTTGATTCGCCCGTCGTTTCCGATACGTCCAAAATGCAAGTCGAGCTCGGTGTCCGTGTAGTCGACGCCTTGATTTCTGTTGCATTTAGGGAAATAGCACAGAGTCGCCCTCGCCACAGACGGGTAGGTTGCGCCTGAAACGGGGACAGGAAAGTTGAAGTTGTAATTCTCGCGTTCGGTAGCCACGCCGCTGAGCATGAATCGGATCTCGTCGTTGCTGGCTTCGAGTATCTTTTCAATTTGGACGGGGACGATGCCGTAGCCAAGCCGATCCATGTCTTCGGGTTTTGTCCACGCACATGCAGCATCGATTAGCAGGGCCTTGGCAAGTTCACAGCTCAGGTGCATTTTATAAATGAGATAGGCAGCTTTCCTTGCAATTAACGGGGCCGCAAAAGAAGTGCCGACAGCCGGATAGGCCCCGGTTCCGCAGCAGGCGGTGATAGGGTCGTTGCTTTCCCCTCCGTAGTAGGCAAGATCCGGTTTGTGGTGAAAACTCAAGACCGGTCCTCTTCTTGTGTAGGACGCCGGCTCGTTGTCTCTATTGACGGCGTTGACAACGAGGGCATTAATGGAGTCCGCTGGGGAGCCAAGATACGTGGGCTTACCATTTTCCTGGTTTGTGCCAGCAACAACGAAGAGGACGTCGTATTTCTGTTGCAGTTTGTCTAGCAGGGCCGCTTCGGGCGATATGGAGTTTCGAGACACCTCCTCCATTGACCCCAAGGAGATGTTCCAAACTTTGATATCTTGGTTCTCGGCAACGATGCGCTCAATGTGCTTCATCACCGCAAACGAACTGAACTTGCCTGCGGTTGCAACTCCAAAATGTCGAACCCTAAAGTGGCCACAATGGTCATCCAGCGATGGATTTTGGGCTTGAACGTCAACAATCAATGAGTTGACGCATGTGCCATGTCGATAGTCGCTCGAAGTAGGATGTATGTCTTTGGGTAAGCAGCTTATGTATTCGACCCAATTGCTGAAGTACGGGGGATATTTCTCTTCAAATGGAGTGTCGATTACGCCGATGATGGGTTCGTCGGTGGGATATTCGGGGAGGCTGCTGATGGCGGGGGAGGTCGAGCCTTCATCATTCATGGGAGCGTAGGAAGACAGGTCGATAACCGACATGGCTACAAGGTAGGGAGCGCGCTCGAGTAGCGTGCGATATTCTGTCTCGGTTAACAGGACACTGTTCTCTAAGAGGTTTGCAGGGGGTACGTCAATATGAAGCTCCTCAAATAGGTCCTGCGGGTCCCTTTCCGTTTCAAATAGCGTAACGATTGCGTTTTCGTCGGTAGCCGCTGGCGGCTTGTCTATTCTAAATTCATTGACGTAATAGGAATCGCGTATGAGTTGCGCAAAGCCCGATCGGGTGAGCGTGTGTGAAACGGCCGGATTCCATTTTTGTTTGAGCTTATCATTTTTAACCAGATCGACCATCTTATCTGCGTTCATCAGTCCATCAAAATAATCGACTACGATTCGCTCGCACTCACGCAGCTTGCTAATAGTTGACCGGATGGTTGCCTCGGGAACGTAATGAGTCATCAGGTGCCTTGGGTGGTTCCCGTTAAAATCGAGATAACGGGCGCCGCGGATAGACAATTCTGGTTCACTGTCTTTTCCGCCGTTCAGCATCTCTTTTATTCGATTGCTCTTGGCGACAATCTGACGGTATTCAACGGATACCAAGATGTCTTCGATTATGGCATCTTTGGGCCATTTGCTCAGAACGGTTTCGAGGCTCTTGCGAATGTGCGAAATCCTCTCTGCAGTGACCGTTCCTTTAGCGGGGAGCGTTGCGGGACCCGGTCGCGAGCCTCTTGCGGTTTGAAAATCGCCAGTGAGCCTGATTAAGCTGTTCATGAGCTACTCCTTTAGGGTTCGCGCAATGGTGCTTCGTGAAATGCCTGTCAAAACTTCCATTTCTCTTAAAGTGAAACCTTGAGTTTTAAGCAGCTCGAGTGAATCAGGCTCATATCCATGTAGACGCTGATATAGCTTGCGGAGATAGTCGTTTGGATTAAGAGGATCACTAAACGCGACGGAGGTCTTGATGAGGTTTTTGAGTGTGCCGGGCCAGGGCAGATCCGGGCAACTCTGCAGCACCTTTTTTAGGGTCCGAGAGTCGTTTTTGATTGCCTGATTGTTTTTGGTCAGATTCTTTGCGATTGATTCGCCGATATCAACGAGATCGTCATGGGTGTATCTATTAAAGTCAATTTGTACATCGAAGCGCCTGGCGAGTGCCGGGTCTAGTTTGTCGTAAAGGTTCGTTGTTGCGATTATGGCGGATCGCGTGTTCAGCTTGTCGAACTCTTTTAGGAGTGCACTTGTAGCTCGCCCCATCTCACGGACGTCGTTTTGGTTAATTCTATCTAAGGCTATAGCATCGATTTCATCGAACAGGACAATGGCGCCGTCGCCGATATCGTGGATTTCTTGGAAGACCTTCGCGATATTCTTGGCCGTCTCTCCGAGTTTGCTATCGATGATTTGATTGAAATCAACGGCATATAACTGGTAGCCAAGTATTCTGGCTATCTGTTTTGTAGCTTCGGTTTTGCCGGTTCCCGATGCGCCGTAAAAGAGGACAGTGTTGATGTCCACATCTTTAGATAGAGCATTGAGCAGCCCTTGGATATCGTTAGCGATGGCCTGGGGAAGGGGCAGCGAGGTGTTGTTGCTGATTACCTTTTCTAAGAAGTCATATTCCTGCTCTGTGACTTCTTGTGGCACAAACGTACGTGTCCTAGCAATGAGGGCCATGATGTAGCTTGCAAGCTCGGGTTGCCCGGACGATTCAAAATCTTTCGCAATAATAGTGGCTGCGTTGTTGAAGGCGATGTCGTCGTGTTCCGAATGCGCTCGGATTAAGTCGATGATGTCCGATCTCTTCATGTGTGCTCCTCTCCTTAGTTATATTGTATGAGACAGACTGAGACAAAGCAAGAATTGATTGAACATGGATGCAATGAAGTATGCTAGGATTGAGTTGTCTAGATTCAAACTGTTCTAGATTGGAGGTGAGATTATGACTACCCACCATGGAGGTAAGGTTGGCGCTGCTGCCAAGACGCTCGCGAGCTCCTCGACGAGTAAAGCCGCGAAGACTGCGGCTGCGAAGACGCTGGTCAAGCATCAGATTGCCAAGCATCGCTAGTTTGCGAGCAAAGCATTTTGTAACAGTTGGGAGGTGATATATATGGCTTTGAAGACGATTCGCGTAAAGATTCCGAAGTGCCGAATTGGCGCAACGGGTTCGGTCGGGAAGATCGGAACGACCGCGAAGGCCGTAAAAGTAAAGATTCGCTAGGCTTTAGCGGCAACTAAAGCCTAGCGCGATGTTGACATAGCGGGCCAACATCAAACATTTTATGGGGGTCTACGGCGAGATTCAAGCGTCGGGGACCCGCGTTATTTTTTGTTTTATCGGCATATGCGCCGCAGCCTCTTCTTATACGACATGTGGCGGCGCTTTTAGTTTGGACAATTAATGAGTGAATTAGATATAGTATCCATTTGGATTAGTTCGATGGTGGCCATAGCAACTGTCGTTGCATCGTGGGCGGGCCTTAGAGCCCTGGTGATTCAAACTTCTCCGAATATTATTATGTTCATTCGGCCAGATGATGTCTCGCCCTCACTAGCGCGGCTTGTTATCAGAAATATTGGAGAGGCGCCTGCATACAATGTTTCGTTTCGACTTTCTCCTGACTTGTTTCTAAAGGATTCTTTCGAATATAAACATGCTTCCGTAGTGTTTGATAGGGGCTACGCAATTTTGCCTCCTAAACATGAGAGGGACATTCTCTTGGGAAGGTTTGAGGATCTCGAAGGATTGTGGGGGAGCTTCATTGTTGAAGTGAATGTCTCCTTTTCAAAGAAATACGGGCGTAGACGTTTCTCGACTATCTGCCCGGTTGAGATTGGCTCATTTGAGAGCACGATCTCTATTTCTTGTGAGACTACTTTTGAAAAGGACCAAAGGGCTGCCTATCGCGAAATCAGGCAGTTTGGTAAGCGCCTTCGCGGAATAGAAAACGCGATTTGTTCATTGGGGAATTGTGACGAAGAGTAAGGTTGTACGCTGGTGACGAATAATTTCCCCCGCAGATCGACGACTGCATGACAGAACACGGTCCTCGTCCCGTCATATGATTTCTAGCGGCATAACAACAAATCATAGACGAAGGGGACACGGGCCGTGTCTGCGAACCTCGTAACGGTCGACGAGGAGTCGCTGCGCAAGGACATAATGAATCTGGTGAGGAAGCCCGTTAATGAGACGCTCAACGGGCTGCTCGACGAGGGGTCGTCCGAGCTCGTCGGGGCTGGGCACCACGAGGGGACGGCGGGCCTGGGCTATAGGGTTACCGTTCGATTCAAATTAATAGCGTTGATTTATGAATCAATAATTAGTAGCCTATCTAAAAGCGGTATTGACGCGGGTAGCCTACGGGCCCCGCGTCCTGCGGAAAGGTGGCTATCCTTCTTGGGATGGCCGCCTTTCTTTTGTTAAGGTGCCGCAATGACGGTGAAGCCTTTCATGTCTATTGACGATCGGGACAGATTGCCTGTTGACAGAGGAGCGTGTCGGTATGGAACTTGCCGGCGACCACCGCTCCGATACGATTGCCTTGATGAATGGCTGATCCATGATGGGGCTCAAAATATGACTCGAGAGCTTGGCGGTATTGGATTGACGGCCTTGCAAGTTCTCCCTTAAAGTAATAGGCGTGATGAGGCCTTGCGACGATACGTTCGGCTTGGTCCGTGGGAACCGCCGAAAGGCGGTTTTCGCGTTTAGGGGGGCTGTTTCCGAAGGACACTTGTCCGAATTTGCTTCTGGGCAGTGGGTTTTTTACTGCGTATTTCGGAAGTGCGGGGAAAATCGAAACTTGCTGAACGCACCCCGATTTTTGCCAATTAAACCGCAGGTCGCAAGGTCTCAAATCTGGGATCTGGCCGGCAGGTCTCGGGTTTTCACCGCACTTCCGAATGCATGCTAAATATGGCTTCAACGTGCTTGGCCTTGAAAGCCATAATAGGTTGCCAATTGGCTACAAGACGAATATAGTTAGCATCATGCTAACTAAGGGGTGGTTATGAATCGAACCAAGCTCCGACCGACATATTCACTTGACGAAGCGAAGTCTTTAGCTCGTTTGGGAAAGATGATGGTAAACGGTAGGGTGCGCAGGCACCTGATGAACCAGTTTGGTTATCTGGACATCGACCATTTCCTTGCTGACCTTTTTGATTATCTGGAGCCTGGCGACTTTAGAAAATCCATTGCGCTCGACATGGATGGCCCTTTGCATGGTGTTTACGCAGATGTCTATGAGTGCCGAGGTTTTGAATGCGAGGATTGGTACGTCAAGTTTTTAATCGATTCTGAAGGCAATGCACATTTGAACGTTTTGTCTGCGAACATCGATGGATATATTCATTAAAGGAGGAGCCATGCGTTGCATGGAATGTGGCAAAGAAATGCAATTTACCACGGCGCCAATGTCTGAATCATACCGTGGCGAGCAAATAACGGTAAAAGGAATTGAGCATTATATTTGTGAGTGCGGCAACGATGAAATGACCGCTGCAGAGGCGACTAAGCTCGCCCATGCGCTGGCTTCGCAATATGCCAAGACACATGAACTTCTTTCTCCCTCCGATATTAAAGATTTGCGCTCTGATCTCGGTTTAACTCAGCATGAATTTGAGTCGCTTTTAGGGGTTTCAAAACCAACGGCATCTCGTTGGGAGAACGGGGCGTCACAACAGTCTATTACCGCAAATAATCTTATGAAGCTCATTCGAGACGTCCCCGAGGTTCGCAAATATCTGGGTCTTTCTTCTGATGAGACGACCTCGGGACTTAATACATCACAATTTTCGGTGATACAGGGAGGAGAAGCCCCGGCTTATAGGGACTCGACTCCTTTGGCAGAAGAGAATGCCTTTCGATTGGAGATGTAAATGGAAACGCTACAGAAGCAACGCATTGAATCTCCGCTGATTACATGCGTGACTAGAAAAGTGGATAGTTTTTCATTTGATGGCGGAATGACTCCGAAAGAGGGCGTCAATAAGTCTGGCGTCGAATGCAACGTCAGAAATGCTATCACCAGCGCATTTTCGGACGAAAACGGAACCAGGTTTCGCCAGCTCAATTTAGTTATAGAGCTTCTACCCAGCAATGAAGGTCATTACTATCGTTCCGAAATATCCGTCTCCGGCATATATCGCGCTCCTGCGGATTTAGATGACGATGCTTTTGACAGAGAAGCACTTAGCACCGGTATGCAGGACCTGTATTCATATGCAAGAGGCATTATTGAAAATGTCGCAGCTGGTGGAGTGTGGGGGCCACTTTATCTGCCACAGATAGGATTCACTATCTAGCTCTCGATGTCCCCACATCCTTTAATAAAGTTCTTAAAACGGCCTTAAAGGCGCTCTAGCTCGCGTTGACAGCGTAAAATACGCATGTTTGACTATGACAGAAGTGGATTTTAGGGGAGGGGTGCGCCATGGAAGTGCTGGTTGTTGGCAACACCGCATATGTTGACGATGACTTTTGTGCCAAGGCGTTCCCCGGGGACCATGTCCAGGTTGTCGCCGCGCAGGACACGCGTCGCGACGAGTCGTCGCCCCATGCCTCGTGGAAAGAGCTTCTGCAGCACTTGGATCAGGCCTACGAGTTCGACCGCATGGTCTACCTTTCCAATTACCTTACCCCGCATACCGATACCGTGGGCGATATCGAGCTGTTGCGCTCGGTCTTTCGTGCGTGCGCGGGTCGCCGGGTCCAACTGCTGTATGTAGCGGGGCCCGCGGGTGCCGAGGGTGCCACCGACGCCGCGGGGCGAACGGGCAAGGGCATTATCGCCCGCGCAGCCAACGACCTGTGCCGCTACTACGCTGCTCGCGAGGGCGTTCAGACCAAGATCCTGCGCGTGCCCTTCCTGTATACCGCGTCTGCCGCGCTGGAGGACCCGTTTTTGGCACCGCTGTTCGACGCGTGCTTAACCGGATCGGTCGCTCTGCAGGGCGCGCAGGATGCGGCGTTTCCCCTGCTGTGTGCCGAGGAACTTGCGGTGCTGGTACGCCGTATCTTCGATAGCTGGGATGGTAACTTTGAGACGCTCGACGTAGCCGATACCTTCCATCACACGGCGGGTGAGGTGGGCGACGCCCTCAGGGCGCTGTTCCCCGGCCTTGCCGTTGCCTATGGCGATTCTGTTGGCTACGCCCTGCCCGCCAGCGACGTCGCTCGCGTGCGCTATGGCTGGTTTCAGCGCTACGACTTGCTGCGCGATCTCTCGACCATTCAAGCTCGCTGGGGCGCTGGACGCATCAAAAAGATCAACCCGCTGCGTGCCGCCATCGACCGCATCCAAATGCGCACGCTGCCTATTAAATGCCTAGAGACGGGCGTTGCCTGGGTTCTGTTCGAGGTACTGGAGCATCTGTTCTCACAATCGGCCCAGCTCAACGTGCTCGATTATCGCCTGCTCTACGTGGTGCTGATCGGCACTCTGTATGGCTTGGACTTTGGCCTGGTTGCGGCGCTGCTGGCGTCGGTGGGTTTGGCCGCGAGCTACTTTACTCAGTACGGCTATACCTTCCAGGGCCTGTTCTACGAGCCGTCCAACTGGCTGCCGTTTATTGCCTACTTTGTGGTGGGTGCCGTGTGCGGCTATGTGCAGCTGCGCAACAGCGAAGCCATTAGGGCGGAGCGAGATCAAAACGAGCTCGTGCGCAACCGCAATACGTTCCTTACGCAGCTCTACCACGACGCGATCGAGGACAAGCGCGCGTACAGGCGCCAGATCGTGGGTCGCCACGACAGCTTTGGCAAGATCTTTGCCGTGACGCAGGAGCTCGATGTGCTCAACCCTCGCGACATCTATCGCAAGTGCTGCGAGCTTCTGGGCGAGATCCTCGAGAACGATTCGGTGGCGATCTACCATGTTTCGGGCGGGGCATTTGCACGCCTGGTGGCAGCAAGTCCCGCGATTGCCGAAGATGCCGCACGCTCGCTCACGCTTGAGCAGCTTACACCTCTTTTGGGCGACGGGGGTCGTTCGAACCTGTGGGTGAACCGCGAGCTGACGCCGGGGCTTCCCATGTTTGGATACACGATCGAGCGCGACGGGGCACCCGCCGTGCTGATCTTTGTGCGTAGTGCGGCCGAAAACCAAATGACCCTCTATTATCAAAACCTGTTCCGCATCTTGTGCGGGTTGGTCGAAAGCGCGCTGGGCCGTGCCTTTGACTATGAGGCGGTGGCGCAGGATAAACGCTGCGTTGACGGCACTTGCGTGCTCAAGCAGGCTGCCTTTGGCCAAGAGCTCGCGGCGGAGCAGGCACTGGCAGATAGCAAGATGGGGAGTTTTTTGCTCCTGCGCGTGGTACCGGGCATGGAGCCTGTCGGCGAGCTGGTGGGCGCAATTGGGTCGGCAATCCGCGAGAGCGACGCGGCGGGCTTGGTCGACGGCGACGTGCTCTACCTGCTTATGCGCCAGGCAAAGGCGTGCGATCTGCCCATTATCCGCGAGCGCCTGAGCGCAAAGCATATTGCGGTGGAGCCCGTCGACGGCGAGGACATCGTGGCGCTGTTGCAGCACATCTCTTACACCGGTGACGGTGAGGGGGGTGCCGCTTGATCTCGCTTGTCGTTGCTGCCGTCTTGCTGCTGATTCATGCGTTGGTTTGCCTGATGCTGTGGACGCTCATGAAGCTGGGCCTGCTGCCGGTGCGCGGACACATGCTGGCTGTGATAGTGCTGGTGCCGCTGTGGGGCCCGTTGCTGGTGGTTCTGCTATCGGTCCGCAGCGCGGTGTTTGGCGAGGGGCTGAAAGAGTCTGCGCTGGAGTCGCTGCGCTTTAACGACGACCTGCATCGCAGCATCCTGGTGCACGACCGTGACGCCGATGCGGGCGTGGTCCCGCTCGAGGAGGCGCTCATCGTCAACGATCCGGCATACCGGCGTCGACTAATGCTCTCCATGCTCACCGAGGATCCCAACGCGTACCTGGCGCAGCTGCAGGCGGCTAAGCTTAACGACGACGCTGAGGTGGCGCACTATGCCGCGACGGCGGTGGCGCAGATTTCCAAGGAGTCCGACGTTAAACTGCAGCAGCTGGAGCGCGCCTTTAAGACGGACCCGAGCGCGCAAAACCTCATCGAATACTGTGATTTTCTTGGTGAATACTTGGGCTCGGGCTTGGCCGAGGGGCGCGTGGCTCAGATTCAGCGCCAACAGTACGCGCGCCTGCTCGCGCGTAGCTGCGAGCGCGAGGGCGCCCTTGAGCTGCGCATTCGATATGCGACGGCGCTGGCCGATGTCGGACAGATCGACGAGGCGCAGGCCGTGACCGACCAGCTGGTGCTCGACGTGCCCGAGGAGCAGGAGGTTTGGATGCTTTGCCTGCGCCTGGCCGTGATGCGCCGCGACGGTGACGAGGTCCACCGTGTGATCGATGCGATCGACAAGCAACATGTGTATTTGAATGCCGCCAACCGCGAACAGTTGGCGTTTTGGCGCGACGGGGAGGAGGCCAGATGAGCGTGGTGCAACTTGTCCGCGACCGTGCAGGCCGCTTTCGTTGGATGGGGCTGCTCGTAGTGTGGGCTGTTTTTATCGTCATGGCCGCCGTGCTACTGATCGAACGCGCCGGCGTGCAGTACAGCGCTGGACAGCACAAGCTGGGCATGTTCGCCGCCAACGACGCGGTGCCGGCCTCCTCGGCAATCTTTGGCCAAAAGCCCACGTGCCTGGTCATTACCGATTCCGATCAAGCTGGCGTCGAGGACGTAAAGGAACAGTTCGACCAGATCCTGCTCGACATGAAGATTGCGCACCGCGACGTGGACCTTGCCCTGGCTGGTGCGGATGCCTTTCCCTCGCTGACCTCCTTCGATCGCGTGATTTTGCTCATGCCGTCGCTCGATGGGCTCGGTACGCACCTGAGCGACATTATGAGTTGGGTGAGTGCCGGCGGTTCGCTTATGCTCGCCATGCCGCCGGATAACTCGAGCTATCTGCAAGTGATTGCCTCCAAGCTTGGCATTGAATCGGCCGGATATGACTATGTAAAAGCCGAAAGCATTGTGCCGAGCGAGGACTTTATGCTGGGCGGGGGAGAGCGCTACGAGCTCTCGGACCCCTTTGATTCGTCGCTTTCGGTATCGCTGCGCGAGACGGCTCGTGTGTGGGCTATGACCGGCGATGCGGGCGCCCCGCTCATTTGGTCGAATGACTGCGGCAGCGGGCGCACCGTGGTATGCAATATCGGTATCTATGACAAGGTCATGCGTGGCTTTTACGCCGCGGCGATCAGTCTGCTGGGTGATGCCACGGCCTATCCGGTCATCAACAGCGCCGTGTTCTATTTGGACGACTTTCCTAGCCCCGTGCCCTCGGGCGATGGTACTTATATCAAGCGTGACTACGGCCTTTCCATTGCCGATTTTTACAGCAAGGTCTGGTGGCCCGATCTGCAAAAGCTTGCGCAAAAATACGGCATTCGCTATACCGGCGTGATGATCGAAAACTACGAGGACGCGGTCAACCAGACCGAGCCCGCGCGCCAAGCCGATGCCACACAGTTCCGCTACTTTGGCGGCATGCTGCTGCAGATGGGCGGAGAGCTGGGCTTTCACGGCTACAACCATCAGCCGCTCGCGCTCTGGGACACCGACTACGGCACGTTGTACGACTACAAGACGTGGAAGAACAAAGAGACTCTCGTCGCTTCGCTCAACGAGCTTATAGCCTTCCAGGACGAGGTGCTGCCCAATGCGCACGGCTCGGTCTACGTGCCACCGTCGAATATCCTTTCGGCCCGCGCGCGCAAGTTTATCGGTACCGATGTTCCGCGAATTAAGACCATTGCCAGTACGTATTTTAAGGATGGCACCGACCTGCCGTACGTGCAGGAGTTTGGCGTGGCGAGCGATGGCATTGTGGAGCAGCCGCGCATTGTTTCGGGCGGCATGGTCGACGATTCCTATATGCGTCTGGCCGCGGTGTCCGAGCTCAACATGCACTACGTGAGTACGCATTTTATGCACCCGGACGACCTTTTGGACCCCGATCGCGGAGCCAAGGAGGGCTGGGAGGTCTACAAGGGCGGCCTGGTCGACTACCTGGAGTGGCTTACCAAATCCGCGCCCGACCTGCGGCACCAGACGGCGTCGGAGTGCTCCGGTGCCATCCAGCGCTTTTCGTCCGTGTCGGTGAGCTTGGATACCAGCGCGGATGCCTGGACGCTCAGCCTGGGCAATTTCCACGACGAGGCGTGGCTCATGTTCCGCGCCAATAATGGCGAGCCGGGTGCGGTGACGGGCGGCGAACTGACGCACCTTACGGGCAATCTGTATCTGCTCAAGGCAAATGATAAGACCGTGACGATCGAGCGCAAGGAGGGTGGCGATAAATGAGAATCTGCTTGGTACTCGAGGGTTGCTACCCCTATGTGCACGGCGGCGTATCTACCTGGATGCATGGCTATATCCAGGCCATGCCCGAGCATGAGTTTGTGCTATGGGTGATCGGCGCACATGCTGCCGACCGCGGCAAGTTTGTCTACGAGCTGCCCGGCAACGTGGTCGAGGTGCACGAGGTGTTCCTGGACGATGCCCTGCGGCTTTCGGGCGAGCAACATGAAGCCAGTTTTAACGACCGTGAGCGCGAGGCGCTACGCCGTCTGGTGTCGCTCTCCAATCCGGACTGGGACGTGTTATTCGATATCTTCCACCGCCGTCGCGTGCATCCGCTCTCGTTTTTGCAGAGCCGAACGTTTATGGACATCTTCCGCGACGTGTGCCTTGCCGAGTACCCCTACACGCCCTTTGCCGACGCATTCCACACCATGCGCTCTATGCTGTTGCCGGTGCTCTACCTGCTGGGCAGCGAGGTGCCGGTTGCCGATGTGTACCACGCTATCTCGACCGGCTACGGCGGCCTGCTCGCCTGCCTGGGCTCAAGCGTTCACCATGCGCCGGTGTTGCTGACCGAGCATGGCATCTATACCCGCGAGCGCGAGGAAGAGATCATTCGCGCCGATTGGGTGGTGCCGTCGTTTAAGGACCGCTGGATTCGCTTTTTCTACCTGCTTTCGGAGGAAATCTACCGCCGTGCCTTCCGCGTGACGAGTTTGTTCCATAACGCCCGTAAGGCGCAGATCGATATGTGCTGCGATGCGGACAAATGCCTGGTCATCCCCAACGGTATCCAGTTCAACCGCTTTAAGGACATTCCTTTAAAGCCCGATGACGGCTGGGTGGACATTGGCGCTGCGGTGCGCCTAGCGCCCATCAAGGACGTCAAGACCATGATCTATGCCTTCTTTGAGCTGCACGAGCGCCTGCCCAAGGTGCGCCTGCACATTATGGGCGGCGTGGACGACGAAGAGTACGGCGCCGAGTGCCATGCGCTCGTCGACACCCTGGGCGTGCGCGACTTGATCTTTACCGGCCGCGTCAACGTGGTCGAGTACATGGAAAAGCTCGACTTTACCATTTTAACGAGCATCTCCGAGGGCCAGCCGCTCAGCGTACTGGAGTCGCTTGCAGCGCGCCGTCCCTGCGTGACGACCGAGGTGGGCTGCTGTCGCGAGCTGCTCGAAGGCGCCCCGGGCGACGACTTTGGCGTGGCGGGTTTTGTGACGCCGCCCATGTATCGCAAGGGCTTGGCCGATGCCATGGAGCGCATGTGCACAAGCCGCGCTCGCCGTATCGAGATGGGGGAGCACGGCCAGCGTCGCGTTGCCACGTTCTTTTTGCACGAGCAGATGCTCGCCAACTATCGCGCGCTGTACGACGAGACGGCGTGTGCGTTTAACCTGCCCAGAGAGGGGGAGTAGCCGGTGGCCGGAATTGGTTTTGAGCTCAAGCGCCTGTTTAGGCGCAAGGGCCTGTTTGCCACGATGCGCGCTTAAGGCTACGCCGGCATTGTGTGCACGGGTCCCATGCTGTTGGGCGTGCTGCTCCAGGTGGGTATCTTGGTGCTGTGCGGTCTGTGGGGTGTCGGCCGTGCCAACCAGGATCTGCTGGTGTGCATGGTGACCTACACATTGCTGGCCTCGCTTTTGCTCACGAGCTTTTTCTCCATGCCGGTCACGCGCTTTTTGGCCGACATGCTTTTTGCCGAGCGCGAGGATGAGATTCTGCCTTCGTTTTGGGGCTCCAACGCCATCATGCTCGTTGCGGGCACGGTGCTCTACGGCGTCTTTTTGCTGTTCTCGGGCGCCACGCTGCTGCAGGGGCTGCTGTGCCTGTGGCTGTTCAACATTATGATCGTCAACTGGAACGGCATGAGTTACCTCACGGCCATCAAGGATTATCGCGGCATCCTGTGCAGCTTTGCGGCCGCCATTGGCGTGGCGTGCCTGTGCGCCCTGGCCGCGCTGGCGCTGGGACTGCCGCCGGTCGAGGGCCTGTTGGCGTCAATTGCTCTGGGCTACGGCGTCATGCTCGCCTGGGACGTGGTGCTGCTGTACCGGTATTTTCCTCAGAGCGACCGCAGCCCCTGGCCCTTTTTGCAGTGGCTCGATCAGTTTATGCCGCTGGCGCTCACGGGCCTGTTAACCAATTTGGGACTCTTTGCGCACCTGGTGATTATTTGGGCCGGTCCCATTGGCGTGCAGGTCAAGGGCTTGTTTTATGGTGCGCCCTACTACGATGTGCCGGCGCTTATCGCGTTTTTGACGATCCTTGTCACGACCGTCAACTTTGTGGTCTCGGTCGAGGTCAATTTCTATCCGCGCTACCGCGACTACTACAGCCTGTTCAATGAAGGCGGCGTGGTAGGCGACATCGTGGTGGCTGAGGAGGAGATGCTCTCCACGCTCAACAGCGAACTGCGTTTTTGCGCGCTCAAACAGTTGTTTGTGACCGCGGCGGTCATCTCGCTCGAGACCACGGTGCTGTCGGCCTTACCGTTGGGCTTTAACAACCTTATGCACGGGTATTTTCGCACGCTGTGCGTGGGCTATGGCCTGTATGCCGTGGGCAATACGGTGATGCTCATCTTGCTGTACTTTACCGACTATAAGGGAGCCGTGCTGGCTTCGGGCCTGTTTGCCGGTGTGGCCGGGCTGGCGACTGCCGTGTCGTTGCTTTTGCCGCAGCAGTTTTACGGCTTTGGTTTTTTGTTGGGTGCGGCGGTGTTTTTTATCGTGGCGCTGCTGCGGCTCGATACCTATACCGCCAACTTGCCGTATCGTATCCTGAGCCAGCAGCCCATTGTGGCGACCGACAAGACGGGTCGCTTTACACAGCTGGGCCGCTTGCTCGATCGTGCCGAGCAGCGCTATGAGGAAGGTCGCCATAAGGGTGAGCCACATGGCGCGTTTGAGCGCGCAGTAGTTCACGTGTATCGCAAGCATTGGGGAGGTTCTGATGACCGATAAGTTGATGTCTCGCCGCTGCCTGATCGAGGCGGCTGCCGGCGCGCTGTTGCTTTCGGGCTGTTCGTCTCAGGACGAATCCTCGACTAAAAAGGTCAAAAAGCAGGACAAGATTATAAAGGCTGAGGCCTCGAATAAGGCCAAACACCTGCGCGACAAGGACGAGCTCTACGAGGTCTACGACGACTCGGGCATTGTGACCATGTACCTGACGGTCTCGCGCGGCAACAGCTCCGAGAACACCGACCACAGCTGGGCCGAGATCAACACGTACTCGGTGTATGACTATGCCGACATGGGCGTGACGCGCTATCAGGTTATGGGCCTGTTGCAGCCGGGCGACGAAGAGGGCCCGGAGGCCGGCGAGGTTGGCTATGGCGAGGAAGCGCCCAATGCTACCGTGCAGGTGCGCGGCCAGACGTCGAGCATGAACTCGCAAAAGAATTACAAGGTGGAGCTCAAAAAGGGCAAGGGTACCTGGCGCCAACAGCGCGCGATTGCGCTCAACAAGCACATGGGCGAGGGTATGCGTTTTCGCAACAAGATGGCCTACGACCTTATCCGTGGGATTCCCCAGATGATGGGCCTACGTACGCAGTTTGTGCATCTGTGGGTGTGCGACCAGACCGAAAAGTCCAACGACACCTTTGAGGACTACGGCCTGTTTACGCAGGTGGAGCAGCTCAACAAGACGGCGCTTAAGGCGCATGGCCTGGATAAGAGCGGGCACCTGTACAAGGTGAACAGCTTTGATTTCCATCGCTACGAGGACATCATTAAGCTTGCCGATGATCCCGACTACAACCAGGCAAACTTTGAGGGCATGCTCGAGATTAAGGGCGATTCGGACCACACCAAGCTCATCGAGATGCTCGATGCGCTCAACGATGAATCGCAAAAGATCGATGATGTGCTCGATACCTACTTTGATACCGAGAATCTGGTCTATTGGCTGGCGTTTCAGATCCTGACGGGCAACTGCGATACGCAGAACCGTAACTGCTATCTGTATAGCCCGCTCAACTCCAATACGTGGTACATCCTCGATTGGGACAACGACGGTATGCTGCGCAAGCTGGAGCTTTCTCTTGCCGGGTTCTCGGACTATGCGAGCTGGGAGCGCGGCGTAAGCAACTACTGGGGCAACGTGCTATTCAATCGTGCGCTGCGCAGTAAATCGTTCCGCAGTGAGCTCGACCGCGCCGTAAAGGACCTGCGCTCGTATATGACCGAGGCACGCCTGGCCAAGATGATTAAACATTATCGTGAGGTTACCGAATCCCTGGTCTTTGCTTCGCCCGATATCGACAATCTGCCTGTCACCAAGGACCAATACGAGCAGATCGCCGCGGCGATTCCCTCCGAGATCGAGGAGAACTACAAGAGCTTTCGCGAGAGTTTTAAAAAGCCCATGCCGTTCTACATCGGCGTGCCGCAGATCGATAACGGTAAGCTGCGTATTAATTGGGATGCGTCCTACGACTTTGAGGCGCGCGACATTCGCTACACCGTGGAGCTGGCGCGCGACTATGCCATTGGCGATGTGGTCTTTAAGGCCGAGGACGTGCTGCTTCCCGAGGTGACCTGCGATGCGCCCGATACCGGCCAGTATTTTGTGCGCGTGCGTGCCACCAACTCCGACAGCTATACGCAAGATGCGCTTGACTACTATGTGACCGACGACGGCAAGCACTACGGCATGAAGTGTTTTTACGTGCAAGACGGCGGTAAGGTCGTGGAGGACACGTATGAGGAGGGCTAGCGCGCTGCTTGAGCGCTGGGCGGCCCCGCCTGTGCGTGCCACGCAGGAGCGTTACCGCTACGAGCTCAAATATCTCATTAACGAGGGCGAGCACACTGCGCTTGCCTGTCGCATGGCGCCGGTGTTTAAGCTGGACAAGCATACACGGGCGGGTGGTTACACCATTCGCAGCCTGTATTTTGACGACTACTGCAACTCGGCCTACGAGGAAAAAGACGCCGGTATTCTCATGCGCAAAAAGTATCGCGTGCGCATCTATAACGGCAGCGACAAGGTGATTAAGCTCGAGCGCAAAAAGAAGTACGGCAGCTGGATCTACAAGGAGGATGCGCCACTTACGCGCGGCGAGTTTGAGCAGATTCTGGCTGGCGACTACGACTTTTTGCTGAGGAGCCCCTATCCGCTCTGTCGCGAGTTCTACATCGAGTGCATCTGCAACGTGATGCGCCCGAGGACCATCGTGGATTACGAGCGCGAGCCGTGGGTGATGGACGAGGGTACCGTGCGCATTACCTTTGATAGCAACGTGCGTGCGGCGGTGGGGAGCTTTGACATCTTTGACGCTACGTTGCCCGCGTTGCCCGTGCTGGAGCCCGGCAAGCTGGTGATGGAGGTCAAGTTTACCGAGTTTTGTCCGCAGCTGGTGCGCGATATGGTGCCGCCAGGTGCGGCCGAACTCACGGCGGTCTCTAAGTACTGCCTGTGTTATGACAAGACCGCCTACCTGCGCGGTTTTAACTACTGGGAATCGGATTTTGGGAACCGAGGGGATATTTAGACCATGAGCACTAGGGACTTTTTTAAGAACTCCGTCTTGGAGGCGTTTGGTCAGGTCGACCCCGCCAAGATTGGCCTGTCGCTGCTCGTGGCGCTCGCCATGGGCATCCTGATCTACTACGTGTACAAGCGCTTTTTTACTGGCGTGGTCTATTCGCGCAGTTTTGCCGTGACGCTCGTGGGCATGTGCGTGCTCACCTGCATGGTCACGCTCGCGATCTCGACAAACGTGGTCATCTCGCTTGGTATGGTCGGTGCTCTGTCTATCGTCCGCTACCGTACGGCGGTCAAGGACCCGCTCGACCTGCTGTATCTGTTTTGGTCCATTACCACGGGCATTACGGCGGGAGCCGGCATGTATGCGCTCGTGGGGCTTACGGCAGTGGTGATCGTGGTGATGATTGCCGGCTTTGCGAGCCACCAGGACAAGGCGCGCGTGTACATGATGGTCATCCACTACACGGGTCAGACCACCGGCGACGATATCGTGCGCGCGTTTGGGCGCACCAAGTTTTCCGTCAAGTCCAAGACCATGCGCGGTGACAAGGTCGAGATGGCCGTCGAGGTGTTCTCGGACGGTGTGGATATGCCATACGCCGATGCGATTCGCGCGCTCGACGGCGTTGAGGACCTGACGCTCATCCAGTACAACGGCGAATATCACGGCTAATTTTGTTCCGGCGTTCTAACGAACGCCGGACCGCTCGACGCTGCGCGGGCATCTGCCGGGCGATCTGCCGCTCAAACCGTCGCTCGCGTACATGAAGTACGCGTCGCTCCTCTTTCACGGCACCTCGCCACGACAGCTGCCCGCTCGCTGGCGCGTGCTCTTCCAGGAAGGCTAATTTGGTTCAGTTTTATTATTTAAGGGACGGTGTCGCGTGGACGTGCAACAGTTAGAAGAGGCCTGGGCTGCAAGGGCTGGTGCGCGTGAGGCGCGTCTTGTTGCGGCCTCGCATGTGCCGGCGGCACTGTCGCTGCTGGGGATCGTGCGGCCCGGCGATCGCCTGGTGGCCTTTGCGGACGACTTTGCCGATGCGTTTGCCTGTGGCTTTGATGGCTGCGATGTTGCGCTGGTGGGGGAGCCCGCGGCTGCGGCGTTTGCTGCGGCGTCCGAGGGCTTTGATGCATCGTTTGATGCTGGCGCGCCGCATCTGTGGTGGTTCGTCAACTCTATCGGCGGGTTTGGTCTGCGCGTCCCCGATCTTCGCGCTCTGGGTCGCGTGGCTCGCGAAGCCCGCGCGCTACTTGTGGTAGATAACACCGTGGCGTCGGCTTTTGGCTGCGATCCGCTGCGGCTGGGTGCTGCGCTGTCGCTCGAGGCGCTCGATCGCGTGTGCGCCGGTATGGCTCCGCGCAATCTCGTTGCCGCTTCGGTGGCGCGCTCGCAGCTCAAGCGCCATCGTGTGGATGCTGCTGCCGAGTGCGCGCACGTATTGTTTGCGGGCTGCGGTGCTTTGGCACTCGACCTTTCTACCGAGGAGACCGACGTGCTGGAGCGTGGGCTTTCCTCGCTTAACGCCCGCATGCAGGCGCATTTCGACCGCGCCCGTGCGCTGGCCGAGTATCTGGCCGCCAACGAGATGGTGCGCAACGTGCGCTATCCCGGACTGAGCTCGCATCCCGACCATGCGGTTGCAACGGGAATCCTCGAGCACGGCTTTGGTCCGGCAGTTGAATTTGACCTTATCGAGCGTAGCGCGGGCGAGCTGTTCGACGCTTTGCCGGGGGAGTTTCGCACATCGCCCGCCGGCGGCGCAACGACGCGTCTTTCGGCCCCACGCGGCAGGCAGGGGGGCACCATCCGCCTCTTCGCCGGTACCGACGACCCCCTGCAGGTGGCTGCCACCCTCGATAACGCCCTTCGCAAGTAACTAATCGGGGTCTGTGTCTCGAAAACGGCCTATTTACTACGTTTAAGCAATAAGGGTCGACCATACCCGCCTATTTTGAAAATTACCAAGCTGTCTACCAGCGGTTTTAATTTCATAATGTCCGGTATGGTCGAGGGTATTCAGCTAAACGTAGTAGATGGACCCTTTTTGTGGCGCGAGCCTTAATCCGAGGGCGCGGAGGACAACAATTCAGCCCCAAAAGGACTACCCTGCGTTGATGCTGGCGATGAGGTCGTTGGCTTTGGTAGCAATGACCTGGTTTATGTCGGCCTGCGGCTCCTCGTAGACCGCGATGGCTCGCTCGCCGGCGGGGGTGAGGGTGGATCCGCGGGCGCCGTCGCGCTCGATGAGTTTGCATCCCAGCTGGCCTTCGGCCTCGTTTACGATGCGCCAAGCCTTGGAATACGCCATGCCCATGCTTTTGGCGGCCCGGTTGAGCGAGTGCTCGCGGGCGATACCTTGCAGCAGCAAGACGCAGCCGTGGCCGAAGACACCTGGCAATTCCTTGTCGCACGCTTGAATGACCAACTTTGCCGTCGTCTTGTACTCCATGTGCTCCACGTCTCCCCGCTAAAGTGCTTGCTGGGCAAACGCAAAGCCTGCGTCAAACCCTCGTGTGCTCTTCTTAAATCATGCATTGTAGCAGTCAAAGTGCGTTAAGATACTTCCCCAGTATTGGGCGCCCAAGGTTGGGCTGGGTCCTACGAGGCCTGCAGCCGACCGGTCGCATGGAAAAAGGAGAAACATGGCTACGTTCTTTCCCGGTGAGTCCCACACGTTTTCGGAGTATCTGCTGGTCCCTGGTTACTCGTCCTCGCAGT
>DAWDVX010000005.1:45281-47036 GCA_052346145.1 Collinsella sp.
CCTCGCAGTGCATTCCCAACAACGTCTCTCTCAAGACGCCGCTGACCCGCTTTAAGCGCGGTGAGAAGCCGGCAATCACCCTGAACATCCCCATGGTTTCCGCCATCATGCAGTCCGTCTCGGGCGTCGACATGGGTGTCGCGCTCGCTACCGAGGGTGGCCTGTCCTTCATTTACGGTTCCCAGAGCGCCGAGTCCGAGGCCGCTATGGTCAAGGCCGTCAAGGATCACAAGGCCGGCTTCGTTCAGTCCGATTCCACGCTGACCCCCGACATGACCATGGAGCAGGTCATCGAGCTCAAGGAGAAGACCGGTCATTCCACCATGCCGGTCACTGACGACGGCACTCCCAAGGGTAAGCTCCTGGGCATCGTCACCAGCCGTGACTATCGCCCCAGTCGCGATGACCACCAGACGAAGGTCTCCGAGTTCATGACCCCGCGTGAGCAGCTCATCGTGGGCGACAAGAACATCAGCCTCAAGGTTGCCAACGACGTCATCTGGGACAACAAGCTTAACGCCCTGCCGATCGTCGACGACAACGATCACCTCATGGGCATCGTCTTCCGCAAGGACTACGACAGCCACAAGACCAACCCCAACGAGCTGCTCGATAGCGACAAGCGCTACATGGTCGGCGCCGGTATCAACACCCGCGACTATGCCGAGCGCGTGCCGCTGCTCATCGAGGCCGGCGCCGATGTCCTGTGCATCGACTCTTCCGAGGGCTTCAGCGAGTGGCAGAAGCGCACCATCGAGTGGATCCGCGCCAACTATGGCGAGGACGTCAAGGTCGGTGCCGGTAACGTCGTCGACGCCGAGGGCTTCCGCTTCTTGGCCGACTGCGGTGCCGACTTCATCAAGGTCGGTATCGGCGGCGGTTCCATCTGCATCACCCGTGAGACCAAGGGCATCGGCCGTGGCCAGGCCACCGCGCTGATCGACGTCTGCCGCGCCCGTGACGAGTACTACGAGGAGACTGGTGTCTACGTGCCCGTGTGCTCCGACGGTGGCATCGTCTACGACTACCACATGACGCTCGCCCTTGCCATGGGTGCCGACTTTATGATGCTAGGCCGCTACTTCGCCCGCTTCGACGAGAGCCCGACCGAGCGCGTCAATGTGAACGGTCAGTACATGAAGGAATACTGGGGCGAGGGTTCTGCGCGTGCCCGCAACTGGCAGCGCTACGACCTGGGTGGTGCCGCGAAGCTCAGCTTCGTCGAGGGCGTCGACTCCTACGTTCCCTATGCCGGCTCCCTCAAGGACGGCGTGGGCGGCACGCTCTACAAGGTCAAGTCCACGATGTGCAACTGTGGTGCCCTCTCGATCCCCGAGCTCCAGGAAAAGGCACGCCTGACCCTGGTGAGCTCGACCTCGATCGTCGAAGGCGGCGCCCACGACGTAGTCGTCAAGGACTCCCAGCAAAGCGTCAGCTACCGCTAAGCGGCTTTCCCAAGCACCGCACCTTGCCATTCAAACCGTCGCTCGCGTACCAAAGTACGCGTCGCTCCTCTTTCACGGCAATCTGCGGCACTTGGAAAACCCGACCATGCTTGGGCGGGTGACAATTAGTGGTTGATTCAAAACCACGTTATTTAGATAAAGCGAGATGCATGCAAGTCGCAGGCATCTCGCTTGTCGTATTTGCTATCATCAGTCAAGTTAACCTTAGGGTCGGTCGGCTTAGCTTTGTTCGCTACAAGTTCCGCACGCAAAGAAGAGCACTAAATGTGCTCTTCGTCTTGCGCAGGAC
>DAWDVX010000005.1:47046-61065 GCA_052346145.1 Collinsella sp.
TTTTGCCCGCTTTCGCTAACAACGCTCCCCCCCCCGACCCCAGCTAAGATTAAAGGAGCTGATATGTGCGATTGCACAGATCATAAGGACGAGATTCCTGCCTACGACGCGCAGGCCATTGAGTCCCGGTGGATGAAGGCCTGGGAGGACTCCAACCTCTTTGCCGTCGACACCGACGACAGCAAGCCCAAGAAGTACGTGCTCGAGATGTTCCCGTATCCGTCGGGCGACCTGCACATGGGCCACGCACGCAACTATACCATCGGCGATGCCATGGCCCGTCAGGCCCGCATGCGCGGCTACGACGTGCTGCACCCCATCGGCTTCGATGCCTTTGGCCTGCCTGCCGAGAACGCCGCCATCAAGCACAATACGCAGGCTGCCGCCTGGACGTATAAGAACATGGACCAGGCGCTCGCCACGATGAAGCGCATGGGCTTCTCCTACGATCTGGATCGCATGGTCAAGACCTGCAGCCCCGACTACTACCGCTGGGGTCAGTGGATCTTTGAGAAGATGTGGGAAAAGGGCCTGGTCTACCGCAAGAAGAACCCGGTCAACTGGTGTCCCACCTGCAAGACCGTTCTGGCCAACGAGCAGGTCACCGAGGGCAAGTGCTGGCGCTGCGGCACCGAGCCCGAGAAGCGCGACCTTGAGCAGTGGTACTACAAGATCACCGAGTACTCTCAGGAGCTGCTCGACGACCTGGAGAAGCTCCCCGGCTGGCCCGAGCGCGTCAAGCAGATGCAGGCCAACTGGATCGGTCGCTCCGAGGGCGCCGAGGTCGACTTTACCCTGTGCGACCAGGATGGCGAGCCCATCGAGGGCGACGAGGGCAAGATCACCGTCTTTACCACGCGTGCCGATACCCTTTTTGGCGTTTCCTTCTTTGTCCTGGCTCCCGAGTACGCCGGCCTGCACGAGCTCGTCGAGGGCACGGAGTACGAGGAGGCCGTCACCAAGATCGTCGAGGACTCCAAGCATATCTCTGCCGTCGAGCGTGCCCAGGGCACCCTCGAGAAGCACGGTGCCTTCACGGGCCGCTATGTGGTAAACCCCGTCAACGGCGAGAAGGTCCCCGTGTGGGTTGCCGATTATGTCGTTGCCGACTACGGTACCGGTGCCGTCATGGCCGTTCCCTGTGGCGACCAGCGCGACTTTGAGTTTGCCCGTAAGTACGACCTGCCGATCGTGCCGATCATCCTAGACGATGACGATCGCGCTGCCGTCGAGGCCAGCGGCGAGACCATCGATACCTTCCATGCCGAGACCGTCGACTGGGATTGCGCTCACGCTGCCGAGGGCACGCTCGTCCAGTCCGGCAAGTACACCGGCATGCGCGGCGGTAAGCACTCCGAGGGCGAGGCTGCAATCGTGGCCGACCTCGAGGCCATGGGCTGTGGTCGTCGTAAGGTCGAGTTCCGTCTGCGCGACTGGCTCATCAGCCGCCAGCGCTATTGGGGCAACCCCATCCCGGCCATCCACTGCGAGCACTGCGGCATCGTGCCCGTGCCCGAGGATCAGCTCCCGGTGACGCTGCCCGAGAACCTGGACCTGGGCGCCGGCGAGACCCTCGCCGAGTGCAAGGACTTCTACGAGACCACCTGCCCGGTCTGCGGCCGCCCGGCCAAGCGCGAGACCGATACCATGGACACCTTCATCTGCTCCAGCTGGTATTACCTGCGCTATACCGACCCGCACAACACCGAGCTGCCCTTCTCCCGCGAGGCGGCAGACCGTTGGATGCCCGTCGATAACTACATTGGTGGCATCGAGCACGCCATTTTGCACCTGCTCTACAGCCGCTTCTTTACCAAGGCGCTGCGCGACCTGGGTCTGCTGAGCGTGGACGAGCCCTTCACCAACCTGCTGTGCCAGGGCATGGTCAAGGACGAGAACGGCGACACCATGTCCAAGTCCAAGGGCAACGTTGTGCCCCCGAGCTCGGTTATCGAGCCCTACGGCGCCGACACCATGCGTCTGGCGATCCTGTTTATCGCCCCGCCCGAGAAGGACTTCGACTGGGATCCCAAGGCCGTCGAGGGCGCCAACCGCTTTATCAAGCGCGCCTGGCGTATCGTGTGGCAGCTCGTCCAGTCGGGTGACGCCAGCGTGGCCTTCGACAAGTCCGTGCTCGACGAGGCTGCGATGAAGCTCTATCGCGAGCGTCACCGCACCATCGCCAAGTGCACCGAGGACTTCGATCGCGGCCAGTTCAACACCGCGATCTCGGCCGTCATGGAGCTCGTCAACGCGGCGAGCGCCTACCTCAACGCCACCGAGGGCGCTGACCGCGACAAGGCCCTGTGCTACGGCGTGGCCAAGGACATCGTGAGCGTCCTGGCGCCCATCTGCCCGTTCTGGGCCGACGAGCTGTGGCACGAGGCGCTCGGCTGCGAGGGCAACGCCTACACCGCCGCCTGGCCCGAGTTCGACCTGGCCGAGTCCATCGAGGACACGGTGCAGATCGTCGTCCAGGTGCTCGGCAAGGTCCGCGGCCGCATTGACGTGGCCCGCGATGCCTCCAACGAGGAAATGCAGGCTGCCGCCGAGGCTGCTGTCACCAAGTGGACCGAGGGCAAGACGGTCGTCAAGGCCATCTGCGTGCCCGGCAAGCTGGTCAACCTGGTGGTTAAGTAAACCTCGCGCACATAGTTGACGCACAAAAGACGAGGGGCGATCCGGCTGGGTCGTCCCTCGTTTGCGTTATATGCCATGCTTGGCTTGTGCCGAGCGCCATCCTCTACGGAATGTGCACCAGGTCCCTAAAGTAGACGTTGCCGCTTTGCTCCTCAAACATCCAGATGTTGAGGTAGATGTCGTTGAGGTCGTTGTTCACGTCAAAGTCCGGATCGTCGAAGGTGCCTACAAAGGTGAGCATCGCGGTCGTTTCTTCGCCTGCGGCGACGGGTTGGCGCAGGCGCATGTCGCGGACGACACCGTTGACGTAGGCATAAGCATCGACATCGCCAAACATCATGTCGACATCGGTGTTGTTTGTTATCGCAAAGACCAGCACGGCGTCGCCGTAGCCATCCGTGTCCTTGCCCACGCAGGTAACATGGACGTTCTCGTCTGCCTCAAGGTCGATGGGGAACTGTTCTTGAGGGTCGGGACCTAAACCCTGGGGATCGACTATATCTTCGTCTATTTTGTCGAAACGCTCCGAAGGCGTCGTTTTCTCGATGGCTTTGGTGCTGCCGAGGTCCGGCTCGCATTGTCCGGTTTTACCATCGATGTTGTTGCAGCCCGCCAGAGCGAACGAGCAGGCAGCGACGACGAGCGCGGTCGCGCAGAGGGTGCCTAGGCGTTTCATGGTGCCTCCTTGCCGTAGAGATACTGGAAGGTTGTACGGTCAATGCGTGCGGCAGGCTTTCTCGCTACAGAATGCCTCTCAGCTCTAGTCTGGCCGATGTGTGCCCAGGGATGGAATGCCCATAGGGCCCGATTCGGTCGGCGCGCTGGGACGCATGGCCCGTTTTGGGGCTTTTGGGGAGCACCGCACAGGAGTCCTCGCCTAATTGTCCTATTCTTGTGGAGAAGCTGTGGGCGCGCTGACCTGCGAATTTCTTTGACGCTTGCACGTTTTCGCAGGTATTGGTATAGTTTGCTTGCAAATGAAGTAGTAATTGAAAGAAGTGGGGTTTCGGCCCCGCTTCTTTTTTGTATGGATGGAGGTGCCGCAATGGTCAAGACCAAGACCGAGCAGGCGATCATCGACGCGCTCGAGGCCGTCGCTCCCCAGCACGATGTCGACATTGTCGACGTTGAGCTCGTGGGCGCCACCAAGGCCCCCTGCGTGCGTGTGCGTATCGAGGGTGCCGAGGGTCAGAGCCTGTCGCTCAACGACGTCACGGCCAATACCAAGTGGGTCGGCGACGTGATCGAGGAGCTCGACCCCATTTCTTCGAGCTATACGCTCGAGGTGTCGAGCCCGGGTATGGCGCGCCCGCTGCGCCGCCCGCGCGACTTTGCCCGCTTTGTGGGCGAGGACTGTGAGCTCACCTCCACTGCCACCGAGGGCCGTCGCAAGTACTCCGGCAAGATTGCCGCCGCGACCGAGACGAACGTGACCCTCGAGCTCGAGGACGGCGAGTCCGTCACCCTCGATTTCTCTGATGTTAAAAAGTGCAAGTTGAAGCCCACCTATGACTTCAAGCCCGCGAAGGAAGGAAACTAACATGGCAGCATCCGACATGATGTCCGCCCTGATGGAGCTTTGCCAGGAGAGGCACATCGACCAGCTCTACCTGATCGATCGCCTGGAGCAGTCGCTCGCCAAGAGCTACGCCGAGATCTTGCATCTTGATTGGGGCGCCAAGGTGACCATCGACCGCACCACCGGCAAGATTTACGTCTACCGCCTGGAGCCGATCGACGATTCCATGGACGAGGAGGGCAACTTCACCGAGTTCGAGGAGATCGACGTCACCCCCAAGAACACGAGCCGCATCGCCGCCCAGCACGCCAAGGCCGAGATCAACGCCATCGTGCGCAACTCCGCTCGTGAGCAGATCTATGAGGAGTTTTCCGGCCGTATCGGTGACCTCATCAGCGGTACCGTGCTGCAGTCCACGCCCGACTTTACGATCGTCAAGATCCGCGATGGCGTCGAGGCCGAGCTGCCGCACTTTGACCAGCGCCGTTACGAGAACGAGCGCAACGAGCGTCCGATGGGCGAGCGCTACCTGCACAACCAGCACATCAAGGCCGTGATTATCGACGTGCGCGATCCCAACTCCAACTTGCAGCCGGTTCGCGGCGAGCACAGCCGTCCGCCGATTGTCATCTCCCGCACCCACCCCGAGCTCATGCGTCGTCTGTTTGAGCAGGAGGTGCCCGAGATCTATGAGGGCACTGTCCAGATCAAGTCGATCGCCCGCGAGCCCGGCCAGCGCTCCAAGGTCGCCGTCCACTCGCTCGACGACCGCCTGGATCCCGTGGGCGCCTGCGTCGGCCCCAAGGGCAGCCGCGTCCGCGCCGTCGTGGGCGAGCTCCGCGGCGAGCGCGTCGACGTCATCCTGTGGGATGCCGATCCGGCCGTCTACGTCGCCAACGCCCTGTCGCCTGCCAAGGTCACCCGCGTTCTCATCGACGAGGAGAAGGCCTACGCCGGCGTCATCGTGCCCGACGACCAGCTTTCGCTCGCCATCGGCAAGGAGGGCCAGAACGCCCGCCTCGCCGCTCGCCTGACCGGCTGGCACATCGACATTAAGTCCGAGACCCTTGCCGTCGACATCCTCAAGAACGTCCCCGTTCACGAGGAGCCCGCCGCCGACCTGATCGGTGACGAGGAGGACGATGATGTCCGTCGCTGCGAGTACGTGTCCGAGGACGGCGTCCAGTGCCGCAACCAAGCCCGCCCCGGCTCCCGTTTCTGCGGTGTCCACGACACCGACGCCTTCGATGATGCGGAGGACCTGATCTAGCGCGCGGTCGCGCCGGGCAGGTCCCGGCGCATCTCCCACGCTCGTTCAGTCTCTAGGCACCCAAGGTGCCAGAAAGGGTAGGTGAAGTCATATGGCAAAAGTCCGTGTGTCCACCCTGGCCAAAGAGTTCGGCATGACCTCCAAGGAACTGATGGGTCATCTCGCCGAAATGAAGATTCCCGCTAAGTCCGCTTCCTCCGCCCTGGAGGACGCTTACGTCGCCATGGTCCGCAAGCAGCTCGCCTCGGTGATCGAGGCCCGCGCCAAGGAAGTCGAGGCCGCCAAGCAGGCCGAGGAGGAGGCAGCCGCCGCCGAGGAGGCAGCGCGCGCTGCCGAGGCCGAGCGTGAGCGCATCGCCGCCGAGAAGGCACGCGAGGAGGAGCGCCGCCAGTTCGCCGCCGCCCAGGCTGCCGAGGAGGCCGCCCGTGCCGAGGCCGAGGCCAAGAAGAAGGCTGAGCAGGAGCGCCTTGCCCGCGAGAAGGAGGAGGCTGCCCGCGAGGCCCAGCGCCGCGCCGTCCCCGCTTCCGACTCCGGTTCGCGCTTCCGCTCGCTGCTCGACCAGATCGCCGCACAGGAGACCGTGCTCAAGGAGAAGAAGGACGCCGAGGAGAAGGCCAAGGCAGAGCGCGCCGCCGAGCGCGGCAACCGTCGCAGCGGCAACAACGACCGTCGCGGTGGCCGTCGTAACGATCGCAACGCCTCCGACAACAACTCCGAGCGCAACGCCTCCGAGAGTCGTCCGCACAGCCATCGCACCAACGCCAGCAACAACGTCGCTGCCGGCATGGACTTCCCCAACCCCGATAAGCAGGGCAAGGGCAAGAAGCGCAAGGGCGGTCACGGCAACGATGAGGACCACTACAGCCGCATGGCTCGCGAGGCCGAGGAGTACAGCCGCGAGAAGGTGCTCGAGGAGGCCCGCGCCGCCGTCGAGGAGGCCTCTCGCGAGTCCACCGGTCGCCGCAAGAAGCGCAAGGAGAAGCGCGAGCGCGAGGCTGCTAAGGCTCAGGAGGAGCGCAAGATTGAGGAGGCGCTGGCCCAGGGCGTGAACCCCGAGGAGCTCGACGCCATCAAGGTCTCCCAGGGAGTTACCGTCCAGGAGCTCGCCGAGGCGCTCGACGTTCCGGCCAACGACATCATCAAGCGCCTGTTCCTGCTGGGCACGCCGCTTACGATGACGCAGTCCATGTCCGACGACCTCGTCGAGCTCGTTGCCGACGACCTGGGCCGTCAGATCAAGATCATCACCCCCGAGGAGGAGAACACCTTCTCGTTCTACGACGATCCCGCCGACCTTAAGCCCCGCGCCCCGGTCGTCACCGTCATGGGTCACGTCGACCACGGCAAGACGAGCCTGCTCGACGCCATCCGTCACACCGGCGTCGCTGCCGGCGAGGCGGGCGGCATTACCCAGGCCATCGGCGCTTCGCAGGTCATGATCAACGACCGCAAGATCACCTTCATCGATACCCCGGGCCACGCTACCTTTACGGCTATGCGTGCCCGCGGCGCCAAGGTGACCGATATCGTCATCCTGATCGTGGCTGCCGACGACGGCGTCATGCCTCAGACCATCGAGTCTATCAACCACGCCAAGGCCGCCGGCGTACCCATCGTCGTCGCCGTCAACAAGATCGATAAGCCGGGCGCCAACCCCGACCGCGTGCGCCAGGAGCTCACCGAGTACGGCATCATCCCCGAGGAGTGGGGCGGACAGAACATGTTCGTCAACATCTCGGCCAAGCAGAAGATCGGTATCGACGACCTGCTCGAGACCGTGCTGCTCCAGGCCGATGTTCTCGAACTCAAGGCCAACCCCGACACCTTTGCCTCCGGTAACGTCCTCGAGGCCAAGCTCGACAAGGGCCGCGGCTCGGTTGCCACGGTGCTCGTGACCCGCGGTACCCTGCACGTGGGCGATACGCTGGTCGCCGGTCTTACCTACGGCCGCGTCCGCGCCATGCTCGATCCCAAGGGCAACGCCGTCACCGAGGCCGGCCCCTCCGATGCCGTCGAGATCCTGGGCCTTCAGTCCGTGCCCAACGCCGGCGACGAGTTCCGCGTTTTCGAGGACGAGCGCGAGGCTCGCGCCCTGGCCGATGAGCGTTCGCTTAAGGCACGTATCGAGGAGCAGAGCCGCGTGAAGCACGTCACGCTCGAGAACCTCTTCGAGACCATCGCCGACGCCGAGGTCAAGGAGCTCAACCTGATCATCAAGGCCGACGTCCAGGGTTCCATCGAGGCCCTTCAGGACTCGCTCGACAAGATGGATCAGTCCGAGGTCCGCATCAACACGATCCACTCCGCCGTCGGCGCCATCAACGAGACCGACGTCGTCCTGGCCGATGCCTCCAACGCCATCATCATCGGCTTTGGCGTGCGTCCCGACGGCAAGGCCCGCTCCGCCGCCGAGCGCGAGGGCGTCGAGATCCGTTGCTACGACGTTATCTACAAGTGCCTCGAGGAGCTCGATGCTGCCCGTATCGGCATGCTCAAGCCCACCGAGGTCGAGGTTTCCACGGGTACCGCGACCGTCCTGGACACCTTCAAGGTGCCCAAAGTCGGTATCGCCGCCGGTGTCCGCGTGGAGGAGGGCGAGATCGCCGCGACCGATTCCGTGCGCCTGGTGCGTGACGGCATCGTGGTCTTCAACGGCAAGATCGCCTCGATGCGCCACTACAAGGACGAGGCCAAGAGCCTCAAGAGCGGTTCCGAGGGCGGCATTGGCCTGGAGAACTTCCAGGACATCAAGCCCGGCGACCAGATCGAGGGTTACCGCATCGACCAGGTTGCCCGTACCGAGTAGGGGGTAGCGCTATGAAGCAAACGCAGGCAACCCGCCGTCTGGGCGAGCAGCTTCGCGAGAAGCTTGGTTATATCCTGCTCTTTGAGGTTTCCGATCCGCGTCTCGACCTGGTCACCCTGACCGCGGTCGAGGTCGCGGTGGACCGTTCGTTCGCACGCGTGTACGTGTCGTGCGATGCGAGCCGCTACGATGAGGTCATGGAGGCGCTCGCCAGCGCCAAGGGCCGCATCCGCAGTCTGTTGGCTCGCTCGCTCGATTGGCGCGTCACGCCCGAGCTCGATTTTCGCATCGATCGCTCGACCGATGAGGCCGAGCGCATAACGCGTGCGCTGGAAAACGTTCCGGCCACGCTTGCGATCGAAAAGGACGAGGACGGCTATCCGATAGCGGATGCCGCCCAGGAGGCAGCTTTAGATGACTAATTCCGCCGACCTCGCCTCGTGCGAGTCTGCAGATATTCAGCGACGCATCCTCGAGCTCATCGAGGGTGCGTCCTCCATTGCGATTTCGGGACACACTTCTCCCGATGGCGATGCCTTGGGCTCCGTATTGGGTCTGGGCCTTTCGCTCATGAAGTTTTTCCCTAACAAGGACATTGCGCTGCTGCTGGCAGACGATGACCCGGTTCCGCGCATTTACCGCTTTATGGAAGGCTCCGATCGCCTGGTGCCGGCATCTGCGTACGCCGGCAATCCTGACCTGTTCATCTCGGTGGACGTACCGGTCGTCGAGCGCCTCAATAATTCCGCCGAGGTGCTTCGTCGCTCCAAGCATGTGGTGTGCTTCGATCATCATCCGGCGCGCGAGGAGTTTGCCGAGCTCAGTCTGAGGCGCGTCGATGCCGCGGCCTGCGCCATGATCATCGACCGTTTCTTGGACAATTGCGGCATTGTCGCACGTGATGGCGTCGCGACCTGCTTGCTGTGCGGCTTGGTGACCGATACCGGCCGTTTTCAGTACCAAAACGCCGATGCCGCCGCGTTCCATGCGGCCTCGCGCCTGGTGGCGCACGGTGCCGATCCGGCGCGCGTTGCGCTCGAGGTCTATCAGAGCATGCGCGTTGAGTTTTTGCACCTCAAGTCCATTGTCATGGGTCGCATTAAGACGGTCGCGCATGGGCGCGTGGCGTATAGCTATGCCTACCAGAGCGACCTTGAGGCCTGCGGTGTCACCTCGGACGAGTGCGACGGCCTGGTCGATGTGGTGCGTTCGGTGATGGGCGTCGAGGTTTGCATGTTCTTAAAGGGCATTGAGGGCGATACCAAGGTGCGTGGCAACCTGCGCTCCAAGGGCGACCTCGATGTGTCCGAGATTGCTGCCAACTTTGGCGGTGGCGGGCATCATGCTGCCGCCGGTTTCTCCAACAACGGAACGATTCGCGAGACGCTCGCCGTGGCACTTCCCATGCTGGCCGAGCTGGTGGGGGAGGATCCCGCTTCGGTGACCGTCGAGCTCTAACTAATTGGATGGTACATGGCTCGTCGAACGCCTTCTCAATTGAATATGCTACTCGCCGTCGATAAGCCGATGGGCTGCACGTCCCATGACGTGGTTTCGCAATGCCGACGCGCCCTCCATGAGCGGCGCGTCGGCCATGCCGGCACGCTCGACCCCATGGCATCCGGTGTCATGGTGGTGGGCGTGGGCCAGGCCACCCGTCTGCTGGGCATGCTTACCCTCGATACCAAAAGCTATGTCGCCGACATTTCGTTTGGCGCCGAGACCAATACCGATGATGCGGAGGGCGAGGCGGTCCGCACGGTGGCTGTTGGCAACGAGCTGCGCGATCCTGCCTTTGCCCGTGAGCACTTGGCCGCCATGCTGGGTCCGCAGATGCAGGTGCCGCCGGCGTTTTCGGCTATCTCGGTCAATGGCGTTCGCGCCTACAAGTCTGCTCGCGAGGGCAATGCGGTGGACCTACCTCCGCGCCCCGTCGAGGTCTATGCCGCCGACCTGATCGCCGTGGGCGGCGAAGGTGATACGTGTGTGTGGACCGTGGCGTTCTCGGTGAGCAAGGGCACCTATATCCGTGCGCTCGCTCGCGACCTGGGCCGCGCTTGCGATAGCGCCGCGCATATTTCCGCGCTGCGCCGCACGGCTTCCGGTGTTGTTTCCATTGGCGCTTGTCATGCGGTCGAGGAGCTTTCTCCCGAGTCCGCGGCTGGCTTTGCCCTGGATCCCATTGCGGCCCTGGGCGCCACACGTGTTGACTTGCCGGGCAATCTTGCCGACGACCTGCTCTGCGGCCGACGCATTCCCGTTGAGCGTGCGCTTGCCGATTTCGATTCCTCGAAGGCGCCGTTTGCGTTGGTGCTCGATGGGGGACTCAAGGCGCTCGCCCGCATTGAGGGCGGCCGCTTTGTCATGGAGCACGTGTTTCCGCAGGCAGTCGGCGGTGTTCGATGATGTTGTCCGCTCGCGAGCTCGCGCGTGTCTTTTTCGCGGGCGAGTCGGACGAGGCTCGCATCGTTGCTGCCGATACGTTTGATGAGTGTGAGCACTTGGGTGCCGCATCGATTGCCATTGGCGTGTTCGACGGCGTTCACCGTGGACACCAGGAACTCATCGAAGCGCTTGTCCGTGATGCCCGTGCCCATGGCTGTAAGGCGGTCGTGGTTACCTTCGATCCCGACCCGGACGTTGTGGTGAGCCCTTCGCCCGCTCAAAAATTGATGACGACGGCCGACCGTCTGCATGCCTTGGCTCAGACTGGGGTCGATACAGTGGTGGCCGTTCCCTTTACGCCTGAGGTTGCGGCACTCGACCATGTCGGTTTTCTCGCACTGCTGTCACGCGTAGTCGACATTCGCTCGATTCGCGTTGGCAGTGACTTTAGGCTGGGTCGTGGCGGTGCTTCTGGTGTTGCCGAGATGCGCTCCTGGGGTTCCGAGCACGGCGTTGACGTGTATGGTCACGACCTGCTTTGCGAGGGCGGTGAGGCCATTTGCGCCACCCGCATTCGTCATGAGCTGGGACAGGGCCATGTGGAGCTTGCTGCTGAGTTACTCGGCCGTCCGTATATGGTGCGCGGCGGTGTTATTCGCGGCCGTCACGAGGGTTCTGGCATGGGCTTTCCCACGGCAAACTTGCAGGTTCCCGACGGCATTCAGGTGCCAGCCGATGGCGTGTATGAGGGTCTGGTGCTGGTCAATGACATCGTGTGGCCCGCTGCCGTTAACGTCGGACTGCCGCCGACGTATGCCGACGATGCCGCTTCGGCGCATCTCGAGGCCAACTTAATTGGTTATACGGGCGACCTGTACGGCGCTTTCGTTTCGCTGGCGTTTACGCGCTGGCTGCGTCCCTCGCGTGTGTTCGATTCGCTGGATGAGTTGATCGCGACCGTCGAGGGTAATATCGAAGATATTCGTCACAACTTGGGCGATCAGGGGGTGAGCATCCGTGATTAGCGATGAGGAAAAAGACCAGGTACGCGCTGCGTCTGACTTGGTTGCCATCGTGCAGGAAACGGTTGAGCTCAAGCCCCGCGGCCATGAGTTTTGGGGCTGCTGCCCCTTCCATGGCGAAAAGACGCCGTCCTTCCACATTATTCCCGCCACGCAGGTGTGGCATTGCTTTGGCTGCGGCGAGGGTGGCGACGTCTTCACCTATATCATGAAGCGCGAGAACCTGAGCTTTCCCGAGTCAATCCGTTATTTGGCCGATCGCGCAGGTATTGAGCTGCACGACACCGGAGATCGCCGCGAGCGCGGTACTAAGCGTGCCCGCATCTACGATCTGTGCGCCGAGACCGCCCAGTTCTACCACACCATGCTTATGCGCGGTAAGGACGGTCGTCCGCGCGAGTACTTTGCCAGCCGCGGCATGGGTGGCGACGTCTGCCGCCGCTACTGCCTGGGCTTTGCACCAGGCCGTAACGCGCTGGTGTCGCACCTGTCCCAGGCGGGTTTTACCCCGCAGGAGATGATCGACGCCAATGTTGCCGTGAGCCGCGGGCGCGGGCAGCTTGCCGACCGCTTCTACGACCGTGTGATGTTCCCCATCTTTGACGAGCAGGGTCACAACATTGCCTTTGGCGGTCGCATTATGGGCGACGGCCAGCCTAAGTACCTCAACACCGCCGAGACGAGCGTGTTTCATAAAAAGCGAAACCTCTACGGTTTTAATTGGGCCAAGGAGTTTATCGTCGCGCAGGATACCGCCATCGTGGTGGAGGGCTATACCGATTGCATCGCCTGCTGGGAGGCGGGGATTAAAAACGTTGTCGCCACGCTGGGCACCGCGCTCACGGAGCATCATGTAAAGACGCTCACCCGCTTTGCCAAGCGCATCGTGTATATGTTCGATGGCGATGCCGCGGGCCAGAAGGCCGCCCGCCGCGCGATTCAGTTTATCGAGCAGGATTCGATGGACCTGCGCTGCGTGGTACTGCCCGACGGCAACGACCCTATGGAGTTTATTACGGCGCACGGCGGCCAGGAGCTGCAGGCGCGCATCGACGCGGCCGAGCCGCTCATGGACTTTGTCTACCGTTCGCTGCAGGAGTCGAGCGACATCACCACGCCGGGCGGTCGCGCCAAGGCGCTCGAGGATGCGCTGACGCTCATCTATCCGCTGCGCGATAGCTATATGATCGACACGTACTTTATCCAGATTGCCGACCTGCTGGGTTTGGATCTGGAGACCGTGCGCGCGAGCTCGGGCCGTGTGTTTCGCGATGTCGCCAAGCGCGAGGATGCGGAACGACGTCGTGAGCAGAACTATGAGCGTCAACGCGCGCAAGCTGAGCGCGCGGGCAGCGCGGGCGGTCGGGCGTCTGGTTCGCAGGGGACGTCTCGCGGTGCCTGGGCCGCGGGTGCGACGCCACCGGTGTCCGCACCGGTCGAGGAGGACCCGTACGACTACGTCCCGCTCGATGCCTATGGTGCTGCACCAGTGGAGGTCGTTGACGACTTGCCGCCGATCGATGTGCCTGATGGTATGGGCGCTGTGCCTGCGGCTGACGGTTCGGGCGCACCGGCTGCGGCGGCGCCGATGGTTCTTACCGATCTTGAACGCAAGTCCTTGGCAGGGGAGCGCGAACTGTTGACGATGCTCACGAGCTACCCCGACCTGTTCCGCACGTATGCCGACCGCATCTGCTCCATCGAGTGGGTTGACCCACGTCACGAGTCCATCGCATGGGCCGTTCTGGCAACGCCGCCGGGAACCGATCCTGCAGCCTGCATGGATGCGGCACGCTCGGTGTGTCCCGAGGCGGCAACGCTTGTGAGTGCCGGGCGCATCTCGGCGACGAGCAAGCACCCCACCGAGACGAACATCGCGTTTATGCTCGATACGCTCGAGCTCTACACCATCAAGCGTCGCATGCGTGCCGCACAGGCCAAGCTGCGCCAGGACCGTTCGCTCGATGATGAGGCCCGTCGTGCGCTGACCGTGCGGGCCGCGCAGGACTCGCAGCGTCAGCGCGAACTGCAAAAGTCGATCGGCGGCGTGGCGGATCCGTTTCGTTTGATCGGCCTGGAGGCCGCAGGCACCGAACAAGCCTAGATGTTGTGGTCAACCAGCGTATTCTCGTCTATATCCAGCTTTCTTTTTGGGTATAGACGTCAATGTGTGTGCTAAAGTATTGAGTCCTGTGGACTATGAAGGGAGAATCTGTGCCAAAAAAGACTGAGAGCACGGGTACTGGGCTGGAATCCTACGTTGCAAAGCTCATGGGCAACGGCTCAAACAGGACTTCGGTAACCGAGGACGAGATTCAGGTCGCCCTGAAGGATATCGATGTTTCTGACGAGCAGCTCACCGCGGTGTATTCCGCGC
>DAWDVX010000006.1:0-56429 GCA_052346145.1 Collinsella sp.
CCTTGCGACGCATCCCGTGCGCGGGCGGCCGACGACTCGATCGGAGGTCCCCAAATGCTGAAATTCCTTAACGCGCTCGCCGCCCTCGCGGCGGTGGGCACGTTCGTCATCGCGTTTCTTGACTCGTATGAGGTTCGGTTTAAGGTCCGTAGGCGCACGCGCGGTGCGGACGGTAGAAGGCATTTGCGCCGAAAGCGCAAATAAGAATGCCCGGGGGTCGGATCCCGGGCATTTAACAAAAGCTGAAAACTAGGCCGCCCGCGCTCCCAAACATTTACGCGGGGTGCGTCGTTTTCTATTGATATTGTATCCCGAATCGCCCCGCCGATTCGGGACATTTTGAAAACGTAAATATATGCTTAGGCACGAACGGAATCTCGTTAATTCCGAAAATTATGTATAATTCCAACATAAACTGGAATCGAACGAAAACAATGGAAATGAACGAAGCGCTAATCTACTTACAAGAAGCACTAGGCCTCTCCGCCAAGACCAAAACTTGGCCTGGATCCGCACACTTGCCGCTGCATCTGCGGGCGATTGAGGTCCGCGCTGTTGACGCAAACGGTTTTTCGTTTTTGCTTGCAAGTTTGCCTACTGGCGTCGGGCTTTCCGAGGCTAAGAGAGTCTATAGTCAGCTAGCCTTGCGCGCGGAGACTCCTGTTGTCGTTTCGTTTCCTGATGCCGATGCACGTCAGCGCAAAGCATTGGTCGCACAAGGGATTCCCTTTGTCTGCCCGGGTAGACAGGCTTTTCTTCCATTTATGGGCACGGCCTACACGGAGAGGGGCGGTGCCTGGTTTCGCAATCATGCGACCAAGATGTCACCCAACGCACAGGCTGCCGCAATCTGGGGAGCAGCCCAGGAGCCATATCGTCCCTATGACCTTTGTCGTGCGCTTGGAATCTCGGCAAGCCGCGCGAGTGAGGCCATAACCGAGCTTGTCGACAGGGGGCTCGCGAGGCGCGAGCGTTGCGAGCGACGTGTCGTCGTGCTCCCTGTTGCCGTTGATCTTCTGCTTAGCGAGCACATGGCAGAGCTCTCCTCACCTGTCTCGAAGGTCTTTTTTGCAAGGAAGACGCCGCAGATCGACTATCTTGTTGACGCCGGGGAGACGGCGCTCGCTGCGCGTTCGATGCTCGCTGCGCCGGGCATGGAACAAAAGGCCGTCTTAAGAAGTGCATGGCGTCAACTGGGCGACCTCGAAGTCGCAGACGGGGAGTTGCCGGATAACGAAACGGCGATGATCCAAGTGTGGCGCTATGCGCCCGTGTTTGCCGACTCCTCCCGCGTCGATGACATTTCGCTTGCGCTATCTTTGGCGGCAATCGACGATGAGCGAATTCAGCTCGAAGTCGATCGCATGTTTGGAAAGGAATATCCATGGCAAGAAGCGCTGTAGAAGGTCTCCAAGAATTTCAGCAGCATATGCAAAAAGCCGCAGGATCGTATGCTCTTATCGGCGGCACGGCATGCGACATTTTGCTCGCGGAGGCGGGACTTCCGTTTAGGGCGACTCACGATTTTGATGTGGTAATTGTCGCCGATGACCGGTTGCCTCAGACGGCAGAAGCTATATGGGCTTTGGTGCGTGATGGCGGTTACCGCTGCGGCTGGGGCGAAGGCAAAGGCTCATGTTTTTATCGGTTTACAGAGCCTAAGATGCCGGGTTACCCCCATATGATTGAACTCTTCGCGAAGTGCCCCGACTTTCTAAAGGGTCGTGAGGGGATTGATGTGGCGCCAATTCACGTTGATGAAAACATAAGCAGTCTTTCGGCAATTTTGTTGGACGATGCTTACTACAGCTTGTTCCTTCAGGGAATTCGAACCGTAGGCGGCGTTTCGGTTCTGGGGACGGAATACATTGTCCCGTTCAAAGCGAAGGCGTATCTCGACCTAAAAGCTAGAAGGGAAGCGGGGGAGAACGTTGATTCGAGGAAGGTAAAAAAGCATAAACGCGATGCGCTGAGGCTTGCTCAGCTGCTTGGCGAGTCGGAAGGTGTCGATCTGCGCGGAGAACTGAAGGACGATATGCTTGCGTTTGTTAAAGATTGCGAGGTGGGCGACGTCAATCTGAAACAGATTGGGGTTGCGGGCGTAACGATGGCGCAGTTGCTCGAGACGATGAAAGCAACATATGGCTTGATTGGTTGAGTGGGGTTACGTGGCCCGGACGGTGCAGCCAAGCTGCGTTGTCCGGCGCATGAGCTCGCTAATCGGCTATTATTTGTTTAGACAACCTGAGCTGTAGAGGAGTGACCGGCGATGGTGCAGGGCGCCAAACATATGAAGAGCAATAACGCCGCGGACAACGGCGGCTCAAGCCCTCAGCCCAAACCTCAACCAAAGCCTAAGCGCCGTCGCAAGCGGCTGCCGCGCTGGGCCGACCGGCTCATCACCATCGTCATCATCCTTATTGGCGTGGGCCTTATGACCTGGCCGTGGATCCTGGACCGGCTCGAGGCCTCGGGCGTGTTCAACCAGATCAGCACCGTGTCCAGCACCGTGGACGCGCTGTCTGCCGAGGAGCGCGAGCGAATCCTGCTCCAGGCGCGCTCCTTTAACGAGCAGCTTGCCGGCGAGGCCACCGAGCTCCCCGCCGACCAGATCGAGCCCTACGCCCAGCAGCTCATCTTTGACCGCGACCCCATGATGAGCTGGGTCGAGATCCCCTCCATCGACGTGAGTATGCCCATCTACCACGGCACGAGCGAGGAAGTCCTTATGGCGGGCGTCGGCCATCTGGAGGGCACGAGCCTGCCGGTGGGCGGCACCTCGACGCATTGCGTGCTCACCGCGCACTCGGGCATGCGTAACCTGAGCATGTTCGACGACATCCACTCGCTGGAGCCCGGCGACCTGGTGCTGCTGCACACCATGAACAAGACGCTCGCCTACAAGATGGTGGACTCCGAGGTGGTGCTGCCCGAGGAGATGGAGTCGCTGACCATCGAGCCCGGCGCCGACAAGGTGACGCTCGTCACCTGCACGCCCTACGGTGTGAACGACCATCGCCTGCTGGTGCATTGCGTGCGCACCAAGTACAACAAGAAGGACGTCGACAAGCAAAAGTCGCTGGCCGGCCGCCACTGGGGCAAGCGCGAGTTCGCCGTGCTTATCGTGGTCGTAGCCATTGTGCTGTTGCTGCTGGACATCGTGATCCACGCGGTCCGCAAGCGCCGCAAGGCCAAGGCCTCGGCATAAGACATTCTCCAGAACCACCACAATGGGGACAGACACCTTTGTGGTGGTCGGGGGCTTCCAAACCATCACAACATTCGATGAAAATTTCGATTTTGACGAAAAGTGTCGAATGTTGTGATGGTTTTCGTTGTGGGCGAGACGGTTTTCGTTGTGGGCGGGATGCTTTTCGCTGCGGGCGGGACGGTTTTCGCTATGGACGGTGCGGTTTCGCTGCAGAACCGCCAGCCCGCCGCCTGTCAACCGCCGCCCTCGTTACGTTTTCGCTGCATTTGGGTAAAGCGCCTGCTCCAAGCCGGCGTTGCCCTGTATACTAGAGCGGTTTAACTGTTATGCGGAAGGGAGCGCCTATGGCACTCAGCGAGAAAGACGTGCGCGGCATCGCCGAGTACGCAAAGATCGCACTGACCGATGACGAGCTCGCCCAGATGACGTCCTACCTGAACGACGCCGTCCAGATGCTCGAGCCCGTCTTGCAATATGACTTGCCCGACGTGGAGCCCACGTTCCATCCCATCGGAAGCCTGTCCAACGTGATGGGCGACGACCTGCGCGAACCCGAGCGCGACCTGCCGCTCGACGTCGCACTCGAAAACGCCGGCAGCGCGCGCGACCGCTACTTCCGCGTGCCGTCCATTTTGGGAGAGGGGGAGAGCGAGTAATGGCGCAGAGCTTCGATTCCCTTACCGCCGCCCAGATTGCCGCGGGTGTTGCCGCCGGCGACTTTACCGCTACCGAGATGGCCAAGGCCTCTCTCGCCGCCATCGAGGCGCGCGAGGGCGGGGTCCAGGCATTCCTGCAGGTGTCGCCCGAGCTTGCGCTCGAGGCCGCCGCGCGCGTGGATGCCGACCGCGCCGCAGGCAAGCCGCTGCCCCCGCTCGCGGGCGTGCCGCTGGCCATCAAGGACAATATGAACCTCGTGGGCACGCGCACCACCTGCGCCTCCCGCATGCTCGAGGATTACCAGAGCGTCTACACCGCCACCTGCGTCCAGCGCATGCTCGATGCCGGCTGTCTGCCCATGGGCAAGGCCAACATGGACGAGTTTGCCTTTGGCAGCTCCACCGAGAGCTCGGCGTTCCACCGCACCAACAACCCCTGGGATACCGAGCGCGTGCCCGGCGGCTCTTCGGGCGGCTCCGCTGCAGCCGTCGCCGCGGGTGAGGTCGCGCTCTCGCTGGGCTCGGACACCGGCGGCTCCATTCGCCAGCCGGCGTCGCTGTGCGGCGTGGTGGGCTTTAAGCCCACGTATGGAGCCGTGAGCCGTTACGGCGTGGTCGCTTTTGGCTCGTCGCTCGACCAGGTGGGCCCCTTTGGCCGTACGGTCGAGGATGTCGCGCTGGCCATGAACGCGCTTACCGGCGCGGGCCACGATCCGTACGACTGCACCAGCCAGGATTGCGCCGTCGACTTTACCGAGCACCTCAACGACAGCATCGAGGGCAAGCGCGTGGGCATCATCCCCGCGTTTATGGAGGCCGAGGGCCTGACGCCCGAGGTCAAGGCCGCTGTCCAGCGCGCCGCCCAGGAGCTGCAGAACCAGGGCGCCGAGCTGGTCGAGGTCGACCTGCCGCACCTGGATGCCGCCATCGCCGCCTACTACGTCATCGGCCCGGCCGAGGCGTTCTCCAACCTGGCCCGCTTCGACGGCATTCGCTACGGCTATCAGGAGGAGGGCTGCGCCAACCTGTCCGACCAAAGCTCGCTTTCGCGCGCCCACGGCTTTGGCGCCGAGGCCAAGCGCCGTCAGATGCTCGGCGCCTACCTGCTGAGCTCGGGCGTGTACGACAAGTACTACTACGCCGCGCAAAAGGCTCGCACGCTCATCACGCGGGACTACGACGCCGCATATGCCAAGGTGGACACCATTCTCATGCCCGCCTCGCCGCGCACGGCCTTTAAGTTTGGCGAGATCAGCGACCCCACGCAGATGTACCTCTCCGACCTGTACACCATCTCGCTCAACATTTGCGGCAACGGAGGTATCTCGGTGCCGCTGGGCTTGGGCGAGGATACTCAGCTGCCCGTTTCTGCCCAGCTGGTTGGTCCGGCGTTTAAGGACCGTCAGTTGCTCACGTTTGCCCGCGCCCTGGAGCGCGGCTTTGCCGATGCCGCCACGGGTGCGCCCGCGCTTTCCGTCGCGCCTGATTTTGCCGGGAAGGGAGGCGAGCTGTAATGAAGGAGCTTTCCGAGGTCCTGCAGGATTGGGAGGCCGTGATCGGCCTGGAGATCCATACCGAGCTCACCGCACTCGATACCAAGATGTTCTGCAACTGCAAGCTCAGCCACGATGACGAGCCCAACGCTAACGTGTGCCCGGTGTGCCTGGGCCTGCCCGGCGCCCTGCCGGTGCCCAACAAGCGCGCCATCGAGAGCATCGTCAAGGCGGGTCTGGCCACCAACTGCGAGATTCAGCGCCACTCGATGTTCTACCGCAAGCACTACTTCTATCCCGATATGGCCAAGAACTTCCAGACCACGCAAGGTCCGGTCGCCTTTGCCATGTACGGTCACCTGGACCTGGACGTGACCGGTCGCGGTGCCGCCGAGCGCCCCGATTGCGCGTTTGGCGAGGCCGAGGCCCAGAGCCTGGCGAGCGCCTCGGCCAACGCCGAGGGCCTATCCACGTCCATGACCTCTACCATGCGCGAGGGCAATCAGCGCGCCGGCCATCTGGCCAGCTATGACGCGTCCAACCTGCAGATGCCCGAGCGCCGCGAGGACGGTTCCTACACGGTGCCCATCCGCATCCTGCGCATCCATATGGAGGAGGACGCCGCCAAGATGGTGCACGTGGGTGGCGCCGAGGGCCGCATTACCGCCGCGGCCGAGTCGCTCGTCGACTACAACCGCTGCGGCACGCCTTTGATTGAGCTCGTGACTGAGCCCGATCTGCGCACGCCCGAGGAGGCCCGCCTGTTTATGGAAAAGCTCCGTCGCATCTTTGTGACGCTGGGCATTTCGGACTGCTCCATGGAGAAGGGTTCCATGCGCTGCGACGGCAACGTGTCGCTGCGACGCCGCGGCGAGACCAAGCTGGGCACCAAGACCGAGCTCAAGAACCTCAACTCGTTTAAGAGCCTGCATGACGGTCTTGCCTACGAGATCTGCCGCCAGGCCGAGGTGCTCGAGGAGGGCGGCATCATCTATCAGGAGACCCGCCACTGGGAGCCCAGCCGCAAACGCACCGTGGTCATGCGTGTGAAGGAAACGGCCGACGACTATCGTCTGTTCCCCGACCCCGACCTGGCGCCCTTCGATCTGGACGACGAGTTCATCGACCGCTGCCGTGGCGAGATTCCCGAGCTGCCCTAACGTGGGCCCGGTGTGCCTGGGCCTGCCCGGCGCGCTGCAGCCGATTGTGGACGAGGTGCTGGCAAACTGTGCCGAGCAGGCGCAGCAGTACCGCGACGGCAACCAGAAGGTCATCGGCTTTTTGGTGGGCCAGTGCATGAAGGCGAGCCGCGGCAAGGGCAACCCGAAGCTCTTCAACGAGTTGCTGAGAACGTCGCTCTCTTAGCTGCGAGGCCGGGGAAGCCCCGAGTCGCCGGGGTGTTTCCTCCAAATTTCAAACAGTCCTATGCAAGACGAAGGCCACATTTAGTGGCCTTCTTTGCATGCGGAACTCATTTTGAGCAAGCACCCGCCCTGCCGGGGCTCCCGGGTTCCGTGACGACTCGGCCGTTCGGGTCAGGTGGGCTGAATGGAATAGAGTGAATGGGCGCGCCGTTGGCGCGTCCATTTTTGTGCGGGTGACAAAGGGACTGTCCCTTTGTCACATTGCAATAAATGTGATGAAAGTGTGGCGAAATGAGCTTAAAACTTCTGTAAATGTGATAAATGTCACGTTTTACCTAGGGTAAAATGTGGGAAATATCACGTTTACGGAAGTTTCTTTGCGGGAGGTTCGGCCATGCAGCGAGATATCATTGCCAAGCTTAACGCTTGGAAAGCGTCAGAATATCGTAAGCCGCTTATCCTTAAGGGGGCGCGCCAGGTTGGAAAGACGTGGGCGCTTAAGGAGTTCGGCCGAACCTCGTACATCAATTATGTGTATCTGACGCTCGAGGAGCCGTCACCTGGGGTACAGAGCGAGTACGCTCAGTTTTTCGAAGGTACGCGCGATCCTCGACGGATCATCTCAAATCTTTCCCTGGCGCTTGGACAGTCTATCGATCCTGGCGAGACGCTGCTTATTATTGATGAGATCCAGGATTGTCCTTCTGCAGTCGGTGCCCTTAAATACTTCTGTGACGAGGCCCCCGAGTATCACGTCGCATGCGCAGGGTCTTTGTTGGGCGTTCGCTTGTCCCGTGAGACCAGCGCTTTTCCGGTGGGAAAGGTCGAGTTCATGGAGATGCGCCCCATGAGCTTTTCCGAGTTTCTGAAAGCCGAGGGCGCTGCAAACTACGACGAATACCTTGGCGGCCTGGATCAGATCGAGACAGTGCCCGATTTCTTCCATGTCCGTCTCGTCGAGCATCTTCGTCGTTATTTTGCATGCGGCGGCATGCCAGAGGCTCTTGGCCGGTGGGCGGAGACGGGCGATATCGTTCAGGTCGATAAGGTGTTGTCTGATCTCTTGGATTCCTACGAGCGCGATTTTGCCAAGCATGGTGGCCGTGCGCAGTTCGCCAAGCTTTCGCAAATATGGAACTCGATTCCAACTCAGTTGGCGCGCGAGAACAAAAAGTTCGTTTGGGGTGCGGTGCGCGAGGGGGCTCGTGCTCGAGAATACGAGGATGCTCTGGAATGGCTTGCCGATGCTGGGCTCATCACGGCGGTTCGCCTTAATGCTGCCGGTGGTGTGCCGCTCTCTGCGTACGATGACCTCAAGGCATTTAAAGTCTACTGTCTTGATGTCGGCTTGCTGCGTCGCATGGCAAGGCTGGATGCGTCCGCTTTTGCCATCTCGGATGCGCTATTTTCGGAGTTCAAAGGTTCGTTCGCCGAGAACTATGTGCTTCAGGCATTACTTTCACAGTTAGATGCTGCTCCGCGTTATTGGACAAACGAGAAGCCGAAGCACGAAGTCGATTTTTTGATTCAAGTCGGAAACGAAATCGTTCCCGTCGAGGTCAAATCGGGAGAGGTCGTTCATTCCAAGAGCCTTAAGTACTATGCCGACAAGCATGCGGAGACGACTCCATTGAGGGTCCGCTACTCACTTAAGAACCTAAAGCTCGACGACGGGGTGCTCAACATTCCGTTGTATTTGGCTGATCGATCTGTCCCTCTTATCAAAAAGGCGCTTGATTGTGCGCATCTTGACGTTTAGATCCTGGGTGAGCTGACGGGCGGCGGCTAATTAATCGTTCCGTTACGGCCAGGGAGCTTGGGCCTTAGCGATGCTTGCTTCGCCAAGCCGTGGGTGTCATGCCGGTGTATTGTTTGAAGGCTTGGGCGAAGGCGGCCTGCTGAGGGTAGCCTAGACGCTCTGCCACCTGCGCTATCGTGAGCGCGCCATCGGCCAAAAGGTCCTGTGCTCGCTCCATACGGCGTCTGCGGATGTAGGCGCCCAGGGACTCGCCAGTTTGGGCCTTAAAGGTGGCGCATAGCTTGGAGCGGCTTGTGTAGAGCCTCTCGGCCACTTCGTTGACACCCACACGCCTGCCTTTGTCGAGCTCGCACTCAATCATCGCCGTTGCTTCTTCGGCAATGGTCACGCTGGCGCGTGTGTCTGCCGCCTGCTGCGCCTGCTTGTGGGCCGCGCGCGAACAGGCGAGCTCCGCGACCATGGTCTCCACGATGCCTTGCATATAGACGTGTCCGCCTACGGTGCGGGCGCGGTCCTCGTTAATCCGGTGCAGTGTGTGGCAGATGGCGGACGTCGCTTCCTCGTGCCATGGTTCGGCAAACGCCTCAAAGACCCCTGCGAACTCGGTGGGATAGCGGTGCTCCAGTTCGTCAAAATATCCAGGCAAAAAGAGCACCGAGCGCGAGTGATAAAGCTGCCCTGCAAACAGCGGACTTAGCTCCTCGCCGCAGCTATCTTGGATAAAGCTGCACACCGCGCTGTTCGGCCACGGTCCATGCAAGGGTTTAAGGTTCGCAGGCGTTATGCCAGCCTCGGGCATGCATATAAGTGTGGGCGCGCTGACCTCGCTCACGCAGGCGTACGGCTCGGGTGTGTATTCGGCCAGGTGCATATCGTGCGTCGGGGTAATGAAATGCTCCATAACGATGCAGGCGGGGGAGAGAGGCATGATCCATGCGCGTCCGTGCGCCCGATCGTTTGCCACCTCGCCGGTAAAGACGGCGCCCCTGCCGGTAAGCTCCAGGCCAAACTGCTCAAACTGCGGTGCGTAGAGCTCGGTTATGTCGGTCGCTGCCCGCCGTATTTGCAAAAGCGTCCCTTTCCTTTGCAGAAACGTCCACGCCTAGCTCGATTGTGAGCCATGGCTAACACATCAATGATAAGTTCATTACGGTTAACTCTCAAGCCGTTAGAAAGGAATCTCATGGCAAAGGGATCAAAAAAGGAAGGCGGCGGTATCGGCGAGCTGCTTGCATATGCCGGCGACCGTAAATTCCTAACATATTTGGGCATGGCCCTCTCGGCGCTCTCGCAGCTGCTGAGCTTTGGCCCGTACGTGTGCATTTGGCTTGTCGCGCGCGATCTGATCGCCGTGGCACCTAACTGGAGCGAAGCCTGCGATATCGCGATGTATGGTTGGTGGGCCGTCGGTTTTGCCCTGGTGAGCATCGTGATTTATTTCGTGGGGCTCATGTGCACACACCTATCCGCGTTTCGTTGCGCGTCCAATATCCGCAAGGCTACGAGCGAGCATCTGCTTAAGCTGCCGCTCGGCTACTTTGACACGCACGCCACCGGTGAGCTGCGCCGTATCGTAGACGGATGCGCCGCCTCAACCGAGACACTGCTCGCGCACATGCTGCCCGATATCGCCGGCGCCACCGCCATGGTCGCAGGTCTGCTCGTGCTGCTTTTCGCCCTCGATTGGCGCTTGGGCGCGGCATGCCTTATCTCGGTCGTCGTTTCGCTTGGCGCCATGGCCGCCATGATGGGCGGCAAGGGCGGCGAGTTTATGAAGGCCTACATGGGCGCGCTGGTCAAGATGAACAAGACCGGCACCGAATACGTACGCGGTATCCCCGTGGTCAAGGTATTCCAGCAGACGGTCTACTCCTTTAAGGCCTTCCACGATGCGATCGCCGAATACGCCGACATGGCGCAAAGCTATGCGGGCACGTTCTGCCGAGGTCCACAGGTGCTCAACCTTACCGCGCTCAATGGTCTTGTGGCATTCCTTTTGCCCGTGGCGTTGCTGTTGGCGCCGGGCGAGACGGACTTTGCACGCTTTATGACCAACTTCACGTTTTACGCGATTTTTTCGGCCGTGGTGCCGACGGCCATGACCAAGCTCATGTTTGTGGGCGAGGCCTCTCAGATGAGTGCCGATTCGCTGGCTCGTATTCGAAGCGTCATGGGTTCCAAACAGCTCTCCGTGCCTGCCCAGCCCAAGCACTCCGCCGGTAGCGATGTGCGCTTTGAGGACGTGAGCTTTACGTACGAAGGTGCCGAAGCACCTGCCGTTAGCCATGTGAGTTTCAGCGTTCCCGCTGGTAGCACCCTCGCCCTGGTGGGTCCCTCGGGTGGCGGTAAGTCAACCTGCGCAAGCCTGATTCCGCGTTTTTGGGATGTCTCCTCGGGTCGAGTGCTCGTAGGCGGTGTGGACGTTCGCGATATGGATCCGCACGAGCTTATGGACCAGGTCGCCTTCGTGTTCCAGACCAACCAGCTGTTCCGGCAAACACTTGCCGATAACGTGCGTGCCTCCAAGCCCACGGCCACTGACGACGAAGTGCGTGCGGCCCTCTCCGCAGCTCAGTGCGACGACATTGTGGCCAAGCTTCCACAGGGCATCAATACCATGCTCGGTGCCGGCGGAGCATATCTTTCGGGCGGCGAGGTCCAGCGCGTGGCACTCGCCCGCGCGATCCTTAAAGACGCGCCTATCGTGGTGCTCGATGAGGCCACGGCGTTTGCCGATCCCGAGAACGAGGCGCTCATCCAGCGCGCCTTTAGCAAGCTGGCAGCGGGTCGCACGGTCATTATGATTGCGCACCGACTCTCGACTGTAGTGGGCGCAGACCAAATCGTGGTGCTCAACCAGGGCAGCATGCAGGAGTCGGGTACCCATGCCGAGTTGCTGTCCCAAAACGGTCTATACGCCAAGATGTGGGCCGAATACGAACAGGCCGCGAGCTGGAAGATCACTGCTGCCGCGGATGCCGCCGTCACGAAGGGAGGCGAGGCCTAAATGTTCGCCTCATTCCAAAAGAAGTACTTCCTATCCGATAAAGGCGTCGCCGGCGTAAAACGCGGCATTTTCTGGACCGCACTCACCAATCTCATTACCATGACCGGCATGGGCTTATTGTTCCCGGTCATGGCCGGTTTTGTCGAACATCTCGCCACCGGTGCCGACCTGCCGGATGCCCCGCCGATTGTGGGCGGCCTCCTGGTCTTTTTCGTGTTGCTCTTTGCCTCTAACTGGCAGCAGTATTACTACACCTACTGCATCTTTTACGAGGAGTGCGGCAAGCAGCGTATGGAGATTGCCGAGCGCTTGCGCAAGCTGCCGCTGTCGTTTTTTGGCCGTCGTGATCTGGCCGATTTAACCGAGACCATCATGGGTGACGTCCAGGCCATGGAGCACGCCTACAGCCACGTGCTGGGAGAGCTTTGGGGTGCCATCATCGCAAGCGCCATTGTGTTCGTGGCGTCGCTGTTCTTTTGCTGGCAGCTGGCGATCGCGGCGTTTTGGAGCGTGCCCGTGGCCTTTGCCGTGCTGTATCTGACACGCGGCCCCATGACCCCGGTGTTCGACCATGTGCGCGCCGAGAAGGTCAAGGTTACCGAGGCGATCCAGGAGACGCTCGACTGCGTGCGCGAGATCCGCGCCACCAACCAGGAGGCTCATTATCTTGAGGGGCTCAACGCCGTGATCGATGCCGAGGAGCGCGAGACCACCAAGGGCGAGCTCGCCAATGGGCTTTTGGTCAACTCCGCCTTTGCCATCCTGCGCCTGGGGATTGCCACCACGTTGGTCACGGGCGCTGCGATGGTCGCCTCCGGCCAGGTCGACTTTTTGATGATGTTTGCCTTCCTGCTTATGGTGAGCCGCATCTATGCGCCCTTTGATCAGGCGCTGATGCTGATGTCCGAGCTGTTTGCCGCCGAGTCGTCGGCCAAGCGCATGCGTTCCATCATGGAAGAGCCCGTGGCGCGGGGCAGCGAGCAGTTTGAGCCCGTGGGCCACGATGTGGTGTTCGATCATGTGGCATTTGGCTATGGTGCGGGCGAGGACGGCCGCGCCGGCGAGAAAGTTCTTACCGATGTGAGCTTTACCGCCAAGGAAGGCGAAGTTACGGCACTGGTCGGTCCTTCGGGCTCCGGTAAGTCCACGGTGAGCCGCCTGGCCGCGCGCTTTTGGGACGCCACCGAAGGCACGGTCACCGTGGGCGGCGTGGATGTTGCGAGCGTGGATCCCGAGGTGTTGCTGCGCGACTACGCCATTGTGTTCCAAGACCTGCTGCTCTTTGACGACACGGTGATGGGAAACATCCGTCTTGGTCGTCGCGATGCCACCGATGAGGAAGTGCTTGCTGCCGCGCGTGCCGCCAACTGCGACGAGTTTGTGAGCCGCATGCCGCAGGGCTATGACACCATGATCGGCGAGAACGGCTCCAAGCTGTCCGGCGGTGAGCGCCAGCGCATCTCTATCGCCCGTGCGCTGCTCAAAGACGCGCCTATCGTGCTGTTGGACGAGGCGACGGCGAGCTTGGATGTGGAGAACGAGACCGTGGTTCAGCAGGCGCTCTCCCGTCTGCTTGCAGGTAAGACGGTTATCGTTATTGCCCACCGTATGCGTACGGTGGAAAATGCCGACAAAATCGTTGTACTCAAGGATGGTGTGGTTGCCGAGCAGGGCACTCCGGCGCAGCTCAAGGCGGCAGGTGGAGAATTCGCCCGCATGGTGGCGCTGCAAAAGGAAGCAGCTACCTGGCAGTTGTAAGAAGGGGCAAAGGGACAGTCCCTTTCTCACATTGACAATCGGTTACTCCGCATCGTTAATTTTCAAAAGGTTAGCCATGGCTGACCTAGATAGTTAGATAAAATTGAGATATTTCAAAAGTGTGCTCGAGCAAACTTATTTACTCGGGTGCTGAGGCACCGTGCCGCGTCCAATGCGGCAAAAGGGAGAATCAACATGAAGAAGTCGACGTTCAATACCCTGCTTGTCGGTGGCGGTTTTCTGCTTGGCACGGCCGGCATCAAGCTGCTTACCAGCGCTCCGGTCAAGAATGCCTGCGTGCAGGGTATCGCGTGCGGCATGCGCATCAAGAACGGCTACCAGGACATGGTCGAGCAGGCCAAGGCTAATGTCGACGACATGGTTGCCGAGGCTGCCTACATCACCCAGAGCGAGGCCGCTGCTGACGAGGCAGCCGAGTAACGCTCCCAGGCACAAACTATGAGATTCTCGATTATTAGCGAGATCCCCGGCAGGACCCGTCTTCAATTGGCGGGTCCTGTGCCAGAGAGCGATCTCGATGCACTTCTTAAGCTCAGCGGCGATATCGACGGCGTGCACAAGGTGCGCGTCTATGGCCGTATTGGCCAGATGGCGCTCGAATATGACGAGCAATGTCGTGCGGGCGTGCTGGCCGCCGTCGGTGCGCTCGATGCCCAGGCCATTGCCGACGCAAAGACGGGTTACGTGATGCAGCTTGAGCCACGCAGGCACAAGCTCGTCATGGATCTTGCTACACTTATCGGCGCCCACTACGCGCGCCGCTGGTTCTTGCCGACGCCTTTGCGTGCGGTGTTTGTCGTGGCCGGTTACATGGCATTTTTGCGCGCCGCCCTTCATGAGCTGGCGCAGCCGCGCCTGACCGTTCCTGTGCTCGACGCTTCGGCCATCGGCATTTCGTTCGTCAAGCGTGATGTCGACACCGCGGGGCAGACGATGTTCCTGCTCAACGTGGGCGAGCTGCTCGAGGACTACACGCGCGCCATGAGCGAAAACGAGCTCATCAACTCGCTGCTCGATGTGCCCGACAAGGCGCAAAAAGTCGTCGGCGACACCGAGGTAAGCGTTGCCGCCACCGAGCTTGAACCCGGCGATTTGGTCGCCGTGCGCACCGGCATGTCCATTTGCATCGACGGTGTTGTCGAGCAGGGGAGCGCTATGGTCAACCAGGCGACCCTGACCGGCGAGCCGCTTGCCGTCGAGCGCAGCGCGGGCGACGATGTATTCGCCGGCACCGTCGTGGAAGACGGCAGCATCTTGGTGCGCGTGCGCGCCAACACGGCGCAAACCAAACTGCGCTCAATCGTCTCGCTCGTGCAGACGGCCGACTCGCTCAAGTCCGAGGGCCAGTCGCATATGGAGGACCTTGCCAACAAGATCGTCCCGTGGAACTTCCTGCTCGCGGGCCTGGTTGCGCTTACCACCCGCAGCCTCATCAAGACCTCGGCGGCACTGATGGTCGACTACTCGTGCGCACTCAAGCTCACGGGTTCCGTTGCCGTCATGACCGCCATGAGCGATGCCGCCAAGATGGGCGTGATGGTCAAGGGCGCGAAGTACTTTGAGTCGTTTGCCAAGGCCGACACCATTGTGTTTGATAAGACCGGCACGCTCACCGAGGCACAGCCGCGTCTTGCCTGTGTGCTCACTACCGATGGCTGGAGCGAGGACGAGGTCCTGCGCCTTTCCGCTTGCTTGGAGGAGCATTTCCCGCATCCGGTGGCACGCGCCGTGGTCAATGCGGCACGCGAGCGTGAGCTCGAGCATCGCGAGCGCCACGCCGCCGTCGAGTACATCGTGGCGCACGGCATCGCTTCGTCCATCGAAGGGCGTCGCGCGATTATCGGCTCGGCACACTTTGTGTTTGAGGATGAGGGCGCGCAGCTCGAGTCCGACATAAAGGAGCGCATCGAGTCCCAGATGCAGGGCCTGTCGCCGCTGTATCTGGCGGTCGACGGCACCGTTGTGGGCGTGCTCGGTATCGAGGACCCGCTTAAGCCCGGGGTCCGCGAGGCCATCGCCGACTTGCACGCATTGGGCGTTAAGCACGTGGTCATGCTCACGGGCGACTCGGAGCGCACGGCCGAGCGCATTGCGCGCGAGGCAGGGGTCGACGAATTTAAGGCCGAGTTGCTGCCCGAGGACAAGTACGCCTATGTGGAGCGCATTAAGAGCGAGGGGCGCCATGCTGCCATGGTGGGCGACGGCGTTAACGATTCGCCGGCACTCGGTTTGGCTGACGTGGGCCTGGCGATGGGTGGCGGAAGCGACATCGCCAAGGAGGTCGCCGATATCATCCTGACCGATACGGATCTGGCCGCGATCGTGCGCCTGCGCCGTATGAGCCAGGGGCTTATCGACCGTCTGACGAGTTCGTATTCCAAGGTGATGCTCACCAACTCGGCGCTGTTGGCATTGGGTATTACCGGCATGATCACTCCGCAGACGTCGTCACTGCTGCACAACGGCTCAACGATCGCCTACAGCCTGGGCAACGCAAAGGCGTACCTGCGTTAGCAGACGTGTTCGCCCACGTTATCTGGCCTGCGCCCAGACGGCATCGGTGTCGTCCAGGCGCAGGCCTTTTGCATTTGACCATTTGCTATCCTCTCTATATAGTGTTGCTAGCGACGCTAGCAATTGAAGGGAGCGGGATCAACGTGGGCGCTGTTGGCAGCATGGTGCAGGTGAATGTTCGCGTAGATCGCTCGGTTAAAGAGCGCGCCGAGGAAGCGTTGCGGCTTTCGGGCAGGTCACTGCCCGAGCTCATCAAAAAGGTGGTGGCCAAGGTCGCGCAGGGTGGCGGGCAGTGCGAGGAAGTGCTTGCGGCCGTCGACGACCGGCGGCAGACCGTCGCGCCCGATACTCCGTTCGCCGCATCATGGGCGGCGGCAGATCAGCTTTACGCGGACCTGGGCATCGCTACGTCGCCCGTATCCGACGATCGCGGTTGGGAAACAATCTATTCCGAAGCCATGGACGAGCACTATCGCCAAAAGGGGATGATCCTGTGAGCGGGGCTCCCCTCAAAATAATGGTGGATGCCAACGTATGGGTTGATTCGTTTTGCGCCGACCATGCCGAGTCGCTTGCCGCACGCGCGTTTATTGGGCAGGCGACGGAGACGGGGGCATTGCTGTTCTTTCCGGTGCATATCGCCAAGGACGTACTGTATGTTGTACAGCACGAACTGAAGCGCAGCGTTCTTGCCAGCGGGGGAGCGCTCGGCGAGGCTTCTGCCCGCGCGATTGGCGATGCGGCGCTGGCGTTTGTTCGGAACATGACCGAAAACGCCACGGCCGTGGGTGCAGATGCGTCGGACCTTTGGCTGGCCGACAAATACTTAGCGCTCCATCGCGATTACGAGGACAACTTGGTACTCGCCGCATGCAAACGCGCCCAGGTTGATTACTTGGTGACCAACGATCGAAAACTGCTCGAACATGCCGATCTTGCAGCAAAGACACCTCGTCAAATGATGCCGATTCTTGCTTTGGCCAAACGCGGCGGCACGGCTATCGGTTGACGCGAGCTGTTCGCGGGCCCCTTGGACGACGATGCGCCAAGGGGCCCGCGTCTGCTATTTACAAAAGCTCGGCCTTGATGGTGGGACTTTCTGCGAGCTGCTCGGCTGCCTTTTCGTTGGAGCTGTCGAGTGCTGCCAGACTGCGGTAGACCCACTCGTTGACCTGGGTGTTCTTGACGCCTGCGGTCTGCATAAGGGCGCCTACCTCGCGGATTGCTGCGAACAGATCGGCCTTGGGACCCGCGAGCTCGACCTCGATACCGTGGTAGGCGGCCACGCCGCGGTTCTCACTCACGTGGTCGATAAAGCCCTCGACGGTCTCAAGCTGCTGAGTGAGAGCTGCATCATCGTCGACGTCCAGCGCGACGAGTGCGTTCGATACCGTGAGGGCGGGATGTCCGCAGGGGACAAAGCCCTCGATGACATCCATAGCTTCGGTAATGGTTGAGCCCAGGCCTGCGAGGGCATTGACGAGCTGCTGCTTGGTATCCATAACGGTCCTTTCGACGGGTCAATTTTGCTTGGCGAAAATATACGTGACGCGTTCGGTGGCAAAAGTGCGAAGTATGGTGCACATTAGGGTCTTCACAGCTCGTGCATAGAGCAGCTGTCTGCCTTTAGAACGTGGTAAGATAGCTATCCACGAGCGGGGCTCACCTCGCGTGTTCTTTGAAAAGTCGACGGTTATCGGGTGTTTGCAGGCCCGATACCATCCAGACTTTCCCGACATCCGGGGGCGACTGGTTTCGACACGATAGCTCTGAGAGAGGAAGCAAGCCGAGGTCTCCTCGCCTCGTTAAACAGGGGTACCGTCAAATTGAATTGACAACAACTCTTCTTTTGAGCCCATGGCTCTCGCTGCTTAATTTATAGCGGCGCGTCAACCCGGTGATTTCCCCGACACCGGCGCGACGTCATTTTAGGGGAATGCTCCTGCGCACGTAATCGGTATGGCGCGGGCTAAGACCGAACCGGTTAGGACGCCGCGAGCGTGTCGCTGCGCGCAAAGCGTCCGAGACAAAACCAGCGACTGAGCTTGGAGATGCCAATCAGGGGGCTTTCGTGGACCGGAGTTCGATTCTCCGCGCCTCCACCAATAGTTACAGGCAGGTAGAGAAGCGTCTCTACCTGCTTTTTTATTACTTACAGATACCGCGGAGAATCGAACTCTATGCAGGGCGCGAGCGTTAAGCAAACGCGGAGCGTTTGTAGCGAGCGGGCGAGGACGCCGGCAGGCGGCCGAAGCCGGTGCAGATTTGCGAAGCAAATACGCGGATTCTCCGCGCAAAGCCTCAACCCTATATAGATGCGATGTTATCGAATCTCAGCCTGCCATGCGCCGCATCAACGGAACCCCAAATCCGCGGAGAATCTAACTCTATGCAGGGCGCGGGCGTAAAGAAAACGCGGCGCCAACGCAGAGTGGGACGCGCTTTCCCAATGGCGGTCCAAGCGGAAAGTGCATCCCGGAATTCCGCCTCAAACTGGGACACACTTTCCGCTTCACCTGCCGCCTCAAAAAACCTGCGCGCCCTCCATTCCAAAACTGGGTAGAAGAAAGCCAAAACGCAATCGCAGGAGGTCAATATGACTGCAGAAGATAAGGCAAAGAACGCCGGCAAGGTCGCGCTCGTCTTGGAGGGCGGCAGCTTCCGCGGGCAATTTACCGCAGGCGTGCTCGACGTTCTTATGGAGGCCGGCGTCGAGATTCCGGCGGTATATGGCGTATCGGCCGGCGCCCTCAACGGCGTGAACTACAAGTCGCACCAGATCGGCCGTGCCAACCGCATCAACCTGGCTTTCTGCAGCGACAGCCGCTTCATGGGCGCCGCATCGTTTGCGTCCACGGGCTCCATTGTGGGTTACGACTTTATCTTCAACGATGTCCAGGACCGCCTGGATCCCTTTGACAGCGAGACGTTCGACGCGAGCCCCATCGAGATGTACGCCGTCGCGACGGACATGCTCTTTGGAACCGCCGCGTACCTGCCGGTCAAAAGCGCCGTACTTGACCTCGACGCCGTGCGCGCCTCGACGTCGCTGCCGCTGGTGACGCCGCCGGTTGAGATCGACGGGCACAAATACGTCGACGGCGGCGTGGCCGATTCGGTCCCCATCGAGCACGTGCTGGAGGAGGCGGGCTTCGATCGCGCGGTTGTCATTGTCACGCAGGACCGCTCGTATGAGAAAAAGCCCTACGAGTTTTTGCCGGCCGCGCGTGCGCGTTATGCCGACTACCCCTATCTGCTCGAGGCTATCGAGACACGCCACGACCGTTACAACATCCAGCGCATGCACCTGTGGAAGTATGAGCGCGAGGGCCGTGCGTTGGTCGTCGCTCCGCAAAAGCCGGTCGAGGTCGGCCATGTCGAGCACGATTCGGCAAAGCTTTTGGACCTGTATATCCAGGGCCGTCAGGAGGCAAAGCGCCTGCTCGCGGAAATACAAGAGTTCGTTGAGCGCTAACGACGGCGAACCCTCAAAAAATGGCAACAGATAAAGAGCTGGAAAATCACGGCTCGTGGATGACATGTGCAGAAACTCTGGTCGGAGCCAAAATACCTGTTGACTCGTACGGCGAGCGGGGTAATATGGACGGGTTACTTGCAGAGCCCCGTGAATCTCTGTAACAACACGTACTGTACATGGAGGAGTCTAAGTGATTTCGAAATCGACTCACTACGCCAAGCAGGGCGAGGTCCAGCGCAACTGGGTTCTCGTCGACGCCGATGGTGCTGTCCTGGGCCGTCTTGCCACCCAGATCGCAATGATCCTGCGCGGTAAGAACAAGCCCCAGTTCACGCCCAACAGCGACTGCGGCGACTTCGTTGTCGTCATCAACGCCGATAAGGTCCAGCTTACCGGTAACAAGGCCGACACGAAGACCTACTATCGCCACAGCGGCTACAACGGCGGCCTCAAGGCTGAGAGCTTCCGCCAGGCTATGGAGAAGCACCCGGAGAAGGTCATCGAGCGCGCCGTTCGCGGCATGCTGCCCAAGACCACCCTCGGCCGTGCCCAGATGACCAAGCTTAAGGTCTACGCTGGTGCCGAGCATCCGCATGCTGCCCAGAACCCCACGAAGATTGAGCTGGAGGCTTAAAGATGGCTGAGAACACCGTTGTCTACCAGGGTACCGGCCGTCGTAAGAACGCCGTCGCCCGCGTCCGTCTCGTCCCCGGCACCGGCAAGGTGACCATCAACAAGCGTGACGCCGAGCAGTATTTCGGCCGTCATCAGCTCGTTGAGAACGCCCTTGCTCCCTTCAAGGTGACCGACACCGCCGGTCAGTTCGACGTTATCGCTCTGTGCGATGGCGGCGGCATCTCCGGTCAGTCCGGCGCTCTGCGCCTGGGCATCGCTCGCGCTCTTCTGAACGCTGGCGACTACCGTGCTGACCTCAAGAAGGCCGGTTTCCTTACGCGCGATGCTCGCGTGGTCGAGCGCAAGAAGTACGGCCTCAAGAAGGCCCGCCGCGCTCCCCAGTTCTCCAAGCGCTAAGGTTTTATCTCCTTTCGAGATACAATGTACAAGCGGGGCCTGCCGATTCCTCGGCGGGTCCCGCTTTTCTTTTTCGACTAGGGTGGGCGGTTGCATATCGCCTGCTAGGGAAGGAGCAATCCTATGCCCCAGAACATCTTCGGTACCGACGGCGTCCGTGGCGTCGCCAACGCCGATCTTTCGTGCGACCTCGCGTTTCGCCTGGGCCGCGCGGCGACCAAGTTCCTTGGTCCGGACATCTGCATCGGCCGCGACACGCGCCTTTCGGGCACCATGCTCGAGAGCGCTCTGACCGCCGGCATTATGGCCGAGGGCGGCCGTCCGCACTGCTGCGGCGTCATCCCCACGCCTGCCGTGGCGCTGCTCACCGTTCAGAACGAGCTCGATGGCGGCATCGTCATCTCCGCTTCGCATAATCCGCCGGAGTTCAACGGCATCAAGTTCTTTAGCCGCAAGGGCATGAAGCTTCCTGATGCTGTCGAGGAAGAGATCAGCGCCTGGGTCATGTCCGAGGAAGCCATGGCTGCCGACACGCTGCCGACCGGTGCCGGCGTGGGCCACATCATCAAGATGAAGGACGCCCGCAAGGCATATGTCGATCATGCCATCGATACGCTTGATGGCCTGAGGCTCGATGGCCTGGTCGTTGCCGTTGACTGCGGTCACGGTGCTTCCTGCCAGACCACGCCCGCCGCGCTGCAGCGCCTGGGCGCCACGGTCCATGCCATCAACACCGATTACTGCGGCACCGACATCAACGTCGAGTGCGGCTCCACCCATCTTGAGCCCCTGCGCGAGCTCGTGCTGCGCACCCACGCCGATATCGGTCTGGCCCACGACGGCGACGCCGATCGCGTGCTGTTCGTGGACAGTGAGGGCAATGAGATCGACGGTGACTACATCCTGGCCATCTGCGGCTCCGACCTGGCCGCCCGTGGCAAGCTCGCCAACTCCGAGATCGTCTCGACCGTCATGTGCAACCTGGGCTTCTCCATCGCTATGAAGGAGCAGGGCTTCGAGATGGTTCAGACCGCCGTGGGCGATCGCTACGTTCTGGAGCGTATGCTTGCGGACGGCGCCGTCATCGGCGGCGAACAGTCCGGCCACATCATCTTCCTGGAGCACAACACCACCGGTGACGGCCTGGTGACGGCTCTGCAGCTGCTGGCCGTGCTCAAGCGCACCGGTCGTACCCTCACCGATCTTGCCGGCATCATGAAGAAGTACCCGCAGGTACTCGTCAACGTGCATTCGGACAACAAGGCTGGTCTGGACGATTGCCAGCCCATTTGGGACGCCGTCGCTGCTGCCGAGAAGGAGCTTGACGGCCGCGGCCGCATTCTGGTGCGCCCGAGCGGTACTGAGCCGCTGGTTCGCGTTATGGCCGAGGCGGAGACGCACGAGCTGACCCAGCGTGTTGTCGACGACATCGTCGAGGTTGTCAAGCGCGAACTTCCCTAATGGTCAAAAACGGGTGCCAAGTGGTAAACTGTTAAAGCTATTTTGGTTGATTGGTATGTCCGAGGGGGATCATGTTCACTAAAGTCCTAAGGTCTTTTGGTATGCGTGGTCGAGTCCTTACGCTGGATGCTCCCATCTCGGGCGACGTCATTCCGTTGTCCGAGGTCAATGACCAGACATTTGCCACCGGCCTTTTGGGCCAGGGCGTGGCGATTCAGCCTACGGGTACGCGCGTGATTGCGCCTGCAGACGCCAAGGTCGAGGCCATTTTTCCCACGGGACACGCCGTTGCGCTCAACACGGTCGATGGCTTGGACGTGCTCATCCACGTTGGCTTGGACACTGTTCAGCTCGAGGGCAAGCACTTTACCGTACATGCGCAAGTGGGTGCCATCGTCCATAAGGGCGATGTACTCATTGAGTTCGATCGCGAGGCAATTGCTGCCGAGGGCTACGATGTGACGGTTCCCATCTTGGTGTGCAACTCCGTTGAGTTCTCGAGCATCAAGGGCTCCGTTGGCGTGCATGTCGAAGAGATGGACCAGCTCATCGTTGCTCGCGAGCGATAGCAAGTGCACGTGGCCATTAGCCTACAATTCAAACACGTTTACGGAGGGCGCCCTTGAAAGAGGACGCCCTCCGTGGCAAGATGGGATTTGTCCGAAGCTAAAAGGCTTCGGGTCACCGTGGACGGGCAGGGGCCTCGACGCGGCTAGACACGAGACACATACATTACGCGACCTCGCCCTGGTGGCCGCACACGTTGGTTGCGGCCGACGCGGGCCGCGGGCAAGTGCTTGTAAAGGGAGCCTTGCCTCTCTTGTACGAGAAAGGACGCGTAATGAAGATCATTAAAGCTAAAGACTACGAGGATATGAGCCGCAAGGCCGCCAATATCATCTCGGCGCAGGTTATCCTCAAGCCCGACTGTGTGCTGGGCCTTGCCACCGGCTCCACCCCGATCGGTGCCTACAAGCAGCTCGCTGCTTGGTACGAGAAGGGCGACGTCGACTTTGCCGAGGTCAGCACCTACAACCTGGACGAGTATCGCGGCCTTTCGCACGACGATCCCCAGAGCTATCACTACTTTATGCGTGAGAACTTCTTCGATCACATCAACATCGACCTGAACAACACGCATGTGCCCGACGGTTCCAACCCCGACGCCGCCGCTGCCTGCTCTGAGTACGACAAGATCGTCGCCGCCGCCGGTTACCCGGATCTGCAGCTGCTCGGCATTGGCAACAACGGCCACATCGGCTTCAACGAGCCCGATGACCACTTCTCCAAGGGCACGCACTGCGTCGACCTCACCGAGAGCACCATTCAGGCCAACAGCCGCCTGTTCGACAGCATCGACGACGTTCCCCGTCAGGCCTACACCATGGGTACCCAGACCATCATGTATGCCCGCATGATCCTGGTCGTCGCCAACGGCGAGGCCAAGGCTCAGGCCGTGCATGACATGTGCTACGGTCCGGTTACGCCCGCGTGCCCGGCTTCGATCCTGCAGCTGCACACCAACTGCGTTGTCGTTGCCGACGAGGCCGCCCTTTCGCTCTGCGAGTAGCGCGAATCCTGCACCTCGACATAGCCTTGCCTAAGGCCTCCGCTTTGCGGGGGCCTTTTTGCTATCCCTTTCCGCCCGCTTGACCAAAATCTTGCCGCAAGCTTGACGAATGCCGGATGTCCAACAGTTTGATTCATTTCATACCAGATTCTATGCAAAAATGCCACTAAAAGGTCGTAGACGGTAGCGGGTGCTAGGCGAGTTGAATGACATAGCTGAACCTTGTTCATCTGCGTTACACTGCCGCTTAGATGGGACAAGCTGACAAGCTCATTTACCTGCTTAAAGACCGATTAGTCGGGGGATTAATAACAATCGGCCCTCGCTGTACAAAAACTTGCCGCTTGCGTACCGAAAGACAACCTAAAACACAAAACCGCTCTATTCATGGTGCGGCTTGTATAGTCTTGCGGTTACGGTGTCCATACGGTCGAGTAGAGGAGCAGGTATGGTAAACGATTTGGATAGTATAGACGACCTCGAACTGATGCCGCTGGGCGGAGGCTATATGGTGCGACGTGAGCGTCTGCTAAATGAGCTTATCGCCAAGGGCCGAAAGGCCGGCATCGTGGTTCTCTACGCGCCTGATGGCTTTGGGAAAACCTCGGTGCTGCTGCAGTACACCCAAGAGGTAAAAAGTGACCCGACGCGAGGCCCCGTGCGGATTATCGAGGCGGATCGAGCCATTGGGCGCGAGGTGTTTATGCAGCTCGAGGTGGTAACCGAAGAGCTCAAAGACAAGCCGCATTCCCTTGTCGCGATTGATAATGTGCCAAATCTCGATCAGCACGATACCGAAGACCTCATTGACAGGATTCGCGGCCTGCGCGCTATGGGGGTAGGGGTCTTTATCTCCTGCCGTCCTTCAAATCGTCAGCTGATTCATGGGCTGGGTGACTCGGTTAAGATCAATGCGCAAATGCTCAAGGTGCATGCCTATGAGTATTCGGCGTGGGCATCGGCGTTTTCGATTAGCACATCGCTTGACTTTTACCAGCTCACACAGGGTGTGCCCGAGCTTGTTTCGGCTTTGCAGACGGGTCTGTACGGCCAGGGCGATGTTGCCGGTCTGCTCGAAAGCGAGATTGTCAACGTGTATGGTGCGGCACTTGTCGATCTTGCTTCGCTCGACAATAATGCGCTGTTTTGCGTGGCATGTCTCATGGTTTTGATGGGCGAGGGCAATATTGCAGAACTCGAGGCTTGTGGAGTGAGGCTGTCGATGATCGACCAGTCCTACCTTGTACGCGATTACCCGATCTTTGGTTTAGATCCGGCCGACCGGAGCTTTACGTGCCTGGGCGCCGAGGATAACGGACGGCTTCGCCTGCGAAAGTTGGTGGCCGAGATCCGTCCCGAGCTAGTTCCGCGGGCGGCTCGAATTTTGCTCAAGGCAGGCCGATGTGATGCGGCGATGGACCTGGCCGACGCCTTTCTGGACCGTAGCGTGGTCCTTGAACTTGCCGGGCAGTATGGGGTCGATCTTGCTCTGACGGGGCACGGTGCCGATGTCTGCCGGGCGGCGTTGAGTACGATCGATGCCGAAGATCACGCTCCAGAGCCAACGCCTGCCGAGGCACTCGGCGTATATTTGGCGGCGGTCAGCGTGTCCAACACAAAGCTCGCCCGCTGCATGGCATCGCTCATTGAGCATGCAGGCGATCGGGCAGCCTGTGAAATAGATCCCGTTTCGTGGAAGGTCGCCCAGGTCCTTACGGCAGTTTGCTATGGGGACAACGGGCTTGGGCTTCCCATGAACCTTGCTGTGCCGGAAATCGAGACGGAACACACGGCACTCGACATGCTCTTTGCACATATCGGGGCCAAGCACTGGTTGGCTGAGCGGGGAGACGACGGTGGTGCTCTGCAGCAGCTCAAAACGCGCAAAGCATATGACTGCGAGCTCGATATCGCGGGGACTTTTATACGGGCCGATAGCATGCTAGTGGAGCTCTTCGATGGGTCGTTTGCGGGGATCGACGAGCGCGACGACGAGATGGCGCTGATACGGGACGCGCTCGATGTACGTGGACTTAAGGCGCCGGCTATCTGGGTGCGCATGGTGCTGGCGGCACGGCGGCTCCTTTCCGGCTTGCCGGTAACCGACGATGCGGCGTTCAACGAGCTCGATCGCTTTGCCGTACGCATGCGCGACAACCAGATTCAGCTGTTTGGCCTGCTGCTAGAAGGCTGGCAATCGCTGGCAGAAGGTCGGCCGGTCAATGCGAAGTTCCGCGCGGTCCAGGTGCTCAAACTGGCTGAGGAGCCAATTGCATACATGCGCGACAATGCGTTGCTGCTGGAGCGTGCGGCGTATCTGCGTAACACCTCGATGGTTTCGGTGCGCGAGGAGGCGGAGCTGCTCGATATAAGCCAGACGCAGGTTGGTGGTGCAGAAGCATGGATGGTGGCGCTGCATTTGGCTTGCGCGGGGCGAGATAGCGATCTTGCGGCCTGGATGTCCATGAATCGCGCGGGGATTCTAGAGCCATCGTATCGGCTCTTTGCACGCCTTGCCATGCATTGTCTGGGCGAGCCGGCGGCCAGAATTCGTAAGAAACTCCCCGTGCGCGAGCTGTCGCGGTACTCGCTGCGCGACGATTTGGAAGGGGAGGGCGAGCGCCTGTTCCAGGCCGGCGAGGTTGAAGCCGTTGATACCATCGACCATATCGAGATTCGCATGTTTGGTGCGTTTCGCGCCGAGCGCGACGGGTTTCCCATCACGGACAAAATGTGGCGCCGCAAGAAGGCGGCGACACTTGCCGAGCGGCTTGCGCTGGGCATGGATGCGCTCGTCGATCGTGAGACGCTGGCCAAGGAGCTGTGGCCCCATGCCGAGTTCAATAGCGCCCGCAACAACCTGTATTCGACGATATCGCGCTTGCGGTCGGCCTTGGGGCCGACGCCAGACGGCAAGTCGTGCGTGCTCATCCAAAATGAATGCATCGGGCTCAACGGCGACTACGTCAAGACCGATGTACGGCTGTTTGACCAGATAAGCCGCGAGGTTTTGGGAAATCGCACGGGTGCGCGCGGGCCCCATTTAGTTGAGCTGTGCCTTAAGGTTGAGCAGCTTTATGCCGGACCGCTGTATGTTCCCAATGGCTGTAATCCCACCTACTTTTTGCGTATGCGACGCATTATGCAGTCAAAGTACATCGATTGCATGATCAAGGGGGCCAATGCCGCTCTCGAGGAAAATGACCTGCAATCGGCAATTTGGCTCGTGGAATCGGGGCTTCGGCAGGAAACGGCGCGCGAGGATATGGTGCGCTGCGCCATGCGCGTCTACAGTGCGGCGGGGCGGCGGCGCGATATCGTCGAGCTGTACAGCGGGCATATGCACCATCTGAGGGAGCAGGTCAATGGCGTGCCCGAGCCCGAGACGCGGCGCCTATACGAGCGCTTGGTGGAGGGGCGGCTCAATCGCGTGCTGGTCGAGCGATAAAAAACGGGCGCCCAAAGTACTTGGGCACCCGTAAGCTTGCTATGTGTTGGCTCGCTGGACCATTGACTCTTAGACGAGCTTGATCTTCTCGATATCCTTGCGCGAGGACTCGCGATACAGCGAGAACTTGCGTCCGATAACCTGAACGACGTCGGCGTGGCAGCGCTCGGCGAGCTCCTCGGCGGCCTCGCGGGCAGAAAGGCTGGAGCCGTCCAGCACGGAGCACTTAACGAGCTCGTGCTTCTCCAGGTAGGCGACCGTCTGCTCGACGGTGCCCTCGTTGACATCGGACTTACCGATGATGATGGCGGGGTTGAGGTGATGGGCCATGCTGCGAAGCTGCTTGACCTGGGCTCCTGTCAGTGCCATGGGTTCTCGCTTTCTATGTATGGGGCGCCCCGCGACGGGGCCTTAATCTACGTGAGCTGTCCCACGATAGCGCAGGAACGGCGCGGTGTGGAGCGCGTTTGCCCAGTTCAAAAAGAATGCGGATGCCGAGGTGATGGGCAGTGCGGGCTGTGAACGGGCTACGAGCGGGATTCAGAGACCGGTTCCCATGCAATAAACGCCCAGCGAACCTTACGGATATGGTCGAGCATATAGCGCCCCTGCGGCACGCCCTTGGAGCCCGGCTCGCCGGCATGGGGGTTTTCGATCATGTGCTGAGCGATATAGTCGCGCAGGCGGTCGATCTTATCCTCGTTGCCATGCTCGAGCATACGGGAAAAATCCGCCACGCCTGCCTCAAGGCTATCGAAGGTATCGCGACGAGGCGATTCAAAGTATGTAACCTGCGGCAGGGCACCCATCTGAATGAGGATGTTGAAGGCGTACACAAAGCCATTGCTGCAGGTAACCGAGGCGCCGATAGCGTTCATCAAGTGCAGGTCATAGCGCGGGCTGGAGTTGGCGACCATCGTGACAGCACAACGCCGACGAGCCGTGCGGTCGAGCTTGGCAAGCGCGCCTTTTAGGTTGGTCGTGGTGACAGAGCGACTGGCAAAGGCAACATCCACCGCTTTCGCGACCGGTCCAACCAAATCCCAATCATCATCCCAAGCAAGCTCAAGCGGCGTAATGAGATCCTCGAGCCCATAGTACTCAATACCAGCATCAAGCGTGCCCAACATAGCAGGGGAAAAGTCAGCCGCAATCACAGGATGCCCAGCCTGAGCAAGCGGAATAGCAATCGACCCAGCCCCACACCCCATATCAAGCACGGATTCACCAGGCTTTAACGCCAACAGCTTGATAAAGTCCCGGGCATACGGGGCAGTCTCCAACGGCCGAAAATGCCGAGCCCGCTTATCCCATTCAAAAGAATCATCAGCCCGCCGCCGATCAGCCTGCAGGCGCATCCATTCGCCATTCCAATCCGCAGAAAGCAGCTCAGATTGAATTACACCATCAGCCACGGTCCATCCCCCTCACAACAAAAAAGCGGCTCCTCCCAAAAGAAGAGCCGCAACAAGCATATATCAGAAAAAGAACTGTTCCAACGCCAAACCGCCGCACCAGCCAAGTGGTGCAGGAGCGAAGCAACTGCAACCGGGATAGAACCCAACTGAGGTCCCGTTGTGCGGGAGCCCCGGGGAGGGCAAATATATAAGGTCGATCGCGAGTTCCGCACGAGCCGGAGAGCACTTAATGTGCTCTCCGTGCGAGCCAGGACTGTCCGAGCAGGCGACCTTATATATTTGCCCTCCCCGGGGCTCCTCGCCAGTCCCCCTCAGCTAGTTCTTCAGCGAGTTCAGCGGCGCCGGGAAGCGTCCACCGCGATGGGCAAGCACGGTGCCGGCGTTGGGGTTCACCGGCATGATGGGCGCACGGCCGAACAGGCCGCCGTACTCGACGCAGTCACCCACGCCCTTGCCGATAGCGGGAATCACGCGGACGGCCGTGGTCTTGTTATTGATGACGCCGATGGCCATCTCGTCGGCGATGATGCCGGCGATGGTCTCGACCGGAGTGTCGCCGGGGATGGCGATCATGTCCAGGCCAACGGAGCACACGCAGGTCATGGCCTCGAGCTTCTCGAGCGAAAGCGCGCCGGCCTCGACGGCGGCGATCATGCCGGCATCCTCGGACACGGGGATAAAGGCACCCGAGAGACCGCCCACGCTGGAGCTGGCCATGACGCCGCCCTTCTTGACGGCATCGTTGAGCATGGCGAGCGCGCAGGTCGTGCCGGGGCCACCGCAGGTGCCCACGCCGATGATCTCGAGGATGCGCGCGACGGAGTCGCCGATGGCGGGCGTGGGAGCCAGCGACAGGTCGACAATGCCCTTCTCGACACCCAGGCGATGGGCGGCCTCGCGGCTCATGAGCTCGCCGGCACGGGTGATCTTAAAGGCGGTCTGCTTAATCTTCTCGGCGACTTCCATCATCGACGCGGAATCGGGCAGCGTCTCCAGGGCTGCAGCCATAACACCGGGACCCGAGACGCCTACGTTGATGACGGCGTCGGCCTCGCCACCGCCGTGGACGGCGCCCGCCATAAACGGGGAGTCCTCGACCATGTTGGCAAAGCAGACAAACTTGGAAGCGCCGACGGAATCCTGGTCGGCCGTGAGTTTGGCGGCATCGATGATGGTCTGGGCGGCCATAAGCACGGCGTCCATGTTGATGCCGGCGCGCAGGCTGGCGACGTTGACGCTGGAGCAGACGCGGCTGGTGGTAGCGAGCGCCTGGGGGATGGACTGGATGACGCGGCGGTCGGCGTCGCCGATGCCCTTCTGGACGAGCGCGGAGAAGCCGCCCAGGTAATCGATGCCGAGCGTCTCGGCCGCGCGGTCGAGGGCGTGCGCGATGGGGGTGAGGTCCTCATCCTTGCAGCATGCGGCGATCTGCGCCACCGGGGTGACGGAAACGCGCTTGTTGACAATGGGGATACCGTACTCGCGCTCGAGGTTCTCGGCGGTCTCGACCAAGTGCTCAGCCGTGTGCGTCACGTGGTCGTAGATCTTCGTGCACATGCGGTCGAGGTTCTCGTCGCCGCAACCCATGAGCGAAACACCCATGGTGATGGTCCTGATGTCGAGGTTCTGCTCCTCAACCATGCCGCGGGTTTCCGCGATTTCTGCGGGCGTGATCGCCATCCTTGCACTCCTATCTGCCAAAACGAGCATAGTCTTGTCTATTCTAACGTGCCGCACGTGCCAAGTGGCACATGCGGCACGTTTTGGTGCTCGGTTGTTTCCGTTGTGTTACTGCCCAAAGACCTCTTCGGCGATGCGCGCGCTTTCGGCGGCATCCTTGGCGTAGTAGTCCGCGCCGATCTGCTTGGCGTATTCGGGGGTGAGTACGGCGCCGCCTACGATGATCTTGACGCCCGGAACCTCGGCATGGAGCAGCTTGATGGTCTCCTCCATGGCGACGACGGTGGTGGTCATAAGCGCCGAGAGGCCGACGAGTTTGATATCGCGCTCCTTGACGGTCTTGAGTACCTCCTGCGGATCGACATCGCGACCCAGATCAAAGACGGTGTAGCCGTAGTTATCGAGCAGCATCTTGACGATGTTCTTACCGATGTCGTGGATGTCGCCCTTGACGGTGGCCACGCAGATTTTGCCCTTGTCGGCAATTTCGCCGGCGGGCATCAGGCGCTTGATGGTGTCAAAACCCACGCGCGCGGCCTCGGCCGAGGCCATAAGCTGCGGCAAGAAGAACTTGCCCTGGTCAAAGAGGACTCCGACCTCGTCGAGGGCGGGGATAAAGTGGTTGTTGATGAGGTCCATGGCGTCGTGATCTGCCAGCAGGCGCTCGGTCTCGGCCGCGATCTCGCCTTTGCGGCCCGAGACGACCATGCGACGAATCGGGTCGTCGTTGCCGTCGGTGCCGGCGGTGCCAGCGGCGGGCGCGGCGTCGGTCGATACCGCCTGGGCCGCCGCCGGGTTCGCGGCGATCTTGTACGGATCGGTCCAGCCGGCGTAGCGCTCGATGTATCCGGTCGAGCCCTCGTCCTCAACGCTCAAGACGCGATAGCTGTAGACGGTATCCATAAAGCGCTTAGAGCCCGGGTTCATGATGGGGGCGTCCAGGCCCGCGCCAAAAGCGGCAGCCAAAAAGACCGAGCCCAGCAGCGGTCGGGCAGGCAGGCCAAAGCTGATGTTCGATACGCCGAGCGCGCATTTGACGCCCAGACGCTCCTTGCACAGGGACATAGCGCGCAGGATCTGCTCGGCCTGGCGCTGGTTGGTCGAGGCGGTCATGACCAGGCAGTCGATGAGGATGCGGTCCGGTCCGATGCCGTAACGGGCAGCCTCGGCCACGATGCGCTCGGCGATGGCGAAGCGAGCCTCGGCGGTATCGGGAATGCCGCCTTCGTCGAGTGTGAGGCCGACGACGTTGGTGCCGTAGTGGGCGACCAGCGGGAAGATCTCATCCATGATCTGCTGTTTGCCATTGACCGAGTTGATGATGGGCTTGCCGGCGTAGCGGCGCACGGCTGCCTCGACGGCTGCGGGGTCGGTGGAGTCGATCTGCAGCGGCAGCAGCGTGGAGCCCTGGAGCTGCTCGGTCGCCTGCTGGATGATCTTGACCTCGTCGATCTCGGGCAGGCCCACGTTGACGTCCAGGATATCGGCGCCCTGTTCCTGCTGGCTGATGCCCTGGCTCACGACGTAGTCCAGGTCGCCGTCGCGCAGGGCCTGTTGCAGGCGCTTTTTGCCGGTGGGATTGATGCGCTCGCCGATGACGGCAATCTTGTGGCCGTCACAGGGAAGGTCCACGACCGTCTGGGCGCTCGTGACCGACATGCTGGGCTTGCGGCGGCGCGGGCTGGGCGTGTGGTTGTCGATAAGCGTGCGCAAGGCCGCCATGTGCGCCGGCGTGGTTCCGCAGCAACCGCCCACGACGCTCACGCCGTCGGCGATCATGCCGGAGACGGCCTTGGCGTATTCGGGGGCCTGGATATCAAAGACGGTATTGCCGTCGTCGTCCACATGGGGGAGTCCTGCATTGGCCTGCACCATAACGGGCTTGTCGGTAACGGTGAGCATACGTGCGGCGAGCCCTCGGAGCTCGGCCGGTCCCTGACTGCAGTTGATGCCCAAAACGTCGGCGCCGATGGCGTCGAGCGTGATGGTGGCCACCTCGGGACTCGTGCCCAGGAACGTGCGACCGTCTTCCTCAAAGGTCATGGTGGCAAAGACGGGCAGGTCGGAGTTCTCGCGGCAGGCGAGGACGGCGGCCTTGATCTCGGCAAGGTCGGTCATGGTTTCGATAATAAAGAGGTCCACGCCCGCATCGACGCCGGCGCGCACTTCCTCGGCAAAGAGGTCATAGGCCTCGTCGAAGCTCAGGGTGCCCAAGGGGCGAAGCAGCGCGCCGATGGGACCGATATCGCCGGCGACGTAGTGGGCACCGGCCGCGCGGGCGCAGGCGACAGCGGCGGCAAAGACATCTGCCACGGTGGCGGCGCCGTCGAGCTTGTGGGCGTTGGCGCCAAAGGTGTTGGCGGTGATTACGTCGCAGCCGGCTTCGACATATTGACGCTGAATGTCGGTAATGACCTGGGGCTCCTCAAAGTTGAGCAGCTCGGGCAGGGCGCCGGCCTTCATGCCGGCCGCCTGCAGCATGGTGCCCATGCCGCCGTCGAACAGGAGGTGCCCCGTGCCTTCGATGGCGGCGCGCAGGCGGTCGTCCTTAATGCGAAGGTCGTCAATCGTGCGCGTCTTGTATGCAGCGCCATTACGGCGTGCGGCATCAACGGGCGCCGCCAGCGCGGCGCCGTCCAGATCATGAGTGATAAGCGGAGTAAACATCGAGGGCTCCTAATGGCTGGAATAGCAGGTGGTGTGGGCGGCGCGGAAGCGGCAGTGCTCGCGCATGCGGCAGATATTGCAGGTAGGGCGGCTCTGGGCGTCGTGGACCTCGCCGTCAAATAGACCGATCACTGCGGTCACGCTCTTGGTGGGCATGAGCAGGCTGGTGGGTGTGACGGTAAGCCCGATGAGCCGCGTGGCGTTGAGCGCAGCCACGATTGAGCGCTGGGCCGTAAGCGGACAGTCGCCGTAGCCGGGGCTAAAGCGCCAGTTGCCAGCGAGTCCGTGTGCGGCGGCCGCAGCCTTGACCTGCTGGTCCATCTGCTCGACGGCGGCTTCTACATAGGCAGAGCATGCGGCGTCGAGCACGGCTCCCTCCAGGGGCTGCTGGGCTCCCGTGGTGCGCAGACGACGCTCGGCGTCCATGCCGAGGGTGCATGCCATGAGTGCGGCAAAGCGGGCGTCTTTGAGGTGGCGATAGATATCGCGACCGCGCAGCTCAACGTTGGTGCCGACCAAGCGAATGCAAGGCTCGCCCTGTTCATCGACGCTCGTGGCGTCGATGGCAAATACGCGGCGCACGCCACGGGGTTCAATGTCCAGTTCCAGACGCTCAACGACAAGCTCAATACGCTGCGACAGCTCGGGCTCAATCTGCTGGCCGCCGTAGCCCAGATACCGCAGCATCTCGGCACGGTCGACACGAGGGTGGTGGGCAGCGTCGATACGGTAAAGCGCCAGTGACGCAAGGTCGGCCGGCACTTCAACAACGGTAATATCGGCGTGCGGTTTTTCCATTACCCCAGGCGCTCCATAATGGTCGCGGCGATTGCAGGACGGTTCATAGTGTACAGGTGCAGACCGTCGGCACCGCGCTCCTTAAGGTCGCAAAGCTGGCGGGCGGCATAATCTACACCGGCTGCCTGCAGGCTCTCGGGGTCGTTCTCGTATTTGGCGAGAATCTTGATGACGGGGGAGGGTAGCGACGCGCCGCACATAAAGACCATGCGGCTGATCTGCGACTTGCCCATAAACGGCATGATGCCCGCGGTAATGGGCACGGTGATACCGGCCTTGTCGGCAAGCTCGCGAAAACGGTAGAAGCACTCGTTATCAAAAAAGAGCTGCGTCACAAAGAAGCTCGCGCCGGCGTCCTGTTTTTGCTTGAGGTGCTCGACCGAGAGGTTGAGATCCTCGCAGGCAATGTGGCCCTCGGGGTAGGCTGCGGCGCCCACGCAAAAGCCGGCGTCGACGAGCTCGGGGATAAGGTCGCGGGCGTAGGCGTAGTCCGAGGCGGGCTTGTCGTCCTCGGTCGCGCCGGCGGGAAGATCACCACGCAGGGCCAGGATGTTTTCAACGCCGGCGGTGCGATACTCGTCGATCTTGGCGGCGATGTCGGCGTGGGTGCGGCCCACGCAGGTGAGGTGCGCTACCGAGGGCGTATCGAATTCGCTCGAAATCATATGCGCGATGGGGGCGGTGGTGGCACCGTTGCCCGAGCCGCCGGCCGAGCAGGTGACCGAGACAAAGCTCGGCGAAAGCTTGCACAGATTACCTGCCACTTCGCGAGCCGTGTCGAGGGTCAGCTCGCCCTTGGGCGGGAACATCTCAAACGAAACGGGCGCGGTGCCCTGGGATGCTGCCTGCTTAAAAACCTCGTCGACGCGCATATCGTGCTCCTTTAGATGCCTAGGTGCGATGTTTTGTTGCAAGGATTCTACAGCACGACCGCGCTAAGGTGGAGTTTCTCTCGCGATTTGGTGATACCAATCGAAAACGCTTCGCTATCGGTACTTCCTATAACAGGGCGGTCAATGTAGGATAGGGCTATATTGAATGGTATCTGATGCGAAATACCAGTTAATAGAGCCCCATCCTACCATTGACTACTCTTAAACCATGGGGAGAGGTCTGCAATTTATGCAGTTGATTGGCTGTTGAGGGTGGCAACGCCGCCTCGATAGGGTAACCTCATTGATTGGTTTCGCGACAGCAACATAACGGTAATGTCGCGGAAACACGGCGAGTCTAAGCTATGACTCGTTCGTTAGTAATCAACACCGCTTCTCACGCGGTGCCGATACGAAGGGAGTTCCGTATGGCCGAACTTACTGACCGCTTCGGGACCATGGTGTTCTCTGAGGAAGTCATGAAGGACTACCTCCCCAAGGACATTTGGAAGCGCCTTGCTGCAACCCTCGAGGGCGGTGAGCCGCTCGACCTGGATGTGGCCAACGCCGTTGCCCATGCCATGAAGGTCTGGGCCATCTCCAAGGGCGCGACGCACTACGCGCACTGGTTCCAGCCGCTTTCGGGCATTACTTCCGAGAAGCACGACAGCTTCCTGGAGCCCAACCACGACGGCACCGCCATTACCAAGTTTACGGGCAAGAACCTCATCCAGGGCGAGCCCGATGCCTCGAGCTTCCCCAACGGCGGCCTGCGTGCCACCTTCGAGGCTCGTGGCTACACCGCTTGGGACCCCACCAGCCCCGCCTTTATCAAGGATGATGTCCTGTGCATCCCCACGGCTTTCTGCTCCTACACGGGCGAGGCCCTGGACAAGAAGACCCCGCTGCTGCGCTCCATGACCGCGCTCTCGCGTGAGTCCAAGCGCGTTTTGGCGCTGTTTGGCAAGACCCCCAAGAAGGTCGTTCCTTCCGTGGGCGACGAGCAGGAGTACTTCCTGATCAAGAAGGACGCCTACCGCAAGCGCAAGGACCTGGTCATCACCGGCCGCACCCTCTTTGGTGCTGCTCCCTGCAAGGGCCAGGAGCTCGAGGAGCACTACTTTGGCGCTATCCGCCCCACCGTCTCGGCCTATATGAAGGACCTGGACGATGAACTGTGGGCGCTTGGCATTCCCGCCAAGACCAAGCACAACGAGGTTGCTCCCTGCCAGCATGAGCTCGCCCCCGTCTATGGCGAAGTCAATGAGGCCATCGACCAGAATCTGGTCATGATGGAGAAGATGAAGCTCATCGCCTCCCGCCACGACTTGGTCTGTCTGCTGCACGAGAAGCCCTTCGAGGGCATCAACGGTTCGGGCAAGCACAACAACTGGTCGCTTGGCACCGAGTCCGAGAATCTGCTCGATCCGGGCGACACCCCGCTCGACAACCTGCAGTTCATCGTCTTCCTCACCGCGGTGATCGAAGCCGTCGATAACTATCAGGAGCTCCTGCGTGCCTCCGTTGCCTCGGCCGGCAACGACCATCGTCTGGGCGCCAACGAGGCTCCTCCGGCGATTATGTCCATCTTCCTGGGCGACCAGCTTACCGAGGTTGTCGAGAAGATCATCGATGGCAAGGCTTCCGTCCATGCCACGCGCGGCGTGCTCGACCTGGGCGCCGATACCCTGCCCAAGCTGATGCAGGACAACACCGACCGCAACCGCACCTCCCCGTTTGCCTTCACCGGCAACAAGTTCGAGTTCCGTGCCTGCGGCTCCGAGCAGAACGTCTCCGACTCCAACCTGGTGCTCGATGCCGCCGTGGCCAAGTCGCTCAAGTCCTTCGCCGACGCGCTTGAGGGCACGCCCGAGGATAAGTTCCAGGACGCCGCGCTCGAGTACTGCAAGAAGGTGCTGACCGACCACCAGCGCATCCTGTTCTCCGGTGACGGCTACTCCGATGAGTGGCCCGTTGAGGCCGAGAAGCGCGGCCTTGCCAACAACAAGACCACGGCCGACGCCCTGCCCGCGTTTGTTTCCGATAAGGCTATCGCGCTCTTTGAGGAGACGGGCGTCCTGACCAAGGCCGAGGCTCAGTGCCGCTACGACTGCAAGCTCGAGAAGTACAACAAGCTCATGAACATCGAGGCCACCACGATGGTTCGCGAGGCGCGTCGTACCTATCGCCCGGTCATTACCGCCTATGCCACCAAGGTCGCTAAGGGCCTTGAGACTATCCGTGCCGCCGGTGCTGAGGCCGCCATGCAGTGCGAGCAGAACACGCTCAACAAGCTCTGCAATGGTATCACCGCCATCAACGACTCCATTAAGGCGCTCGACGCCGTGCATCAGAAGGCCGAGGCTCTCGATGGCCAGGAGCAGGCCAACGTGTACGCGCACGAGGTCGTTCCCGCTATGGATACGCTGCGCGCCGCCGTGGATGCCATGGAGGAGATCGTGGCCGCCGACTACTGGCCGGTCCCGACCTACGACGACATCCTGTTCTACGTGTAGGACTGGGACAGCATACCGTCACGGTTGAAAGCCGGGGTCCGCATTACGCGGGCCCCGGCTTTTTTGTTGAACAAATTCACTAGGGCGGCGTCCGTTCGTGTCGTTTGTTAGGGTAGGGGTGTGCGCGTTGCCGTGTCGTGAAAATGGAAGATGCTCGGAATATAACGCGCATCGACATACTCAAATTGAGTTCCGGTTGAGTCGAATGTCTGGCTGGTTACGACCGCCAGATACGTAGAAGGATCGATGTCAAGCAACCGGCAGTCCTCAGTGTCGGGCTGGGCGAGTGTTATCGTTCGTTTGCTCACGGCAATGGTGAGCCCTAGCTCATCCTCGATGTAATGGAAGAGCGACAGGGTGGCATTCTGCTCGTTTAGGCCGGGGACGGAGGAAGTTAGGAAGTAGTGGCGGTCGACAGCGACAGGTTTATCGTCGAGCATGCGGACGAGCTTCAAATGCGTAAGGTCTTCTCCTTCGGGAAATCCCGTCAATTGAGCTAGACACTTATTGGTGCTTACGTGCTCGAAATAGACGATTTTTGACGTTGGAATTGCTCCGATCGCGTGTGCCGATTCGCTGAACGAAGAAAGGTCGCTTACGGTGAATGCGCCCTCTTTGCTGGTGCCTGCAAGTGAGGTCTCGATTACGAGGACTCCCTTGCCTTTAATGGACTGAACTAGACCTTCATTTGCGAGAAGTGAGATGGCCTTGCGCACCGTCATTCGAGAACAGGAGAACTCTTTGGACAGATTTTGTTCGGAAGGAAGGAGCGATCCCACGGGATGCTTGCCTTCGACAATCCGCTCTCGAAGGCTGCGGTAAATATCACTGTACAGGATCCTTGCCAAAATGCTCTCCTTATAGAGGTGGTGCGGAATGCGTCAAATCGGCGCGATAGTCTGTTTCTACCAATTATAGGAAGTGAAGACGCTTAAAGTACCGCTTACCGCCATAAATCAACCGTTCACCCGTGTGCTTAACATGTCTAGACAGATAACAAATCATGTGGCTATAATTCAAGTCGTCAAGTACATGTCTAGACAGGAGGATTTGCAATGGCAAAACAGAGCTATGCGGTTACTATCGCGGGAGGCGGGAGCACTTATACGCCGGGCGTTGTTTTGACACTTCTCGCGAAGCGTGATGTGTTCCCCATCAATAGGATTACGCTCTATGACAACGATGCCGAGCGTCAGGGGACAATTGCCAAGGCATGTGCCATCTACATCAGGGAGAATGCTCCAGAGGTAACCTTCAGCTATACGACCGACCCTGAGGAGGCCTTCACAGGCATCGACTTTGTACTTGCCCAGATTCGCGTTGGCAAGTACGCTATGCGCGATAAGGACGAGAAGATCCCCCTGCGCTATGGCGTTCTTGGCCAAGAGACCTGTGGTCCTGGTGGCATTGCTTATGGCTTGCGCTCCATTGGCGGCGTACTCGAGATCCTTGACTACATGGAGAAATACAGTCCCAACGCATGGATGCTCAACTACTCCAACCCCGCGGCGATCGTTGCCGAGGCGACACGCCGCCTTCGCCCGGATTCAAAGATCATCAACATTTGCGACATGCCAATAGCACTGATGGATATCATGGCTCAGATGTGTGGTCTCAAGGACCACAACGACCTCGTCGTCGGCTACTACGGCCTCAACCACTTTGGCTGGTGGACAAAGATTCACGACCGTGCAGGCAATGACCTTATGCCCACTATCAAGGCCCAAATGGCTAAAAACGGTTATGCTGGCGAGGATTCCGGCCTTGAATTCGTCGATGCGTCTTGGGACCAGACGTTCCGTAAGGCTAAGGATGTTTACGCGCTCGATCCGAATACCATCCCGAACACCTACCTCAAGTACTATCTCTTCCCGGACTATGTGGTTGAGCACACCGACCCCAACCACACCCGCACCGACGAGGTCCGTGAGGGTCGCGAGAAACGCGTCTTTGGCACCGCTCGTCAGATTATCGAAAAGGGCACGTCTGAGGGTTTCGGCCTTAAGCCAGATACCCACGCTGAGTACATTGTCGATCTCGCTCGCGCTTTGGCAGAGAACACCCGTGAACGTTTCTCGCTGATTGTTCCCAACGACGGGGCTGTGTCCAATTTTGACCCAACGGCTATGGTCGAGATCCCCTGCATTGTCGGCAGCGACGGCTACGAGAAAATTTGCCAAGGTGAGATTCCGCAATTCCAGAAAGGACTTATGGAGGAACAGGTCTCGGTCGAAAAGCTTGCAGTGTCTGCTTGGGTCGACCATTCCTATCAGGAGCTTTGGCAGGCGCTGACGCTTTCGAAGACGGTCCCCTCTGCCTCCGTTGCAAAGAAGATCCTTGACGATCTCATTGAGGCGAATAAGGAGTTCTGGCCAGAACTTCACTAGTATCGGAAATCAATTTAGCGAATGATGGCGGGCGGCCGACCTTGGACAGGTCGCATGGGAGGAAAACCATGAGCGAAAGCAAAGAGCTTGCAAATCGCAAGCTTGGCGAGGACGTAGTTGGCCTCGTCGGCGGTAAGGAAAACATCCTGAGCATCTCGCACTGCATGACGCGTCTACGTTTCAAGCTGCGAGACGATGCGAAGGCCGATACTAAGGCAATTGAATCTCATAAAGGCGTCATTCAAGTAATCAACGCGAATGGCCAGTATCAGGTTGTTGTCGGCATCAATGTGATTGAGGATGTTTACGATGCCGCGGTTGCCGCTTCTGGTGTCGAGGGGCTGGGCGAGGTTAATCTTGATGGTGAGCCCGTCAAGAAAGGAAACGTTGTTAGTGCCCTTATCGATACTATTTCGGGCGTAATCCAGCCGATTCTTGCGGTGCTGTGTGCCGCGGGCATGATCAAGGGTGTTTTGAGTATTCTCGTCGCCCTTGGATGGATTACGGCGACAGATGGCTTGTACCAGATTCTATATGCGGCTGGTGACGGCTTCTTCTACTTCCTGCCGATTATCCTTGGCTATACCGCGGCAAAGAAGTTTGGCTGTAGTGAGTTCGTTGGCCTCACGCTCGGTATCGCACTTACGTATCCGGCGATGGTCAACATCACATCGGGCGATGTTTTGGGAACGGTGCTTGCCGGCACTCCCTTTGCCATGAACTACTACACGACTTTCCTCGGCATACCCGTTATCATGCCGTCTTCGGGTTATACGAGCTCTGTCATTCCGATTATCATCTCTGTTTGGTTCGCGGCAAAGCTGGAGAAGTGGTGCCGCAAGCATTTCTCTGAGTATGTAAAGTTCTTCTTTGTGCCTACGTGCGTGCTCGTTGTGATGGTTCCCGCTACCTATTTGATTATTGGCCCGATTGCCACCCTGATCACGAACCTCATGAGCCTGCTGTTTAACTCCCTCTACAGCTTGCCTGTCATCGGCGGCGCGCTCGGCGGCATCGTGCTTACTGCCATTTGGCAGCCTATGGTCATCTTCGGCTTCCACTGGAGTGTCATTGCCCTCATGCTGGTGAACATTGCCTCCCAGGGCTGGGATATTGTCATGGCGCCGTACATGGTTTGTTCATACGCTCAGTCCCTTGCCGTCCTCGCTATCCTTCTGAAGACTAAGGACGAAAAGCTCAAGCAGCTTGCATGGCCGGCGTTCATCTCGGGCTTCTTCTTCGGCATCACCGAACCCTGCATCTACGGCGTGACCCTTCCGCGCAAGAAGCCTTTTGTCATGAGCTGCATCGCCTCTGTGCCCGGCGGCCTAATCATCGGCGCTCTTGGCACCAAGATGTTCGCCTTCACCGGCGGCGGCTTCTGCGCCTTCCCGGGCTTCATTGACCCGTCCGGTGCAATGGGCGCGAGCTACCTGATTTACGTAATCATAGCCATCGTGGTTTCCAGCGTGATTTCGTTCCTGCTTACGTATGCGACGTACAAGGAGGACGTGCCGGCGGTAGAGGCTGCAAAGTAGCCAAAGAAGTGGAGCTGCGGGACAAGTATTTCCCCGCGCGCCAGTAATTAGACGAGGTCGTCCTTGGATAAGTGTCGAGGGCGACCTCGTCTTGTACTGATTTCGTTCGAGAGGCAGTGGTTGAGGGTGCCTAATATTATCTTTGACAATAAGATGGGCGAGGCGTGCCTTGCGGCGTGGAGGTCCACGGGCGTGGAAGTCCGCTCAGTCGTGGTCCGACAAGAGGGTGAAGTCGTCTTTGAGCATGCGGTTGCGCCGTTCGCCCTCGAACACGTTCACCCGCTCTATTCTGTGACTAAGTCCTTCACCTCGGTTGCTGTTGGGATGTTGGTGAATGAAGGACGGCTGTCGCTGGCTGATCGCTGGATTTCATACTTCCCGGAATATGAAGGCGAGATTGCGGATGAGCGCTTTCGCAATGTGACGGTTCGCAATTTGCTGACTATGACGATGGGGCAGGAGAGTGACCTTTCGTATATTGGCGCGGGAGACGACTGGGCACATGAGGTTCTTCATCGTGAGTTTGACTGGAAGCCGGGCGAGGTCTTTCACTACGATTCGCTGTGTTCACATTTATTGAGCATGCTCGTGCAACGCATAAGTGGAACGAAAGAATCCGATTATCTCGCTGAACGTTTGTTTACGCCGTTAGGCATTAGAAATTGGTGGTGGGAAGAGGATCAAGCCGGTCATACGACCGGAGGTTTTGGCCTTCACCTTTCGACACCGGATTTGGCTAAGTTTGGTCAATGTTTGCTGGATGGCGGCAAGTGGCGTGGGGAACAGATCATTCCCGCGGAATGGGTTGCCGAGGCGACGAAGATTCAGATGGAAACGAGCCCCTTTTATCCGTCTGAGGCGACTGAAGACAGCAATGGCTATGGATATCAGTTCTGGATGTGCCGGCGTGGCGGGTTCAGATGCTCTGGCCTTTTTGGGCAGCTGTGCTACATACGGCCCACAGATGGCCTTGTCATCGCCTGCTCGAGTTCCACGACAGGAAGTAAGGCGCTGCTTGATCCACTGTATGAGGTATTGTTCAAAGAGTCTAGTGTTCGGGAAACGGTGGCTTCCGAACGTGACTTCGATAGCATTCCCGTGCCAGTTGGGTTGGCTTCTGGCGGACGTTTGAGTTCATTACGCCTCGAGGGCATTCATCGTTGCATTTTCGGGGATTTTGAAGAGATCGATATTCGATTCCATGAGAATGAGCTGGATTTGTCTCTGTTGCGCGATGGTCGTGAGTACGGCGTGAGGGCCGGCTACGAGTCTTGGGTTTGCAAATCGGGCGATGGGACCGGAGTCGGAGACCTCTTTCCCTTCGTGACTCATGAAGCCGAGAGGGACGATGCCCCCGCATGGGATGTTCGCAAGTTGTTTGCAGCGTATGCCTGGACTTCGCCAACAAATTTACAAATCGAGACCAGGGAACTGGACTACACGCGGCGCTGTTTTATCGATGTGCGGATCGGAGGTAATTATGCTGTGTACAGGGTGCGAGTTGAGGGAATGTACTGTTTCCCGGCACCCTCGGAACTCACAGCGATTTTGAAGTTGGGATAATTTTCAAGACGTGCGATTGATAAGAAAGCTTGTCAACATCACGGCTAATGGAGACGGAGCTGTCTCCGGGCAATGTTTTTCGATACGGACGTTTCAGTTATCGTTTTGCTTAGGGACTAAGTTAATCACTTGTTAGGGCCGAAGCGTAGGTGCGTTTTCTCGGCTCTGTACCCTGTTGGGCTCGAATCCCGGCGCATGGCAGCAAAAAGCCCGCTATCGTGAGGATAACGGGCTTCTCATTTCAAATGGTGCCCCACCCAACGGGATATCCGCGTGCGGCTGGCATTGCCCGCTTCCACTGCGTCGCTCTGCTCCTTGCGTGCTGCGCTGGAAAACGCTTGCGCGTTTCCTCAGCTCCGCACCCTGTCGGGTTCGAATTCCGGCATATCGGTAGCAAAAAGCCCGCCACCGCGAGGGCAACGGGCTTCTCGATTTAAATGGTGCCCCCAGCGGGATTCGAACCCGCGATATCCACCTTGAAAGGGTGGCGTCCTTGGCCGCTAGACGATGGGGACAGCGGGAAAGAGTATAGCAGACTTTTCTATCCGTTCACATATCGTTGGCAGATTGAAAAACCACCACACAGGAGTGGGTTTCTATTCCGATTTTAAAATATCTCAATCTGTAACATCTGGGCGGGCAAACCGGCTTTATCTGTTACAGATCGAGACAGACGGCGGGCGTCGGGATGAACATCTCAATCTGTAACAGTAAGACGACTTTCAACGGCCTAGATGTTACAGATCGAGACAAACAAACGTGGCAGGTCAAAACCACCACAAAGGCGCCTGTCCCCGTTGTGGTGGCTAGGGGAGGAGCTTCATGGCGGCGTCGTGGGCGGCGTGCTCGTAGGTGTCGTCGAGGGGTTTGAGCGGCAGCAGGGCTGTGGCCTGCGCATCGCCGCGCCGCTCGAGGGCGTGCGCGATCAGCCAGTCGGCGAGTTCGGGGTTCTTGGGCAGTGCCGGTCCGTGCAGGTACGTGCCGATGACGCCCTTGTAGATGAGACCCTCAAAGCCATCATCGCCGTTGTTGCCGGTGCCCGTGACGACGGACGTTCCGAGCGGCGTGGCATCGGCGTCCAAAAGCGTGCGGCCGCCATGGTTCTCGAATCCCACAAAGGGCTCAGGTGCCAGGTCGGTTTTGACGGCTACGTTGCCGATCAGGCGGTCGGAGCCGCGTACGGTTTCGGCGGCAATGACGCCCAGACCCTCAATGCGATCGTCGCCCATGTAGTACGAACGGCCGAGTAGCTGATAGCTGCCACAGATGGCAAGCAGTGTGCCGCCATCCTCAACATAGGCTGCGACCTTGTCTTTTTGGGCGAGCAGCTCGTGTGCCACGGCTAGCTGGTCGCGGTCGGAGCCGCCACCCATCATGACGATATCGGCATCGGCCAAATCAAGCGTCTCGCTCATGCGGACCTCGTCCACGCGCACGGGAATGCCGCGCCAGGCGCAGCGGCGCTCAAGCGCAATAACGTTGCCGCCGTCGCCGTAGAGGTTGAGGGCATCGGGGTACAGATAGACGATGCGCACCGGGCGCGAAAGCTCGACTGGCGCGATGCCGACAGGAAGAGCGCTGCCGTCGGCACGGGCTACGGCGCGCCCGGCAACAGCGTCGGCGGTGGTGCCCTTCAGCTCGTCGAGTTCTTTGACCAGCGGCGGGAAGGCCGTGTAGTTGGCGACGGCGTAGAAGGTGTCATCGGCGGCCTCGTCTGCCACGGCGCCGATCGCCTGCGCGACGTCCGAGATAATCGCGGCATCGATGCCGGCGTACTTGAGGCGTACCTGCATGTCGTGCGCACGCGTGCCTCCGGCAAAGGCGACAAGACCCGGCGTGTCGGCGATGCGCTCGAAGTCGACATCGTAGATCCACGAGACATCGTGGCCGTCGGCATCGTTATCGTTTAGGAAGAAGGCGCAGAGCCTGCCACCTGCCGTTTTAATGGACTGGATCTGGCGATCGAAGCCCACGGGATTCTTGGCCAGGTTGGCCTCGACGGTGCGGCCGGCAATATCCCAGCGGCCCATGCGTCCGCCGGCGGGCACGTAGGCATTAAGCGTGGGCTGCAGGTGCGCCGCGTCCACGCCCAGCTCGTGCGCCGCAAAGAAGGCGGCGGCGACGTTATAGACCATGTACAGGCCGTTGTAGCGCGTGGCGATGTGCACGGCGGGCGTGCTGGAATCAGATCCAAACACAAGGTCAAAGCCGTAACCGTCGCAGCCGAGCTCCACGCTCGTCACGCGACGGACAAGCGCAGGACGGGCCCAACCGCACGAGGGGCAACGGTAGGCGCCGAGCTGGCCGTATTGCACGTAGTCATACTCCAGCGGCGCGTTGCACTGCGAGCAAAAGCGCGAGTCGCTAATGCGGTCAGACTCGGTGTTGGTGGCGCCGTCGATGCCAAAGGCAATACTCGCGTTGGGAACGCGCGCGGCGATCGCGGCACACAGCGGATCGTCGGCGTTATAGATAAGCGTCGTTGTCGGCGAGAGCTCCAACGCGTGGGCGATGACCTCCTGGGTGTGATCGATCTCGCCGTAGCGGTCTAGCTGGTCGCGGAACAGGTTGAGCAGCACGAAGTACGTCGGCTTGAGCTTGGGCAGGACGCGCACGGTGTAGAGCTCATCGCATTCAAAAACGCCCACGCGCTTGCCACCGCCGGCTCGCTTGAGGCCGCTGCGCGCCTCGAGCAGTGCGCCCACCACGCCCGGCTCCATGTTGTTGCCGGCGCGGTTGCATACCACGGTGGCGCCGCTGGCGGCAACAACATGGAGCCGGGCGTGCGAAGTGGTGGTCTTACCGTTGGTGCCGGTGATCACCACGCTGCGGTCGACAAGGCCGGCGAGGTCGCTCAGCAGCTCGGGGTCGATCTTCATGGCGATGCGGCCGGGGAGTACGCCGCCCTGGCGCTTAAGGACGGAGCGCAGCCCCCAGCGGGCGATATCGCTCGAGGTGCAAGCAAGAGATGAGCGGAGATCCATGAAGCCGTTCCTAACGTGAATGACATGGTCGTGGCGTTTGCGCCGTTAAAAGCCGTAACGGCGCGCAAATTCCTGGGCAAGCTGCGACACGTCTTCGCAGGCATTGGCCCAGGGGGCAAAGTCGGGAGTGTCCGAGATAATACCGTCCGCTTCCCAAACGGCCTGGTGCGAAAGATCCCAGGGATCGTGTGGCTCGGGCCGGCAGGGAAGGTACGGTGTCTGGTACATGGGGTTCAGTAAGAAGAACGCACCGCCCTCGCAACGGTTGGCAAACTCACGCAGCGCGCGTGTAGCCGGGCGCATCTTGTTTGTTTTGAACAGCAGAATCGTGCGGGCGAGCAGATACCAAGGAGAGTTCTCGAGCGCGTCAGCCCCGATCTCTTCCTCGAGCTGGTGGGCCAGGGCAAAAAAGCCGTCCTGGTCTTCCAGACGAGCGAGGGCGAGCAACACGGTGCCTGCGGCTCGGGTGGGGTAGCCTTCCGCCTTAAGGACGCGGCGGGCGTAGTTGGCGGCAGCACGGTAGCGGGCGCTCGCCATGCACAGCTGCGAGATGGCCTCGAGCGTGTGGAGCCACCCGATAAGAGCCGGCTCGCTCACGGTAAGGTCTGCTGCGGTGACACCGTCGGCCAAAACATTATTGGCCCAGTAGTGCGGGGCTTCCATGTCGAACCCGGGCACGCTTTGCTGCAGGTAATCGGCCGTGGTCGCCTCGAGCTTCATCAGGTCGCCCAGGCAGGCGTCAACGGGCGTGTCGGCCAGGATGATGGCGAGCAGCTGCGCGTCGAGGACATGCGCATCGATGCGGACGATCTTGAGCAGCTCATCGCGCATGTCGTCGAACAGACGATTGCGCGTCTGCTCGAACTCCTCGTCGCTGCCCATGTCCTCGATGCGATGGAGCTCGTCGAGCAGGTGGCGATGAGCACCGGCGTAGGACAGCAGCGCCTGGGCATGCTCGGACTGCGCATACTTTTGGGGATACGCGCTAATGTCGTTATGGACAAGCTCGCGTGCTGCATCGGTGAGCTCGGGGTGCGACGCCAGATAGGTGCGCTCCAGGTAGGCGGGGATGTAGACGCTCGGATCCATTAGAGGTCTCCTCCCTTAAACGGCAAACCCTGCTCGGCCGCCTGCAGGATGCGCTCATCGATTTGGGAACGCACGATATCGTTGGTGGCGACCCAGGCGGCAAAGCTGGCGTTGTCGGGGGCGCCCAGGCCCTCCTGCAGTACCGGCGTCGCCTCGGACAGCGCAAGGACAAGCTCGTCGGTGGAGCCCGCACCCACGTTGACGCGGGCATAGACGCCATCGGGAAACTCGGTTTGGAAGTAGAGTGCCTCGGCTGCGTGCGGACACGAGCGCGCAAGGATGCGCAAGTAGTGCTCGGCGCCCTCGTAGTCCAGCTCGCGCCAGGCTGCGCTCATCAGTGCGATGAGCGTCCACGGGTCCAAGTCGCGTTCTGCATCCTTGGGACGGCGGCGCAGCGGCGTGTTGGCAAGATAGGGCACGGAGTGAGCGGAGCGAAAGCGCTTGAGCTCCTCGGCGGGGTATTCGAGCTTTGCCATGGCGAGCATCGCGGTGTGGCGGACACCGGCGGGGTCGTTGGGCGCAAAGTCCAAGCTGCGATTTGCGGCTTCGAGCGACATGCGATAGCGGCCGCTAATGAGGGCGCGCGATGCCAAGGCGGCAAGCCAGCGCAGATAGGGGCGGCGCGTAAGGTCGCCTGCGGCCTCGCGCTCGTAGGGGTCCTGCGCCGAGGCGATCTTGAGCGCCAGATCGTGCTCCACCTCGTCGCACTTGGACACCAGATACTGCACGTATTCCTCGTTGGATTCGGCGGTGAGCGCCGTCAGCATGCGCTGGGCATCCCAGTTGGCCGGATCGAGTGCGGCTGCCTCGCGGAGCATGTTCTCGGCAGCTGCCTCTTCCTGCTCTGCCTGGGTATCGTCAGGGATAAAGGGAATGCGGTAATCGACGGCCTCGACCACCTTGGCAATGAGGTGCCCGGCGCGGTCGCGGTCGTGCACGATGAGCGGTGCGGGGTTGCGGGTGAATTGTTCCATCAGACGCTCTACGGCGGCAGCGTCGGTTAGCGGGATATTGTCGCGGCGCAAGGCCTCAAGAACGAGGCGATGGCAATCCTCTTGAATGGGATCGAATACCATGGGGCCTCCTTTGCTGCGGTTAGGGTTCAAATGTTTCTATATAAGGTTCTAGTTTACCCGCATGTGGCACACCGGGGGTGCCGCACTTGGACTTGCACCTTTGCACCACGAAGACGGATGTCGCACAAATGTCGGCACCCTGGACGACCGAGTGGTATCACGGTGCCGCAAACGGTCGATTTTTGGCGGCGAACGGTGCATATTTTGGAGGGGCACAGTCCTGCCCAGGATATGTAGTCAACCTTGATAAAACGTTTGCCCAGCTTGGGAGTATGAATGCCGCACAAGGGTCTTCAGGGATAGAAAAAACGTTTCATCATTGGCGGCTTTAGGTGAATAACTGACCAACCAGAACGGTAAAATAGTGTTTGTCTGAGCGTTGAGACGTTTAGACATCGCGCATTGTCATCGCCGGCAACGCGCAAACCGGTCCTAACGGAGCCAATTGGGTGCTCCGTTATATACGCAAGTCTAAGAGGGGCTTGTTTAGGAGGCACAGTATGGGACGTTTTACCAATCCTCGCGATCTGTACTTTGGTGAGGGCGCTCGCCACGAGGTGAAGAACCTCAAGGGCAAGAAGGCCATCATCGTTTCTGGCGGCAGCTCTATGCGCCGCGGCGGGTTCCTGCAGGACGTCGAGAACGACCTTAAGGAAGGCGGCTTCGAGGTCAAGCTGTTCGAGGGCGTCGAGTCCGACCCGTCCATCGAGACGGTCATGAAGGGCGCCGAGGCCATGCGCGAGTTCGAGCCCGACTGGATTATCGCCATCGGTGGCGGCTCGCCCATCGATGCCGCTAAGGCCATGTGGGTCTTCTACGAGTATCCCGAGGAGTCCTTCGACAACATCATCCAGCCGTTCAGCTTCCCTGAGCTGCGTCAGAAGGCTCATTTCTGCGCCATCTCCTCTACCTCCGGCACCGCTACCGAGGTCACCGCGTTCTCCGTCATTACCGACTACGCCAAGGGCATCAAGTACCCGCTGGCCGACTTCAACATCACCCCTGATGTCGCCATCGTCGACCCCGAGCTCACCTACACCATGCCCGCCAAGCTGTGCGCTCACACCGGCATGGATGCTCTGACCCACTGCATGGAGGCCTACGTTTCCACCTGCGCCTCTATGTTCACCGACGCCAACGCTCTGCACGGCATCCGCGAGATCGTCGAGTGGCTGCCCAAGTCCTATGCTGGCGACCATGAGGCCCGTCAGCACATGCACGAGGCTCAGTGCATCGCCGGTATCGCCTTCTCCTCGGGCCTGCTCGGCATCGTTCACTCCATGGCTCACAAGACCGGTGCTGCCTTCGAGAACGGCCACATCATCCACGGTGCCGCTAACGCCATGTACCTGGGCAAGGTCATCCAGTGGAACTCCAAGGACCCGCGTGCTGCTGAGCGTTACGCTTACGTGGCCAAGGAGATCCTGCACCTTCCCGGCGAGACCAACGAGGAGCTCATCGCTGCGCTCGTCCAGAAGATTCGCGACCTCAACGACCAGCTCAACATTCCGCAGTCCATCAAGGATTACGCGAATGGTGGCGTGAAGGTCGACGCCGAGAACCCGCAGATGGTCTCCGAGGAGGAGTTCCTCGCCAAGCTGCCCGAGATCGCCGCGAACGCCGAGCAGGACGCCTGCACGCCGGAGAACCCGCGTGAGACCAAGGCTGCCGACTTCGAGAAGATTCTCAAGGCCTGCTACTACGACACCGACATCGATTTCTAATCGATTCTTGTTATCGTAATGAGGGACTCCGCACGTTTCTGTACGGAGTCCCTTTCTTTTTATCTTTAGAGAATGGGATAGATATGGCTGCAATCTTCAATAGCCCCAGCAAGTACATCCAGGGTCCGGACGAGCTCGCCAAGCTCGGCTCTTATGTCGAGCCGCTCGGCGCTAAGGCCCTTGTCATCGTGACGCCTTCGGGCAAGAAGCGCGTCGGTGCCAAGATTGAGGGCGGTTTTGCCGAGGCCAAGGCCGAGTTGCTGTTTGAGGACTTTAACGGTGAGTGTTCCAAGGGCGAGGTCGACCGCTTGGTGGCGCTCGCGCGCGAGAACGGCTGCGACATCATCGTCGGTGTCGGTGGCGGTAAGATCCTCGACACCGCCAAGGCCGTTGCCTACTACCTGGAGTCCCCGGTTATCATCTGCCCCACCATCGCTTCGACCGATGCTCCGTGCTCTGCGCTTTCGGTGCTCTACACCGATGACGGCCAGTTCGATAAGTATCTGTTCCTCAAGGCGAACCCCAACATTGTCCTTATGGATACGACGGTTATCGCGGCGAGCCCGGTGCGCCTGACGGTCGCCGGCATGGGCGATGCGCTTGCAACCTACTTTGAGGCCCAGGCGACGCACGACGCCGACGGTGGCACCTGCGCCGGCGGCAAGGGCGGCATGGCTGGCCTGGCGCTCGCCAAGCTTTGCTACGAGACGCTCATGGCCGATGGCGTCAAGGCCAAGGTCGCGCTGGAGAAGGGCGCCCTGACGCCTGCCGTCGAGCACATCATCGAGGCCAACACGCTGCTCTCCGGCATTGGCTTTGAGAGCTCTGGCCTCGCTGCCGCCCATGCCATCCACAACGGCCTGACGATGCTGCCCGAGTGCCATAGCATGTATCACGGCGAGAAGGTCGCCTTTGGTACCATCGTACAGCTGGTACTCGAGGATGCCCCGACCGAGAAGCTCGAGGAAGTCTTGAGCTTCTGCATTGAGCTGGGCCTGCCGGTCACGATGAAGGAGCTTGGAGTTGCCGAGCTTACGCGCGAGCAGGCCATAGTCGTTGCTGAGGCCGCCTGTGCGCCCGAGGACACCATGTGCAACATGCCGTTTGAGGTGACGCCTGAGATGGTCGCAAACGCTATTCTGGGCGCTGACGCACTGGGCCACTACTACCTCATGGATGAGTAAATCAAGCTAAGGAGGGGGCAAAGCCAGCAGATGGCTTTGCCCCTTTTTGCTATGGTGCAAAGTAACCTGACCCTAATGTACCAAGTTGGTGCAAGGGGGTCAGGTTAGTTTGCACCAATGTTGAGTGAGTGAAAGGGTGGGGTCTTGTATGTCGCTGCCTATGGTTTACGGCGGTCCCGGTCGGTATGTTCAGGGGCCGGGGGAGCTTTCGCGCCAGGGCAGGTATTTGTCGTGGTTGGGCTGCGCCGCCTATGTCTTGTTTGACCAGGGCACCGAGGACCGGCTGTGCAAGCAGATCGTCGATGGATTCCTAGACGATGGCATGAGTGAGCCGTTCTTTAAGATCTATAACGGTCCATGCACGGAGGCGGCTGTTGTCGAAATGGCCAAGGAGGCCCAGGCAGAGTATTGCGACATGGTGGTCGGTATCGGCGGTGGCAAGATGCTCGACATCGCCAAAGCCGTTGCGCACTTTGCCGAACTTCCGCTGTGCGTGTGCCCCACGGCGGCATCGATGGACGGTCCGTGCAGCGCGATTTCGGTGTTGTATCACGAAGATGGATCGTTCGACTACTACCTGGCGCTTGCGAAGAATCCTGACCTGGTCGTGGTTGATACCGACGTGATCGCCGCAGCGCCGTTGCGCATGACGGTTGCCGGCATGGGCGATGCGCTGGCAACGTACTTTGAGGCACGCTCGTGCGTTGCGGTGCGGGGCACCAACGAACACGGTGGTACGCCGGGGCACTTGGCTCTGGTTGCAGCCCGCGCTTGCTACGACACGCTTATGGAGTGTGGTGTCGCTGCTAAGCGTGACCTCAAGAAGGGCCGCATATCACCAGCCGTTGAGCGTCTGATCGAGTGCAATATTCTGCTTTCGGGCGTTGGCTTTGAGAGCGGCGGCCTGGCACTTGCCCATGCCATTGCCAACGGTCTGACGATCCTGCCCGAGTGCAAGGCCATGCATGGCGAGGCCGTGACATTTGGTCTGGTGGTCCAGCTTCGCCTGGAGCGTGCACCCGAGCTTGAACAGGTGCTCGAGTTTTGTCAGCGCGTCGGCCTACCGACGACGCTTGAGGAGCTGGGCCTTGGTGAGATTACCGATGCCGACCTGATGAGCGTTGCGGATGCGGCCTTTAGAAACGAGCGCAACATGGCTAACGAACAAACAAAGGTAACCAGACAAAAGCTCGTCGAGTTCATGCGCGCCGAGTAGGAGAGCACGCGAGTTCTTGTTTGCACCAAAGAAGGCGGGGCAGACCTGCGATGAGGTCTGCCCCGCCTTTGTCTGTCTACAACTCGCAGACGTTCTGTGCGTGGCCTTCGACATAGGCGATAACGTTATCGAACTCGATCTTGGCGCGGCGCTGCATGGCCTCGTGCGTGAGGAACGCGACGTGTGGGGTAAAGATGCAGTTCTTGGCGTTGACAAGCGCGTAGTCGGCAGGGATCGGCGGCTCCATGTCGAAGACGTCGATTCCGGCACCGGCAAGCTTGCCATCGTTGAGCGCCTGGGCAAGGGCATCGTTATCCACGATGGCGCCACGGGCGCAGTTGATAAAGACAGCGCCGTCCTTCATCTGGGCGAACTGCTGGGCACCAAAGCTCTTGCGCGTGGCGTCGTTGTTGGGTAGGTGCAGGCTCACGATATCGGATTCGGCAAGCAGCTGCTCGAGCGAAACCTGCTCAATGCCTGCCTCGGCGGCCTTCGGGTGCTCGTGACGCGCGTAGCCCAGTACGCGGGCGCCAAAGGCCTTAAAGAGACGACCCGTGGCGCAGCCGATTTTGCCGCAACCCACGATGCCGACGGTTTTGCCGCAGATCTCGGTGCCCATAAGACCGGCGCTCGTCTGGCCGGCGCGAACGGCGGCGTCGGCGGCGCCAACCTTGCGCAGTACGTCGATGGTAAGGCCAAGGGTAAGCTCGGCCACGCTCACATCGGAGTAGCCGGCACAGTTGCGTACCTCAACACCGCGCTCGCGGCAGGCGGAAAGCCCCACGTGATCGATGCCGGTAAAGGCGACGGCGATTATCTTGAGTGCGTCGGCGCCGGAGACGACTTCGGCAGGGTAGGGGTTGTTTGCGATCATGACGACCTCGGCGCCCTCGCTACGGCGGGCGAGCTCGGCCGGGTCGGTGGTCTTGGTATCAAAGTAGACAAACTCGTGGCCAGCTTCCTTGAGCGGTGCGGCGAGCTCGTCAATGGTCTGCGTGGGTACGCCTAGCGGCTCGAGCAGGGCAATCTTCATCTATGGGCTCCTCTGTATAAACCTATTCGTTGGGGCTGGTATTAGATTGTAGGTTTCTTTGCCGCCAAAGGTGCTCTGCATGTAATTTGGCCGAGGCGAAGGCGGATGGCGTATCATTATCTATCGCTTGTTTGCACTGCTCAGGGAGGGGCCGCGCATGGCGCAGGAACACGATCTGTTTGATGACATTATCGAGATCAGCAAGGGTTTCGATTTTCTTAAAAACCCGCTTGGCGGCGTGACCGACGCGCTCGATCCGTCGGCGCCGCAGTGGAATCCTGCCGACTATAAGGAGCGTCCGCGCGGAAACACCATTCCGTGCCTAGCCTGCAAAAACGAGAAGAGTGGCTGCACCGCGTGCATGGATGTGTGCCCGGTCAACGCCATCGAGGTCGAAGAGGACGCCATCGAGATTCTCGATACCTGTCGCAAGTGCGGCCTGTGCGCTGCTGCCTGCCCGACTGAGGCGATTATCTCGCCGCGCCTGGCGCCCAAAAACCTCTACGACGATATTGTCTCGGCGGCTACGAGCCACGAGACTGCCTACGTTACCTGCACACGTGCGTTGAAGCGCATGCCGCGCGAAAACGAGGTCGTCGTCGCCTGCGTGGGTGACATTACGGCCGAGACCTGGTTCTCGGTGCTGGCAGACTATCCCAACGTGAGCGTCTACCTGCCGCTGGGCGTGTGCGATAAGTGCCGCAACACCGGTGGCGAGGATATCCTGGGCGAGGCTATTGCTACTGCCGAGGAGTGGGCCGGTACGGGCATGGGCCTGGAGGTCGACCCCAAGAGCCTCAAATGCCATAAGCGCCGCGAGTACGAGCGCAAGGAGTACATGGATAAGATTGCCCGCACCACGGGCCTAACTGTGACCAAGCTCAATCCGGCGACGGCGGCACTGGCCTCAGTGACGCAGAAGCTGAAGGCCCACCGTCACCAGATCACGCAGCTCGAGCGCACGCTCAACACCATGTGCGGCACCACGACGACCAAGCGCCGCCGCACGCTGACGCATGGCCGTCAGCTGGTGCTCTCGACGCTGCAGAACCACCCCGAGCTTGCCCAGAACATGCAGGTGAGCACGCCGGAGTGCGACTTTGACAAGTGTACGTCGTGCGGCGAGTGCGTCAACGTGTGCCCCACGTTTGCCTGCGATCTGGTGGGAAGCGGTCGCTTTGCGCTGGAGTCCACGTACTGCCTGGGCTGCGGCGCTTGCGTCAAGGTGTGCCCCGAGCATGCGCTCAAGCTCGTTGAGCACGATGCGTCCAACCTGGTCGTCGTCGATCCCGAGGCAGAGGAAAAGGCCGCCCAGAAGGCAAAGGCCCACGAAGAGGCCGAGAAGGTCAAGGCAGAGGCAAAGGCCAAGCTCGACAAGATGCTCGACCAAGTGGAGAAGCTCGCGGACTAGTTAGCGACCCTAATCTCTGCTTCATTTGCGCCGCCGTGGTGTCCGGATTAGCCCGGATGCTGCGGCGGCGCTATACTTATGCAGTTTGAAATACTTGTACCAAAAGGAGCTGTCGTGTCCCTTTCCATCGGTATCGTAGGCTTGCCCAACGTGGGTAAGTCGACGCTGTTCACCGCGCTTACTAAAAAGACCGGCCTTGCCGCCAACTACCCGTTCGCCACGATCGACCCCAACGTGGGTATCGTCGACGTGCCCGATAGCCGCCTGCAAAAGCTCGCCGACATCGTCAACCCGGGCCGCATCGTGCCGGCAACGGTCGAGTTCGTCGACATCGCAGGCCTGGTGAAGGGCGCCAACGAGGGCGAGGGTCTGGGCAACCAGTTCTTGGCCAACATTCGCGAGACCGACGCCATCTGCGAGGTCGTGCGCTACTTTAAGGATCCCAACGTCATGCGTGAGGTGGGCCGTACGGGCGAGTTCGTCGACCCCGCTGGCGACGCCGACACCATCATGACCGAGCTCATCCTGGCCGACATGGGCACGCTCGAGAAGCAGCTGCCCAAGCTCGAGAAGGAGGCCAAGCGCGACAAGGAGCTCATGCCCAAATTCGAGGTCGCCAAGCGTCTGCTTGCCTGGCTCAACGAGGGCAAGCGCGCCGCGTCCATGGAGATGACCGACGAGGAGCGTGCCGCCGCCAAGGGCCTGTTCCTGCTTACCATGAAGCCCATTCTGTATGTGGCCAACGTGGACGAGGACATGCTCAACGACGACCTGGCGCCCATCGATGGCGTTAAGCCGCTGCCGATTTGCGCCAAGATCGAGGCCGAGCTTTCCGAGCTCGATCCCGAGGACGCCGCCGACTACCTGGAGAGCCTGGGCCTGGAGCAGCCTGGCTTGGACGTGCTCGCGCAGGCTGCCTACAAGCTGCTTGGTCTGCAGTCGTTTTTTACGGCTGGCGAGATGGAGGTCAAGGCCTGGACGGTACGTCAGGGCGCGACCGCCCCGCAGGCCGCCGGTGTCATCCACACCGACTTTGAGCGCGGCTTTATTAAGGCCGAGGTCATTGGCTACGACGACTACATCGAGCTCGGCGGCGAGCAGGGCGCCAAGGCGGCCGGCAAGCTGCGCATCGAAGGCAAAGAGTACGTCATGGCCGACGGCGACGTCGTGCACTTCCGCTTTAACGTGTAAGGACGACGCGTATGTTCAAATATGGCAAAAAAGCCGGCTACATGAGCATCGCGCTGCTGGTGCTCGCGGTGCTTCCGCTCGTGGTTGCGGCGTGTGTGCTTCCCAACATTGGACCCGAGGTGGCAACGAAGTTTAACGCCGCCGGCGAGGCAACGCGCTGGGGCAAGAGCTACGAGCTGCTGGCGTTGCCGGTGCTCAATCTGCTGCTCGGCGTGGCGACGTACTTTACGGCAGGGCGCCAGGCGAAGAACAACGACGACTCTGCCGTGATGGCGCGACTTACGTGCGAGCGTTATTTGCGCAACGGCTGCGTCACAGGCGTGTTCCTCAATGTGATCAACGTCTACTTTATGTATTCGGCGATTACCGGCGCGGGCTTTGGCCTGGGTTTTTAACTTGTCCCTTTAGGCAACGAGCCTACAAGCATATTCGATGGCTGCTGCGAGGCCGCCGCTCGATCGTGGTTGAAAGACCACATCGGCGGCGGCCTCGTTTTCGTATCCCGCGTCGCGCAGCGTGAGGGCGACGGCAGCTTCCAGCAACAAGGGAAGGCCGCGCTGCGTGGTGGCGATAACGGCGGTCTGGTCGAATGCGCAGCCGTGCTGTTGACAGAGGGCCGCAAGTTCGCCCTGCTTTGGGTTGGGAAGTAGCGCCGCGTGGACGCGACTTAATAGCAGCGTGAAGGCGGTGCGTTCGTCGGGCGTAAGCTGGTCGGCTTCGATAACGACAAGAGCAATCGGTGTGTTGCGCCGACGACAATCTGCACGCCGTACGTAAATCGAAGAACCCGACATAGAAAACTCCTGTGTATTCGGCAAAACGTAAACTATAGTTTACGTTTTTGTTTTGCGCCATTTCAAACTCGTTTGCATGGATGAACGTGTGAAACAGATTCTTGGCGAGCGAGTCGAGCAAAAGCGTGAAGGCCTTGGTATCTCCAAGGTCGATTTTTGCGTGGCGGCAGGAATTAGCCGTCCCTATCTCGATCAGATCGAGGGCGGAACGGCAAACTTCACACTCAAGGTTCTATTTAAGATCGCGCCCGCCCTCGGCATGACGGTGTCAGAGCTTCTCGAAGGCATCGAATAGGACGTTTTCGATGCTATTTGGCGCCCTTTGGGCAGGTCCCCCTGGCTGCGATGTGCAAAATCGCGAGTATTCAGCACCTGTCCGTCGCCAGATGGCAGTTCGAACAGCTTACTTCGTGTTTTTGGCAATATTTAATCCACAGATTAAATAATAATGAGGAATAAATAGGTAGCGCGCAGAGATGTGGTGTAAGAGGCGGGGCATGCCCCGCCTCTTCTCTT
>DAWDVX010000007.1:0-30517 GCA_052346145.1 Collinsella sp.
ACTTGCAGCGACGGACCTCAGGACACTCTTACACCATGTCTGCGCGCGCGACCGCGGGCGCGGGGGCGGGGGTGCAAAACTGCGCTGAAAGCCCCGATTCTGAGTCCCAACGCCTCTAGAGCCGCTCGTTTTTTTACAGGATGCGGCCCATGGTGCCTGCCTTTCGCCCAAAATCCAGTATGCAGGCACCCTCGGCTGCTGAATACTCCCAAAAATGCACGCCGCATCCTACCCCAGGCACCCGCAGCAAGAAGACGAATAGTCTCGGCCTCCCCAGTCACCGCAGGAGGCCCTAGGGCTTACCTCCCAAATCTTTCCGCAGGACGGAAGGATCCCGCCGCGCGAAGCGCACGGCGGGATCCTGACATGTCCGAGGACGATTTGGGAGGTAAGCCCTGGGGTCTCCGATGAGAGCAGTTTCGGCCGAGGCTATTCGTCGCCGAAGCTGATGCCCAACGCCTTGGCCTCGCGCACCAGATCGCTCTGGGGATCGACATACTTGAGCTTGCCGGCGACATCCTCGAGCGGCATGTGACACATCTTGCCGTCACGCAGGGCGATCATGTAGCCAAACTCGCCGCGTAGACAGCCCAGCGCCGCCTCGACGCCGCACTGGGTCGCAAAGATGCGGTCCTGGGCGTTGGGCTGGCCGCCGCGCTGCGTGTGGCCGGGGATGGCGACGCGGGTCTCGCGACCGGTCTTGGCCTCGATCTCCTTGGCGATGTCGTAGACGATCGACGGGCTCGTGCGCTCGGCGAGTTTCTTCTTGTACTCCTTCTTGGACAGCGCCGCGTCCTCCTTGGAGATAGCGCCCTCGGCGACGGCCACGATGGTAAAGCGGCTGCCGGTCTCCATGCGATGCTCGATGGTCTTGATGACGTTATCCATGTCGTAGGGGATCTCGGGAATCAAGATGACATCCGCGCCGCCCGCGACGCCGGCGTATAGCGGGATCCAGCCAACCTTGTGGCCCATGATCTCGATAACGAACACGCGGCCGTGGCTCGAAGCGGTGGTGTGAATGTCGTCGATGCACTTGGTGGCGACGTCGATGGCGCTCGTAAAGCCAAACGTCAGCTCGGTGCCCCAGGTGTCGTTATCGATGGTCTTAGGCAGGGCGATAACGTTGAGGCCCTCTTCGCGCAGACGGTTGGCGGTCTTGGTGGAGCCGTTGCCGCCCAGCATAAACAGGCAGTCGAGCTGCAGCTTATGATAGGTGTGGACCATTGCCGGCACCTTCTCGACGCCGTCGGCCTCGGGAATATCCAGGCGCTTGAACGGCGTACGGCTCGTGCCCAGGATGGTGCCGCCACGGGTAAGGATGCCGCTAAAATCGGCGGGCGTCATGACGCGGAACCGGCTGTAGATAAGGCCCTGGTAGCCGTCCTCAAAACCATAGATCTCAATAGGCTCTTCGCTATTGGTCATAAGCGTTTTGACAATGCCGCGCATGGTGGCGTTGAGCGCCTGGCAGTCGCCGCCACTGGTAAGAAGACCGATCCTAAGCATGATGAATCCTTCCGGGCAAGTTATAACATGCGCATAAGTTTACCCCCGCACACTGTTGATACGGGGGTAAAACGTGTTAGCTCAAGCGTATAGAAATGTAAACAACGTCAGGCGAGCGTAAGGTCGACGAGCCTGGGTCCTTACAGTGCGAAGGCGTCGACGTCGCCCCAGTGGCGGCGCAGCGTAATGGCGGCGGCGGGTTCGGTATTGTCAAAGACGACCGACCATTGCGTATTGCTGGTGATGTCTTCCGGATTGGGTTCTTGCGCTGCGGCACGCAGGGCTTTCCAGACAATCGTTTCGTCCTGGGCACCGACATGGGCGTCAAGGACATCGGCGATTGCGACGGCGCGCTCTTTACCATGGCCCAGCTCGCCATTCTTTTGGTTGGGCAGCACTTCGTCGCCATAGCAGGCGTAGAAGTTCGTAACCTGGCGTACAGGAGTCGCTTTGAAAGCACGGTCCGGATCGCGCGGATCCCACTCTACTACGCGCGCGTCACCGGCGGCGTCGTTGATAAAGAAGTGGTAATCGCGTCCTGCCATGGCGTGCATGTCGTAGGCGGAAAGCAGGTCGACAGCTTCTTGCGTGGTGGCGGCACGGTCGAGCACCAGACGGATGGCGAGCGAGGTATTGATGACGGGGCGTTGCGCGTCCTGGTCACAGGGCTTGGAGTCCAGAGTGAGTACGGCAATGGACACGCCGCATTCGTTAACACCGTCGAGCTGGGCAAACGGGCCCATGAGTGCGGCGGCGCGTCCGCCGACGGAGTCAAGCGGAGTGTTATCGCCCAGGTTGTTAAGGGCGGCAAACCCGATGGAGGCATAGCCGTCGCGTGGGTGATTGCGCACCAGCAGCGCCGAGGTGTCGTCCTTAAAGTCGTAATTGCGACCGGTGCGCACGCGGCCTTCGGCATCTACGGCGACAAAAGCGCTGCAGGCAAACTGGGGCGCCTGGACATGTACCGGCACACCGGGCAGCACCTGCGCCACCACGGCATCGATGTAGGCCTGGTCGTCGCGCACGCCAGCGGCGATGATGCGATCAAGATCGTAGTCGTAGGCGATGTCGATTGCGTACAGGTCATAGCTATCCGCGTAGCCGGTCAAGCGTTTGAGCGACGCGGCGGACTTGATTTGCTTGCGGTAAACGATACCGGTGGCAGCGGCAAGGCCGACGGCGACTCCCGCGACACCGCAGGCGATGGCAATGTTACGTGGCTTCATGACGGCTCCTCTCGTCCTGTTAGCGTAATTGTCGCAAAAGGAGCGCGGGCATGATGGCTCAACTTGGTGAGCGGCGCGGGATTAAACATGGAATGAAGAGTGCGGCGCTGGCGTGGCGGGGTATGCTGGAGGGGACCATCAACCCAGCGAAAGGGGAGAGCATGACGGATCAGGAAACGCCCGAGCGCGCGCATGTGACGGCCGACGATATCGAGGCCGCCAACGACCTCATCGACTTTATCGAGGCATGTCCCAGCATGTTCCATACGGCGGCGACCATTATGGCCGAGCTCGACGAGGCGGGCTTTACCTACCTGCCCGAGAACGCGGCGTGGGACATCGAGCCGGGCGGGCGTTATTACACGCAGCGCAATACCTCGAGCGTTATTGCCTTTAAGGTGGGCGAGGACCTGACCGCGACGTGGGGCGAGGACGGCGTTGCCGGTGACTATCATTTTCAGCTCACGGCGTCGCACAGCGATTCGCCGACGTTTAAGGTCAAGGCCGTGCCCGAGCTCGACGGCGCAGGCGAGACGCTGCGCCTGAACACCGAGGCCTACGGCGGCATGATCGACTACACCTGGTTCGACCGCCCGCTGGCGCTCGCGGGCCGCGTGTTGGTACGCGAAGGCGACCGTATTGAGAGCCGCCTGCTTGCCACCGAGCGCGAAGTCGCGATTATCCCGAGCCTTGCCATCCATATGAACCGCGGCGTTAACGAGGGCTTTGCGCCCAACCGCGCCGTCGACCTGTGCCCGCTCATCAGCGCCGGTGAGCTTAAGCAGGGCGATTTTGATGCCCTGGTTGCCGACGAACTGGACGTTGAGCCCGAGCAGATCCTGAGCCGCGATCTGTTCCTGGTCAACCGCCAGGATGCGCGCATTTGGGGCTGGGCTGACGAGTTCATCTCGACGCCCAAGCTCGACGACCTGGCCTGCGCCTACACCTCACTGCAGGCATTTTTGGGTGCCGAGAACGCGCGCGACGTCTCGGTCTTCTGCTGCTTTGATAACGAGGAGGTTGGTTCCGAGACCAAGCAGGGCGCCATGTCGACGTTCTTGGCCGACGCACTGCGCCGCATCAACGGATCGCTGGGCTTTGACGACGAGTCGTACCATCGTGCACTTGCTGCCTCGATGCTTGTGAGCTGCGACAATGCGCATGCCGTGCACCCCAACCACGCCGAGAAGTGCGACGCCCGCAATCAGGTTGTGCTCAACGGCGGTATCGTTATCAAGGAAGCCGCCAACCAGCATTACTGCACCGATGCCTTTAGCCGCGCAGTGTTCCAGGCTATTTGCGATGACGCCGACGTGCCCACGCAGGCCTTCGCCAACAAGAGCGATATGGCGGGTGGCTCCACGCTCGGCAACCTGTCGAACATGCAGGCGAGCATGCATGCCGTGGACGTGGGCCTGCCGCAGCTGGCCATGCACTCAAGCTACGAGACCGGCGGCGTACGCGACGTGATGTACGCCATTCGCGCCCTCACGGCTTTCTACGAGCGAAACCTAACCATCAACGGCGCCGAAAGCGTGGAGCTCTAAAACCTGCTAAAAGGGACAGGTTTATTATGCAGGTTTTATCTGGGCAAATGCCGCAAAGCCAACAGCTGGACAGAATTGTTATGACACCGCAGGTTGAGCAAGCGTCAGCGAGCGATGTCCAGAGCGAACAAATTGGCATGAAAAAGGCAAGGCATAGACCTTCTGGTCATGCCTTGCCTTTTGAATGACAAATTGTCGCTCTGGGCGGCGCGTAGCGTCGACCGGTCCGCCGTTCGTTAGAACGGCGGAACCCTAATGTTCGATCCAACAGCGCAGGGTCTCGCCGGCTTGCAGGTGACGCAGATTCTCTGCGGCAATGTCGACCACATTGTTGAGCGTGGCTGCCAGGTGGAACCAGCCGGAGACGTGCGGCGTGATGAGCATGTTGGGCGCATCCCACAGGGGGCTTGTCTCAGGCAGCGGCTCGGGGTCGGTGACGTCGACCGCGGCGCCGGCGAGATGTCCCGACTCCAGGGCGGCAACCAAGTCGTCGGCGACCACAAGGTCGCCGCGGCCGCCGTTGGCAAAGAAGGCGCCCGGTTTCATCGCGGCGAAGAACTCGGCGTTCGCCAGGCCGCGGGTCTCGGGTGTGCTGGGCATAAAGGATGCGACGATGTCAGCCTCGGCCAGGCGCTCGGACAGGGCGTCCATGCCGTCCATGTCCTCAAACACAATGGGGTAGACGAGTGGATGGCGCTTGATGCCGCGGACGTGCGCGCCCATGTTGCGGCAGAGCGTGGCGAAGTGGCCGCCGATATCGCCCGCGCCCAGCACCAGCACATTGGCGTTTTTGAGCGAGGTGACCGGCCCCAAATCCTCCCAGCGATGCTCGCGCTGCAAGTTGTGATAGCCGGGCAGGCGCTTCATCATGGAAAGGACCATGGCAAACATGTGCTCGCTTACGGCCTGGCCGTAGGCGCCCACCGAGCAAGACAATTTGGCGTCGGCCGGCACGGTGCCGGCGGCCAAGTAATCGTCATAGCCAGCGGTCTGCAATTGCAACAGCTGGAGATGTTCGCATGCCGTGAGCATGTCAGGGTCGATGTTGCCCAAGATCACGTCAGCATCGGCGACCTGCTCGCGCGTGGCGGCGTCGGCGCTCGTGTAGATAAAGTCCTCGCCCGGAGCGCTCGACTCAAGAATTGCACGATGACGGTCGTTGACGGGCAGCAAAACCAGGATGTTCACAAGCAGTCCTCTCCGCTCGACCTACCAAAAGGGGCAGGTTAATTTTGGCAGGTTTTATCAGGCAAAACGCTATAAAAACGCCGGGCTTTGCGATGGTTAACATATCCATCGCGAAGCCCGGCGCATCCACGGCTACCAGCTCAGCAGCTCGTAGCCGTCCTCGGTCACCACGAGCTGTACCTCGCACTGGGCCGAATCGCTACCGTCCTTGGTGCGCACACACCAGCCGTCGCCCTTGCTGATCTTGATGTCGGGCGCTCCGGCATTGACCATGGGCTCGATGGTAAAGACCATGCCCGGAGCCATGATGGTGTCCACATCGGGCGCCTCGGTGGTAAAGCCCACAAACGGGTCCTCGTGGAACTCCTTGCCGATGCCGTGTCCGCCGTACTCGCGCACCACGCTAAAGCCGGCGTCCTCGACCGTCTTTTGTACGGCCTCGGCCATAACGGACAGCGGCAGCCATGGCTTGACGGCCGCCAGGCCCGCCTCCACGCTGGCGCGGGTGACGTCGACAAGACGCTGGCGCTCGGCAGAGACCTCGCCGATGCAGAACATGCGGCTCGAGTCGCTAAAGTAGCCGTCCAAAATCGTGGAGCAGTCCACGTTGATGATGTCGCCCTCGTGCAGCACGTCTGTATCGCAGGGGATACCGTGACAGACCACATCGTTGATCGAGGTGCATACGCTCTTGGGGTAGCCTTCGTAGTTGAGGTCGGCCGGCGTGCCACCGTGCTCGACGGTGTAGTCGTAGATCATCTGGTCAATCTGGTTGGTGGTCATGCCCGTGGCGATGTGCTCGCCTACGTAGTCGAGCACGCCCACGTTGATGGCGGCGGAGCGCTTAATGCCCTCGATATCGGCGGGCGTCTTGTAGAGCGTGCGGGGCAGAACCTCCCAGCCCTCCTCCCACAGGCGCTCGAGGCGCTCGTCGAAGGCGCTGTGACATTTCTTATATTTTTTGCCGCTGCCGCACCAGCAGGCGTCGTTGCGGCCGGGTACGGGTCCTTTGTCATACATGGCTAACTTCCTTTCATCCGCAGCTAGTATAGCCCACCCATGCGTCCATAAAAGTTGCGGTGATATAGTTCCGATTTAAGCGGTTTAACAGCACAAATAGGAACTATATCACCGCAACTGATGGAGCGGGATGGCGGGTGCTAGCTGCTGCGTGGTTTTGTTAGTAGCTCACCTGGCAGGGAATGCCGAGGGCGCGCACGCGCGCGGCAATGGCGTCGAGCACCTCGGGCGCTGCTTTGGCAAGGCCGGCGATCGGCGTCTCGCGCGCCACGGTGTAGATGGTCGCCTCCTGCGGGCGAATGCGCTCGAGTGCCGCGAGCCAAGGGCCAACGTACTCCTCGCCGGTGTTGTTGATAAGCTTGCCCTGATACTCGCCGGTCAAAAAGATCGTCTGGATAATGACGTGGCCGTTGAAGCTCGCGAACGTTTCGATCTGGTGCTCGACGTCGTAGGGGCCAACAGGCTGGTCGAGCAGCTGGATAAACGCCGGGTCGACGGTATCGAGCTTAAGAATGTTGTCGTCGACCATCATGAGCGCGTCGTGCACCTCGGGGCGGTCGGCGCGCGTACCGTTGGAGAGCACGGCGATTTTGGAGTTTGGGGCCAGCTGATCGCGCAGCGCGACGGCGCCGGCAATCGCCTGGGGAAACTCCGGTGCGGCGGTGGGCTCGCCGTTTCCTGCGAAGGTGATCACATCGGGGAGCTCGCCCTCGGCTGCCATCTCGCGCAGCTTTGCCTCGAGCGCGTCGAGTACCACGGCAGCTGTGTTGTACGGCTCATGGCAGGGGCGCTCGGCGTTGAGGCCGTTTTCGCAGTAAATGCAGTCGAACGTGCAGATTTTGCCGCTGGCCGGCATCATGTTGACGCCGAGCGAGAGACCAAGGCGACGGCTGCGAACGGGCCCAAAGATGGGGCTGGCATTCAAAAACGTAGACATAGGCATATGCTCCTCAAGACAATTGTGCCTAAGCATAGCATCGGCTCCAAAGCAAGGTGCGGGCTCTTGCTTTACAAGTTTCGTTTTTTCACGTCGCCCATTATGCCGCGCCATGAAAAGCCTCGGGTCGGGTAAAGTTAATCTGTTAACAAGGTGTAAGGCAATGTGGGTCCATCCAACCGCGCTGACGTGCAACTGGATGAGCATTGATGATGGGGGCACAACATGAATTTTACGGTCGAGAATGCGGGCACCACGATTGCCTGTCGCGAATATGCCGGCCCAGATGTGTCGCCTGATGCTCCTGCCTTGGTGTGCGTGCACGGCGCTTGTGTCGACGGCACATTTTTCGACGGTATCGCTTGTGAGCTCAGCCGCAACTACCGCGTAATTGCCTACGACCGCCGCGGCTGCGGTGGCAGCAGCGATGCGGCAGACGGCAGCTATGATCTTGCCGCTCAGGCCGCCGACCTGCAAGCCGTGATCGAACACGTTGGCGCTCCGACAAATGTGCTTGCGCATAGCGCCGGTACGTTGGTGGCGCTGGAGCTTCTTCGCGCCGAACCCCATCTCGTCGCCCGTGCGATTCTGCATGAGCCGGCTGTGTCGGCCGAAGGCGTCGGCATGGGCGCAGCTCCGGTTTTGCTCGATATGATTGCGGCTGGAAAGGTTTCAAGGGCGCTCCGGCTTTTCTTGGGAGCCCTCGGCGACTTGGACCCCGAAGCTCCCGGGACGACCGAAGCGGAAGCCAAACATGCCCTGCGCAATGGTCGTTGCTTTATGGCTAATGAATACGGAACAAATATGACATATGCTCCCGACTGGGAGCGCGTCCGCGCGTCAAAGGCGGTGTCGGCCGTGTTTTTGGGCGAGCTTTCGGTCGATACACCCCGCGAGGCTGGCACGCGAGCGGCTGCCGAATATCTCGATTGCCCCCTTGTGACGATCCCGGGCGCGCATAACGGTCTGCGCGATCGCCCCGTTACGGCGGCAAACGCCGTTCGCGATGTCTTGGAGCGTTAGCACGCTCGATGACCTGCGGGGAGAGGGGCTGTTAGCGTTTCGTCATTGTTAACGAATGCGCCCATAACCGCGCGCCCGCGGCTCCATTACCGCCGTTTGCCAGGTCATAAAAATGTAACGATAATCGCGCGTTTGCCTTCAGCTGTTAGATGCTACCCTTGTACCAATTGATATGCACCGTTGCCGTGCGTAACGATAGGAAGGGCCCCATATGCTCAATAATCACGAGGTCAATCTAACCGACGAGGAGGCTGCCGCCGAGGTCGCCCGCGTCGCGAAGACCTACCCCGTGGTGCGTTTGTTGTCGGCCGATCAGATTAAGAGCGAGCCTAACTGCTTGCTCGCCGGCGATCGCTGCCCTTGTCTGCGTCAGTCGAGTCTTGAGGCCTTGGCAGGTTCCGATGATGTATCGGAGCAGCTGCTCAATGATGGTACCGAGTACCGCGCTCGCCTGCGCCCTCTGAAGGTCGAGGGCGAGCCTCACGTCCTGCTGATGGTGCGTCCGATCGATGAGCAAGAGGCTGCAGAAGAGGACCTCGTCTACACCGACGTGCTGACGAGTGTGCGCAATCGCCGATATTACGAGGAAAAGCTCCGTAGCGCCCGCATGAATGCCGGCGTTGCGGTGATCGACCTTGATGATTTTAGGGTCTTCAACGATACGTGTGGCCGTCATGCCGGCGACCTTGCGCTCGGTGCTGTGGCGACAGCCATACGCAGCGGAATTCGTTCGACTGACGAGCTTGTACGCTATGGCTGCGACAAGTTTGTGGTCGTCATGCCCAATATTCCCTCCGATGACTTCACCCGTCGCCTGCATCAGGTGTCCGATGCCGTTCATGCCACGATTGTTCCGGGCCATGAGTACGTGAGCTTGACGGCATGTGTTGGCGGTGTTCGCATTCATGGCGAGACGGTCGATGAGGGCGTTGGCCGCGCTGTCCAGTTATTGAGCCGCGCTAAGGCAAAAGCCGGTACGGTCGTGACCGATGCCGATTCCATCGAAGCCTTCCAAAGCGAAAAGCCTTTGGTGCTTATTGTCGATGACTCCGAGATGAACCGAGCCATTCTCAACGAGATGCTCAAGGACGAGTATTGCATCCTCGAGGCCGACAACGGTCGTACGGCGCTCGACATGGTCGACCGCTATGGCGATGAGTTGTCGCTCGTGCTGCTGGATATTGTCATGCCGGGCATAAGCGGCTTTGAGGTGCTGGCCGATCTGTCGCGCCGATCGGGTATCGACAATCTGCCTTTCATCATGATTTCGAGCGAAGATTCCGATGATATGGTTCTGCGCGCGTACGAGCTGGGCGCCTCGGACTATATCAACCGCCCGTTTGACTCCCGTGTCGTGCGCCGCCGTGTAAGCAACACCATCCGCCTATACGCCAAACAGCGCCGCCTGACGAGCCTGCTGTCCCAGCAGTACAACGAGCGCGTCAAGAACAGTCGCATGCTCATTGACATCATGGCCGGCGTCATGGAGCTTCGCAACGGCGAGAGCGGCAGGCACGTTACGAACATCGAGAAGCTGACCGAGCTGCTGCTTGGCTGTCTGGTCCAGCGTAGCGGCACGATCTCCCTCGACAATGAGGAACGCTCTACGATTGCCCTAGCTTCGGCGCTGCACGATATCGGCAAGATGTCGATTGACGATGCAATTCTCAACAAACCCGGGCGCCTTACGCCCGAGGAGTTCGAGATTATGAAGACGCATACCACGATGGGCGCCGACATGTTGCTTGAGCTGGGCCGCCATCACGTCGGCAATGCGCTTATGGAATATGCGTACCAGATTGCGCGTTGGCATCACGAGCGCTGGGACGGCAAGGGCTATCCCGATGGCCTTAAGGGCGACGAGATTCCCATTGCCGCGCAGGTGGTCTCGGTGGCCGACGTGTATGATGCTCTGACGAGCGTGCGCGTGTACAAGGACGCTATCCCGCACAAGGAGGCGATCCAGATGATCTTGGACGGTAAGTGCGGTGAGTTTAACCCGCTGTTGCTCGACTGTCTGCTCGAGGTGCAAGACCGTATTGCCGAGACGTTGGCACGCCCCGCCGACGTTGTCGCGTTTCCCACGATTTAGTTTGACCTAAGGAGTTTTAATCCATGATTTCCATGCGTGAGGCGTATGAGAAGATCGGCGCTAATTATGATGACGCGTGCGCTCGGCTGATGGGCGAGGAAATGCTTGCCCGCTTTGCCCTCAAGTTTTTGGATGACGAGAGCATGGACAAGCTGGAGGCCGCCATGGCGGCAGGAGACGCCGAAGGTGCGTTTATGGCAGCGCACACACTCAAGGGCGTGAGCCAGAACCTGGGATTCGATAATCTGTACGAGCCGGCGGTCGTGGTGACCGAAGCACTGCGCGGCGCCGATGCCGTTGACGGCGCTCGCGAGGGAATGCATGCGTTGCAGCAGCAATATGCGGCAACGATGTCGGCTCTGCGCGAGGCGGCTGAATAAGAGCTTGCGAGCCTTGGGCTGCTTGCCGGCCACATATAGGTGAAAGGGCGCCCCGCCGGACCATGTGGCCGGCGGGGCGCCCTTATCTGTTTTGTGGTTCGCGTGCTAGCGGGCCTGCTTGACCTTGGCTGCCGCCTCGACAAACGACTTCCAGAGGTTAAAGTCGGTTTCGAGCGTCTGCCAGGTGTACTCGGGATGCCATTGCACGCCCAGGCAGAAGGGTTGGCCTTCGACCTCGATGCACTCGGGAACACCGTCGGTTGCCTTGGCGACCAAGCGCGTGCTTTTACCCAGACGATCGACGCAGCAGTGATGTGCCGAGTTGGTCTGGATCAGCCTGTGCCCGCCAAGCGCGCGCTCCAGAAGCGAACCCGGCACGACCTCGACGGGATGCACGGGGTCGTTGAGCACGTGGGTATGGCGCCACTGCGTGCGGCCCTCGCGAGCGCCCAGGCTCGGCACGTCCATGCACAGGGTGCCGCCAGTGGCGACATTGAGCAGCTGTGTGCCGCGGCAGGTGGTAAAGAGCGGCTTTTTGGCGCGGAGCACCTCGCCGACTAGCTTAAACTCAAAGCAATCGCGGATCTCGCAGCAGAGGGTGGGGTCGTAGGGTCGATCATCGCCCCAACGTTTGGGATTGACATCGGGGCCGCCGGGGATGGCGATGCCGTCGGCGATATCGACGTAATGACGGATGACCTCAATGTCCTCGGTGATGGACATCTGCAGCGGCAGGCCGCCGGCGGCAAGAATGGCATCGACAAAGACGCTGGCGATTTCCTCGTTGGGGGAGAGCGTCTCGCTCAAAAACGGCTTCGCTTCTTCCCAACGCGGCGCGACGAGGATGAGCGGACGGTCGGCGGGGGCGACGTCGACGTGCGGGGTGTATGACGATGAAGTGCGAGTTCCGATCATAGGTGTAGCTTTCGAGTTTGGATGGGCATGGCGGGCGGGTGAGCGGTCTGGTTAGTGGCCCTTGATGGAGTTGAGGAAGTCCTGGGCACGCTTGGTCTGGGGGTGGTCGAAGAACTCGTCGGGCGTGCCGGTTTCCACGATCTGGCCGTCAGCCATAAAGACGACGCGATCGGCCACGCGGCGGGCGAAGTTCATCTCGTGCGTGATGACGATCATCGTCATGCCCTGCTGGGCAAGACGGACCATGACCTCGAGCACCTCGTTGATCATTTCGGGGTCAAGGGCACTCGTGGGCTCGTCAAAAAGCATGGCCTTGGGCTGCATGGCGAGTGAACGGGCGATGGCCACGCGCTGTTGCTGGCCGCCCGAAAGCTGTGCGGGTACCTTGTCGGCCTGTTCGGCCACGCCCACGCGGCTCAGCAGGTCCATGGCGCGCTCACGAGCTTCCTCCTTGGACACGCCCAGCACATCGACCGGCCCCAGCATGACGTTCTGCAGTACGGTCATATGTGCGAACAAGTTGAACTGCTGAAATACCATGCCCAGCTCGGCACGCATGCGGGCAAGGTCCTTGCCTTCCTGCGGCAGGGGCTCGCCCTCGATGAGAATCTCGCCCGAGTCGATGGTTTCCAGGCGGTTGATGGTGCGGCACATGGTCGACTTACCCGAGCCCGAGGGTCCAATCACAACGACGACCTCGCCGCGGTCGACCGACAGATTGATGTCGTTGAGGACGTGCAGATCGCCATAGTGCTTATCGACGTGTCTGAGCTCGATCAGCGGCTGATTGCCGGTGGAAGAGGTGCTCTGTGCCATGGTGCTCGGCTCCTTATGACTCGAAATGGTAAAGCGTTAGCGGATGATGGTCACGCCGGTCTTGTGCGAAACGTAGACAGCGGCCTTGTTGATCGCGACGTTGATGAGGATGTAGATGACCGCGATAACCAGGTAGACCGACACGAGGGCGTCGTAGTTGGTGATGAGCACGCGGGCATTTTGCATGAGGTCGGGGTAGCTCACCACGTAGGCGACGGTGGTGTCTTTGACTACGACCACAAGCTGCGAAATCAACGACGGGATAATAAACCGAATCGCCTGCGGCAACACGATTTTAAAGGTGATTTTAGCTTTGGAGAGACCGAGCGCCTGGGCCGCCTCGACCTGCCCGCGCGGTACGGCGTTGACGCCGGCGCGGAAGATCTCGGCAAGTACGCCGGCGGCAGCGAGCGCGACGGGAAGCGTGAGCATCCAAAACGACGGCAGCGCGATCTTGTACTGGGGCAGCACCAAAAAGAAGAAGTAGATGAACAGCAGGCTTGGCACACCGCGGAAGAAATCGGTGAGCACGCGGCAGACCAGCTGCAGCGGCTTAATGTCGCTGGTACGGCCGAGCATAAGGGCTAAGCCCAGCACCAGCGCGATGGCGCCAGCGGTGAGTGCGACTTTAACGGTGCCCTCAAAGCCGGCAAGCAAGAACTTCCAGGTGGTGAGATGCGTAAAGAAATACCAGTAGTGGACCGAAAGCTGACCGGTCACATAAAAGCGCTGCAGTACCAGAGCGATGAGCGCGGCCACGGCAACGAGCGAAATGGCGGTGCCGATGCGAATCTTGGCGAGCATCTTGGGGCCGGGAGCCTCGTAGAGCGCATCGCGCATGGTAAGTGCAGGGGAGGAATGCTTGTTCATCGGAGGATCCTCACCTTCTTATCGATATAGTTGCCAATGTGGCTCACCACAAAGGCCGTGCCCAGGTAGCCGAGCGCCGAGATAAAGAACGCGGCGACGCCGCCGAGCGAGCGCGTGTTAATGTAGCTCACCACGCCGGTGAGCTCCTGCGGCTTAAGCGGCACCTGGCTGCCGAGCGCAGTGGTGAGCATGACGGCGATAAAGAGGTTGGTCATGGGCAGCACGCTCGAGCGCAGCGCCTGCGGAATCACGATCTTGGCGAGGATGCGGTTAAAGCTCATGCCCAGCGAGCGGGCGGCTTCCACCTGGCCAACGCCGACGGTGTTGATGCCGCTCATAAAGTTCTCGGAGCCAAAGGCCGAGCCCAAGAGGACCGTGGCGACGATAATGCAGGTGCGGTAGGGCAGGACGACCTTGAGCGGCGGCAGCGCGTAGACGACGATGATGAGCAGCGCGATGCCGGGGATGTTACGGAAGACCTGGACATACAGGTCGCCAAAGACGCGCAGCGGCTTGAGCGGCGACACGCGCATCACGGTGACGGCGACGGCCAGCACCATGGCGATGGCAAACGACTCAAGCGTCATGCCCCAGGTTGCGAGCAGCGCGTCGATATAGTTCTGGCCATAGAGCGACCAGAGTTCGGAGAGACTCATGCGGACCTCCCGCCGATAAGGAAAGGGGCTCCCGTGTGTACGGAAGCCCCGACAACTCAGTGAGGAAACAGTTTACCGCAATAAAGCGCATCATGCGTTTCCGTATGGTTTCGTTGCGGCCGTTACCAGGCTCGCTGCCTAGGCGCCGATCTCGGGCAGCTCGGGAACATTGGTGTCGCCCGTACGGTCGCCGATGCAGATCTGCCACAGCTCGGTCCAGGTGCCATCGTCCTCGATCTTCTTAAGGAAGTCGTTGACAAAGGCGACACCGTCGGAATCGAGCGGCAGGCCGATGCCATAGGGCTCCTTGCTGCCGAAGGGCTTGCCGGCGATCTTGTACTTACCGGGCTCGCGGACCAGGGCGCTCTGCTGCATGTTGTTATCGATGACGTAGGCGTCAACGCGGCCCTGCTGGAGTGCCTGACGAGCCTCCTCGTCGGTCTTGAACTCCTGCTGGCTGGCCTTGGGAGCGAACTCCTCCAGGATGGCGGGGCCGTTGGAGCCGGACTGGACGGCGACGTTCTTGTCGGCCAGGTCGTCGACGCTCTTGATGTCGTCGTTATCGGCGAGTACCAGGATGGCCTGCTGGGTGTAGTAGTAGGGACCGGCAAAGGAGACGAGCTTCTTGCGCTCATCGGTAATGGTGTAGGTGGCGAAGACGGCGTCGACCTGGCCGTTCTGCAGGACGGACTCACGCGTGTCCGAGGTTACCTGGGTGATCTCGACCTTGTTCTCGCCCAGAATGTAGTTGGACAGGAGCTGTGCGATACCGGCGTCGAAGCCGCGGGTCTGACCGTCTTTCTCGTTGAGGAGGGAGAAGAGCGTGGAAGTCTGAACGCCACCGATCTTAAAGACGCCGGCGTCCTTGACGGCCGTGGCCCAGGTGCTGGCGGCGATGGCGTCGTCATCGGCCTTGGGGCCGTTGTCGACGAGCTTGTCGAATGCCTTAGCGTCGAGCGTGGTGGAAGCCTCGGTATCATTGGAGCTCTTGGAAGAGCCGGCGGCGGAACCCTTGTCGGCCTCGGTGCTGGTGTCGGAGCAGCCGGCAAGACCAAGGCCGGCGACGGTTGCGAAGGTGGCGGCAACGAAGCCGCGGCGGTCGAGAACGACCTGCTGGGAGAGGTTCTTGCTCATGGTAGAACACCTTTCTCAATAAAATCCCTAGCGGTTGAGTAGAGTTATACCCTATCGCGCTCAAATGGGTCAACACGAAATAACTCAGAAACATACTTAACTTATGGGTAATTCTACCTACCAAAAAGGGACAGGTTTATTTTGGCAGGTTTTATCTGGGCAAACGTCAGTTATTGCAGCTGAAATAGTGTTTCGCGGACGACATGATCGCTCACAGCGGTCGCTATAATGGCGGCAGCGAAAACCACCACAAAGGGGACAGGCACCTTTGTGGTGGTTCTGGCCGATGCGGCGGCATGCCTTACTGTTCTGTCTCAATCTGTAACATCTGCAGCCTTTTTTGCCGAGTAGCTGTTACAGATTGAGATTTTCTCTTCAGGAGAATTCGAATGTCTCAATCTGTAACAGTTAGACGGGAATTCGGGTCCTAGATGTTACAGATTGAGATAATCGCGTCGCGAAAATTAAAACCTCCGCAGGGGCGCTTCCCTTGCGGAGGTTTTCTTACTCGTTGAGTAGCCTCACGGCTTCGGCGGCCATGTTCTCGACCGTCATGCCGTTCTGCGCGAGCAGTTCGTTGGGGTCGTAGCGGTCGGGGAAGCCCTTGGCGATGCCGAAGGTGCGCGTGCGCACGGGCGTGCAGGCCAGGTAGCACGCCACGCGCTCGCCCCAGCCGCCGTCCAAGATGCCGTCCTCGAGGGTGACGACAACGCGATGCTCGGCGGCAAGACTGTCGAGGAACTCGCGGTCGAGCTCGGTTGCAAAGCGCGGGTTGACGAGCGTGGTCTCGATGCCGTACTCGGCGGCCAGGCGGTTTGCCACGCGCTCGCCCAGCTCAAAGAAATCACCGAGTGCGAGCACTGCTACGTCGCGACCCTGGCGAACCACGTTGTAGTGAACGGCACTGTAGTCGGTGTCTTCGGTGGGCGCAAGGTCGGGACGGCTCACCAGGCCAATGCCGGGCACGCGAATCGCCACAGGATGTTCGCGATGGTCGAGCGACCAGTTCAGCATGGACAGATATTCCTCCATGCAGGCCGGCGCTAGGTAGCGCATGTTGGGAAGAGCGCCCAGCATGGAAATATCGAAGAACGAGAGGTGCGTCTCGGACGTGGTGCCAAAGATCGAGGCGCCAAACACCAAGATGGTTGCGGGGGCATCGTTGAGGCACAGGTCGTGCCACAGCTCGTCGTAGGCGCGCTGCAAAAACGTGCCGTACACACCAAAGACTGGCTTGGCGCCCGAGCGCGCAAGCGCGGTGGCAAAAGTTACGGCGTGCTCCTCGGTAATGCCCACGTCGACAAACTGCTTACCTGCCGCAGCGCGAAGCTCGGGTGTAAAGCCCATGATGTAGGGCGTGGCGGCCGTGATGCCCACGACCTGCGAATCGCGCTCGATGGCGGTGCTGAGCGCCTCGCCCGTAATATTGGCATAGGTGCGCGGTGCGGGCTCGCTCGGATGGCCCGGGCAGAGCTTGCGCCCAGTCGCCATGTCAAACGGACCCACGTGGTGCCAGCGTTCCGGGTCGCTCTGGGCTGGCTCAAAGCCCTTGCCCTTGGCGGTGGAGACGTGCAGCACGATGGGGTGATCGATATTGCGCAGTTCCTGCAACGCGTCGACGAGGGCCAACACATCGTTACCGGCGTCCAGATAGCGGTAGTCGAGCCCCATCGCGCGGAAGACGTTGCGCTCACAGGCACCGTTGCTGGCGCGCAGCTCGGCCAGATTGCGATACAGGCCGCCATGGTTCTCGGCAATGGACTGGTCGTTATCGTTGACGATGATGATCAGGTTGCTATCGAGTTCGGCGGCATTGTTAAAGCCCTCAAACGCCAGGCCGCCCGAAAGCGAGCCGTCGCCAATGATGGTGATGACGTTATACGTGTCGCCCGCCAGGTCACGCGCGTGGGCAAGGCCGCAGCCCAGGCTCACCGACGTGGAGGTATGGCCCATGGCGAACAGGTCGTGCTCGGACTCGTTGGGATTGGCAAAGCCAGAAGCCTCACCATAACGCTCCGGATTGATATAGGTGTACGCGCGCCCGGTCAGCGCCTTGTGGGCGTAGGTCTGGTGCGACACGTCAAAGACAATTTTGTCGGTGGGGGAGTTAAACACGCGATGGAGCGCGACCGTGAGCTCAACGACGCCCAAGTTGGGGGCAACGTGCCCGCCGACGGCGGCGGAGCTTTCGAGGATGGCGTGGCGAATCTCGTCGCAGAGCTGCGGGAGCTCGGCGCGATTAAGAGCCTTGACGTCCTCGGGCGTTGTCGTTTGCGTAAGCAGCATCGTTGTGGGTTACTCCATGCGAATCGAGCGCCGGCGCTCCCTCGGCCGGCACAATTGCACAAAACAGTCTCGCACATTTTGGCGTTTGATATGTGACGGCGGCGCGGTAATTCGCCAACTGGCGGGGCAAAACGTTTTGTCCGATGCCATACTAGTAAATTCGATGATGATTTTATTCAATGCGTGCAGTCCGTGGTTTGCCGCCGTGAGCCGCTGGAAGGAGGCAGCATGTCCAGTGCCGTTCGTGCCGAGAAAATCGCGCGCGAGGTCGACGATGCCGCCCGCCAGCTGGCCCAGGCAGGCCGCTTGGACCTGACGCACGAGTTTATCCAGCATGGTGACGTGACGGTCTATGCACATGTGACTTCGGTAGCGCGGGCGAGCCTGTCCTTTGCCGAGCGCTTGGGCCGTGCTGGCATTTCGGTCGACCGTGCCTCGCTGCTGCGCGGAGCCCTGTTACACGATTACTTTCTCTACGATTGGCACGACCCCGACCCGAGCCATCGACTGCACGGATTTCGGCATCCGTTTTTTGCCCTGGCACGTGCGGAGGAAGATTTTGAGCTGACGTCGCGCGAGCGGAATATTATCGTGCGGCATATGTTTCCGCTGGTGCCGGTGCCGCCGACGTGTCGTGAGGCATGGATTGTATGCCTGGCGGATAAATGGTGTGCTCTGCGCGAGACGATCGCCGGCCGTCTGCCGCGCAAGGACGAGGCAGACGATGGCGTGAGTGACGAATCGAGCGAAAAGAGGAGAGGGTAGACGGTGGGGACCGCGATCGACATGGCATTTGACGGCGCGACGCTTGCCGCCTGTCCGCTCTCGGCGCTGGTGCTCTCGTTTGCCTTCTACGGTTTTTGCGGCTGGGCATGGGAATCGACAGTCTGCGCCATGCTCAACCACGGGTGCTTTGCCAACAGCGGCTTTTTGCTGGGGCCGTGCTGCCCCATCTATGGTGTGGGCGGCATTGCCTGCTGGCTTTTGCTGCGCGGGATTCCGGATGCCTCGAGCCAGTTTGTCGCTGCAGCGCTCGTATGCAGCGTGATTGAGTACAGCGTAGGCGTGCTGTTGGAAAAAACAACGGGCGCTCGCTTTTGGGACTATTCGCACCTGCCGTTTAACCTGCACGGACGCATCTGTCTGTACTGGGCATGCGCGTTTGGCTTGGGTGTGTTGTGCATTTGCCGTTTAGTGGAGCCGGCATTGCTGGGGCTGCTTGGCCATCTGCCGGTGCTGATTGTGCGGCTGTCCGCCTTTATCGTCGCGGTCGCGATGATGGTTGACGCAGTGTGCTCGTTGGCCAGCTGGCGGCGTCTGTCCGATCAGTTGGAGCGCGTCCGGGCCGACCTTGCCGACCGCATCAATGAGTCGCTTGCCGATGCGTCAGACTCCATGCTCGAACGTATTCCCGATTCGGCGATCGACTCGGTGACACAGACGCATATCCGCAGTCGTGCCGTTAACGCGTGGCTGGCCGAGCTGGGCGACGCGACGCTCGATGCCCTTCGTGAGAAGGCTTCGATGCCGACGTTTATCGCGGATGGTGCTCGCGGCCTGGCGCTCGCTGCCCGCCGCGTGGCCGATGCCGCGCCGAGCATGCCGCGTCCGTCGCTCAGCCGTCGCCTTGCCGGCAAGCGCATGGGCCGTCCGGTACCGAGCGTGTCACTCAGTCGTCGTGACCTGCGCTTTTTCAATGCCTTCCCGCGTCTGCGCATCAATCGCTACGAAGGCGTCATTCGAGCAACTAATCTCCGCGACCGCGCCCACGAGCTGTTTCGGCGCTAGCCGGGATGGGCGCGCTCACGGCTCCCTTGCTCGCGTATTTCCCGTCCGTTTCGCGTCCGTTGCCGCGCCGTTTCCAAGATTGCGGCACCGTTTCCATTCGACAACGCCGCGTTTAACAACGCCGTATCTGGTCTACACCAGTTGCCCCTCGGCCGCATTATGGGCGCCGACAACGTTCATGCGACCAAGGGAGAGCGAATGTACGATACGGGATCGACAACGTTTATGCTCGTCTGCACCATGCTCGTGTTTTTAATGACACCGGGTCTGGCGTTTTTCTATGGCGGCCTGTCCAGGCGCAAAAATGTCATCAACACCATGCTTATGTGCTTTGGCGCCATTGGCCTGGTTGGTGTGCTGTGGATTGTTGCCGGCTGGTCGCTGGCCTACGGCGGCGACGGTTCCAGCCCGTTTATTGGAGGCCTTGACCAGCTGCTGTGCCTGCCGGTACTCAACCAGGTGCTGCAGGCGGCCGAGGGCAATGCCGCGGACGGTGCCGCCTACCCTCAGATCATCAACATTGCCTTCCAGATGGCATTTGCCATGATCACGGCTGCTATCGTCACGGGCAGCCTGGCCGGCCGCGTTAAGTTTGGTGCCATGACGGCCTTCCTGGACATTTGGCTGCTTGTGGTCTATGCGCCGCTCGCCCACATGGTTTGGGGCGGCGATGGCTCCTTTATCGGTGACATGATCGGCGCACTCGACTTTGCCGGCGGCGACGTGGTACACATTTCGTCCGGTCTTACGGGCCTGATTCTCTGCTTAATGCTCGGCCGCCGTCGTGGCTTTGGCATGGTGAGCTACCGTCCGCATAACGTGCCGTTTGTGGCGCTGGGCGCCGGCCTGCTTTGGTTTGGCTGGTTTGGCTTTAACGGCGGCAGCGAGTTTAAGGCCGACGCCGTGGCGGCGCTCGCCATCCTCAACACCGTGACGGCCAGCGCGGCGGGCATGGTCTCGTGGCTTGCCATCGAGCGTGTGCACACCAGTCGCCCCACGCTGGTGGGCGCCAGCACCGGTCTGGTTGCGGGCCTCGTGGTGGTCACGCCGGGCGCGGGCTTTGTCGAGCCGTGGGCGGCGCTGGTCATGGGCCTGATCGTATCGCCTGTCTGCTACCTGGCCATTAGCCATCTTAAGACCAAGTTTGGCTACGACGATGCGCTCGACGCGTTCGGTTGCCACGGTATCGGCGGCATCTTGGGCGGCGTGCTCACGGGCCTGTTCTGTGTGCCGGAGCTTTCGTGGACCGGCAAGGGCGGCCTGTTCTACACGGGCGACGTGTCGCTGCTCATCTCGCAGATTTTGGGCATTGTGGTGACGGTCGCTATTGTGCTGGTGCTCGATTTGGTGATCGCCGCGGTGGTCAAGGCGCTGTTCCACGGCAGCCTACGTGTGGACGAGGCCGACGAGGCGCTGGGCTTGGACGCGAGTCAGCACGGCGAAAGTGCGTACCCTTCGTTTAGTGGTCTGGACTAGCGGTTTCTAACGTTCTGTCAGACCAACTCTTATAAGAGAGGAGTTCACTATGAAGAAAATTACGGCGATCGTTCGTGCCGAGAAGCTTGAGGTTCTCAAAGACGCGCTGTTTGCTGCCGATGTTCGTGGCATGACTATTAACCAGGTGCAGGGCTGCGGCGCACAGCATGGCTGGAAGGAATACGTGCGCGGCAACGAGTTGCTTGTCAACACGATCCCTAAGGTGCAGTTCACGCTCATTTGTGCTGATGAGCATGTCGACGGCATTGTCGACATCATCTGCAACGCCGCTCGTACCGGTGCCGTTGGAGACGGCAAGATTTGGGTCGAGCCGGTCGAGGAAGTCATCCGCATCCGTACCGGCGAACACGGCCCCGCCGCGGTGTAGAATCGACCGTCTACCATCCGCAACGTTAAAATGCTGCAATGAGGCACAAGACTTGCGTTGTGGATGGACGGATTATGGGTCGTAATAAATATCCCGAGGAGACTGTCGCGAAGATTCTCGACGCGGCGCTGGAGCTATTCTGCGTACAGGGTTATGAGGGGACGAGCATCCAAGACATCGTCGACCGCCTCGATGGCATGACCAAGGGCGCTGTCTATCATCACTTTAAGAGCAAAGAGGAGATTTTCAACGCCGCATTTGATCGGGCAACGGCTCCGATTGCTGAACACCGTCGCGCGACACTCGGTGCTGGCAATATGACGGGAGCTCAAAAGCTCAAACGACTTTATGCGCCCGAGTCCGTCGTTCCGCAAATTGAGCTATGGGCACGCATGCATCCTGCGGCGGATCCGGTAAAAAGCTCGCGTCTACTGGCGATGCAGTACCAGGGCTCGTTTGACGAGTCGGCCGATGGCAATCTCTTGCCAGTAATCGAGGAGGGCATCGCCGACGGCTCCATTGCGTGCGAATGCCCGCGCGAAGCAGCGGAGGCCGTATCGTTGTTAGCGAATCTTTGGCTGCTGCCATTGTTCCGTCCGCTCGAGCCCAAGGAGCGAATGCTCGCTCGCGCACAATGTTTGGCACAGATGGCGGCAGCGGTGGGGCTCGATTTGGGTAATGAAGTGCTCCAGACAACGGCCCAGATTTGGGACGTATGGAACCGTGCCGGGTGGTAATATAGATACCAACGGTATGTAATTGATTTGTGAGGGTAGCCACGGCTGCCCTTTTCAAGTCATTAAATACATACTGACAGTATGTATTTGGGGGCAGGCTTATGGCTGGGATGCGAAGAATTAGCGTTTCATTGGCGCCAAAAACAGTGCGATCTATCAGGCTATTTGGTCTTCTTGTTGCACAGCTGTGTGCGTATTCGATGCTGTCGGCACTGTGCTTTGCGTGTCCGCTCTACTTGTTCGATTGCAGCGGCTCCTCAACGTTATATGGCGCCGTCGCGGCGATAGCGTTCATACCGGGCGTGCTCGCGACTCCGGTTGGCGGAATCTTGGCGGATCGGGGGAGACATCGCGGGGTTCTTGTGGTGCTCGGCATTGTTCTGATGGCTGCATCGCTGTTGTTTATCCCCATGAAGCGGTCGCTGCCTCTTGCGGTTGTCGTGGCAGCAATGCTTTGCGTCCAATATGGCATCCAATCGCTGCTGAAGCCGATGCTTCAAATTGAGACGGTGCGCATGACGGGCCCAGAAAAGGTTGAGCGTGCCACTGCGTTGGTCTCGCAAATAACCATGATGAGCAATATCTTGGGCCCTGTGGTCGGGACGGCAGTCTATGGGTGCTTTGGTATCGATGCTCTATGCGAAACCGCGGCGTTGACGTTTGCGATGTCAGCCCTACTGTTCGGGGGCGCACTCAAGCAAAATGCCTCATCTGGAATGACAGGGGACAGTACGACTTGCTCGACATGCCGAAGCGATTTTCGGGAGTCGATTCGGTACCTGTTTCAAAACGCATCATTGCTCGTTGTGTTTTTGCTTGCGGCTATTTTGAACCTTGCGTTAGTTGGGTTAACGATTGATGCTCCCGTTATTGTTGCAAAGCATCTCGGAATGCAATCATCCTTTGTTGGGATTATTGAGGTGGCTATGGGCTTAGGTGGTCTTGTCGGCAGTGGTTTGGTCGGTATTTGGCCGCATCGTTTTTCCTTCAAGGGCATATGTCGATATGTTGCGATGATTTGTTTTGGAGTCGTACCGATTATTGTTACGCTACTGAGCGGTCCTGATGAACTGGCGTTTGCCGCGCTTGCGGCCGGCTCGGCATGGGTCATGGCGTGGGCAAGCATTGCATCGGTCGAAATCGTTTCATTTGTTCAGCGGTCAGCGCCAAAGGAACTCTGCGGAAAAGTGCTGGCACTCGTTTATATGATGCTTTCCTGTGCAACGCCTATTGGCCAATTGGTTTACGGGCTCGCATATGATCGATGGGCTCCGGCGATTGTATTCGCAGGCATGTTGGCGGTGCTGACGTTGACGACGGCGCTGTTTTATCGGCTGAATAGTCGCTTGTGGCGATTGTCTTAGCGCGCTGGGGCACCGTGAATTTGTGAAGGCAGTGGCACGTCGCGTCGTGACGGCATTGTTTGGGCGTGCCTCTCCTTCGTCTACAATATCGTGCAGACGAAGGAGAGGCACGCCCATGATCAAGATGTTTGCGAGTGACTTAGACGGAACGCTGCTGAACGCCCTGCACGAGGCCGACGGAACCATCCGCCGCGCCATTCGCGAGCTGACCGAGGCTGGCCTGCATGTGGTTCCCGCGACCGGACGCTCGACGCTGCCGATCGGCGAGCATGGCTTTACGGGCCTGGCGCTTGACGCCTGCTGCTCCAATGGATCAATCGTGCGCGACAGTCATGGCGAGGTGCTCAAAACCTGGACCATCGATCCGCAGGTTACCGAGGAGCTGCTCAAGGCATTCCCGGGCATTTGCTTTGATTGCTCCACACCCGATGGCATGTTCTCGAGTGGGTCGTTCGAGATGCACCAGGCGGGCTTTAAAAAGGACAGCCCCATCAAGCGTATTGTGATGCGCGGCATGCGTGCGCGCGGCGGGTATCACGAGGAACAGTATTTCGACCAGTCGATCGGCGACATCCTGCGCCACGATGTGTGCAAGATCAACTGCCGCGTGACCTCGCCCGAGCTGGAGCGCGACCTTAAGGCGTATTTGGCCGAGCGCTCGGACCGCGTGGTCAACGCGCCGTTCGATCCGGTGATGTTCGAAATCACGGACGTGGCGTGCAACAAGGGCGAGAGCGTGGCCTGGCTGGCGGGCTACTACGGCATTGCCGAGAACGAGGTCGCGGTCTACGGCGACGGCGGCAACGACATCGCCATGCTCAAGCGTTTCCGCCACAGCTACGCGACCAAAAACGCAAGCGATGCAGCTAAGGCCGCCGCGAGCGCGACCATCGGCAGCTGCATGGTCCACGCCGTCCCCAAACACATGCTCGCCACCATGCGCAAGCAAAACTCTCGCACCGTCATCGAATAATGTGACAAAAGGACAGCCCCTTTGTCACAGGTGACGCTGGTCTCTTGAAATACGAACAAACATTCGCATACCTAACTGCGCTTTGATAGAATTGATGCTGTTGGCGGCAGTTCCATGTGCCGGGCAACGCCCTCCATCTGATGGGAGGTGATGCCCATGACTGATCTGATTGATTTCGTGAGACTTCTGACCGCTCTGGTCTCGTTCTTCACGGCGCTTGTCGGCCTTTCCGAGGCACTCAAGCAGCGTTCGAAGCGCAACAGAAGGGGTCGCCGCCGCTAAGGCGTTGACCCCCTAATGCAAACAACGGCGCTGCCCAGCTTTCCAGAACTTGGGCTGCCGTCGACACTATTCTACCCACGAATGACATTTTGAACAATCGGCAATGCCGCTCCAAAAGCCAGGCGGGATGTGACAAAGGGGCTGCCCTTTGTCACATCCAAAATATTGCCTTTACGTGTTGGTGCACACGGTGTGCAATAATACTCGCACTGTGCAATAGCGCACAGGCTGAGTAACAAGGAGGACGCTTGTCCCAGCTCGAGAAATGCGATCGCCGGTCCCTTCGCTCGCAGCGTGCCCTTCGCCAGGCGCTTGCCAGCGAACTTGCCGAAAGCGGCGATCTTTCGCGCATTAACGTCGCGTCGCTCACCGAGCGTGCCGGCCTTACGCGCCGCACGTTCTATTCGCACTACCGCGATATTCCCGACTTTATCAATCAAATCGAGGACGGCTTGCTGGCCGAGATCCGTGAGCGCATTGAGCTCATCACCGCAGCTCAGCTGCCCGATCTCTATCACAACATCGATGAGCTCGAGCCGGCGCCCGGTTCGGTTGATTTGCTGCGTTATCTTGCGGCCAACCGCGACTTAATCGGTGCGCTGCTGGGTCCGGGCGGCGACCAAGCTTTCATTAAAAGGATCATCGACACCGCTCGTGAGGCTGTGGTGCCGCGTGCGCAGACGGGCATTTTGGGCTTGGCGCTGGGCACGTTCTTTGACTACTACGTCACCTACGTCGTGAGTGCCGAGGTCGGCATGATTCAGCGCTGGTTTGAGCGTGGGCTCACCGAATCGCCCGAGGCCATGGCGCGCATTATGACGGTGCTCGCTTTTGTGCGCCCTGGTGACTTGTATGGCCAACCCATCGATATCAACGTTCCGGAATACGGCATGAAGCTATTGAACTTGCAGCTCGAGGACGCGGTCGACACCACCGCAACCGTCGAGTCCAACAACTAAGAGGAGAGACAATGAGCAAACTCGTTGAGGGCATCAAGGACCGCATGGTCGCTGCTGCACGCGAGGCCGCGCCCGCCGTGGTGGACGCCGCGCAGAAGGCCGCGACCGCTGCTGCCGAGAAAGTTGCCGAGGCAGTTGCCGATGCCAAGAACGCGGCAGGTGAGACGTCCGTCGCTAGCGAGCCCGCCACCGCCACCGAGCCCGTAGCCGCCACCGCCGCCCACGCCCCCGAAGGCGCGATCTTCAACCCCGGCAACGCCCACGGCAACCTGCACCTGGGCATCGACGTGGGCTCCACCACCGTTAAGCTCGCCGTGCTCAACGACGATAACCAGATCGTCTACGCCAAGTACCAGCGCCACCACACCGACGTCCGTGCCTGCGCCCGCGACCTGTTCGAGGGCGCTGCGACCGTGCTGCCGGCTGCCCAAATGACCTGCGCCATCACCGGTTCGGGCGGCCTGCTGCTGTCCCAGTGGCTCGATCTGGAGTTTGTCCAGGAGGTCATCGCCAGCAAACGCGCCGTCGAGACCCTCATCCCGGCCACCGATGTTGCCATCGAGCTGGGCGGCGAGGACGCCAAGATCATCTACTTCGACAACGGCATCGAGCAGCGCATGAACGGCACCTGCGCCGGCGGCACGGGCGCGTTCATCGACCAGATGGCCACTCTGCTGCATACCGACGCCAGCGGCCTTAACGAACTCGCGGCCAACGCCACTACCATCTATCCCATCGCCAGCCGCTGCGGCGTTTTTGCCAAGACCGACGTGCAGCCGCTGCTCAACGAGGGCGCCCGCCCCGAGGACGTGGCCGCCTCCATCTTCCAGGCTGTCGTGACCCAGACCATCTCGGGCCTGGCGTGCGGCCGTCCCATCCGCGGTAACGTCGCCTTCCTGGGCGGCCCGCTGCAGTATCTCTCCGAGCTGCGCCACCGCTTCTACCTCACGCTCAATCTGGACGAGGAGCACCGTATCGTGCCCCAAAACGCTCACCTGTTTGTGGCGAGCGGCGCCGCCATGGCGCACGAATCCAACAAGCTCAGCACGTTCCCGCAGCTCATCGAGGCCATCGATGCCCTGGGTGACACGCAGGGTGCCGAGGTCGAGCGTCTGGATCCGCTCTTTGCCACCGACGAGGACTTTGCCGAGTTCAAGACCCGCCACGACACCGAGGTCGTCCCCAAGGGCAAGCTCGACGGCTACACCGGCCGCGTGTTCATCGGCATCGACGCCGGCTCCACCACCATGAAAGCCGCGCTCGTGGGCGAGGACGGTCAGCTGTTGCACACCTGGTACGGCAACAACAACGGCGACATCCTGGGCACGGCCAAGGTCATCATGGCCGATTTCTACAACCACATCCCTGCGGGCTGCACCATCGGCCACGTGACTACCACGGGCTACGGCGAGGCGCTGCTCATCGAGGCCCTCAAGGCCGATTCCGGCGAGATCGAGACCGTCGCGCACCTGCGCGGCGCCAAGGCATTCCTGCCCGGCGTCGAGTTTATCCTGGACATTGGCGGCCAGGACATGAAGTGTCTGCGCGTCAAGGACGGCGTCATCGAGCACATCATGCTCAACGAGGCTTGCTCGTCGGGCTGCGGCAGCTTTATCGAGAGTTTCGCCGTGTCTATGAACATGGACGTGCGCGCGTTCGCCAACGCCGCCATCCATGCCAAGGCTCCGGTCGACCTGGGAAGTCGCTGCACGGTCTTTATGAACTCGCGCGTCAAGCAGGCGCAAAAGGAAGGCGCCACGGTGGGCGACATCGCGGCCGGCCTGTCCTATTCCGTCATCAAGAATGCCCTGTTCAAGGTCATTAAGCTGCGCGACCCCAAGGAGATCGGCAGCCAGGTGATCGTCCAGGGCGGCACCTTTATGTCCGATGCCACGCTGCGCGCGTTTGAGCAGCTCACCGGCGTGCATGCCGTGCGCCCCGATATCGCCGGCTGCATGGGCGCCTATGGTGCGGCCCTGCTCGCCCGCGATCGCGCCGGTGCCGACGGCACCTCGACCATTCTTTCTGCCGAGGACATCGCGCACCTCACCGTGACGCAAAAGCATGTCCGCTGCGGCCGTTGCTCCAACAACTGCCAGCTCACCGTCAACGACTTTGGCGGCGGCAGGCGCTTCATTACTGGCAACCGCTGCGAGAAGGGCGCCGGCCACAAAAAGCAAAAGACCGAGGCCCCCAACCTCTTCAAAAAGAAAAACGAGCTGCTCTTTAACCGCGAGGTGCTGAGCCCCGACGAGGCCCCGCGCGGCACCGTGGGCATCCCGCGCGCACTCAACATGTACGAGAACTACCCCTTCTGGCACGCGTTCTTTACGCGCCTGGGCTTTAGCGTGCAGCTGTCCGACCAGTCGAGCAAAAAGACCTACCAGGCGGGCATCGAGTCCATGCCGTCCGAGAGTGTGTGCTATCCGGCCAAGATGAGCCACGGCCACGTGATGAACCTTATCGACCGCGATGTCGACTTCATCTGGATGCCGTGCGTGCGCTGGGAGCGCAAGGAGGATCCGACCGCCGGCAACTGCTATAACTGCCCCATCGTCATGAGTTACCCCACGGCGCTGGCGCTCAATATCGACGAGATCCGCGAGCAGAACATCGAGTTCCTGTACCCGTTTGTGCCGTATCACGACAAGACCGAGCTCAAGCGCCGTCTGTACCAGGTGCTCGCCGTCGACCGCGTGGCCGATGCGCAAGCCGGTCGCGGTCGCGTGCGTGGACCCAAGATCACGCGCTCCGAGGTCGATGCCGCCGTCAACGCTGCCTTTGAGGTCGATGCGCGCTTCCACGAGGATATCCAGACCATGGGCGAGGAGGCTCTTAAGTGGGTCGAGGACCATGGCGGTCACGGCATCGTGCTCGCCGGTCGTCCCTACCATAACGACCCCGAGATCAACCACGCCCTGCCCGAACTTATCTCGAGCTTTGGCTTTGCGGTCTTTACCGAGGATTCGCTTGCGCATCTGGTAAAGCCCGAGCGTCCGATTCGCGTCGTCGACCAGTGGATGTACCACAGCCGCCTGTACGCCGTCGCCCGTTTTGTGACGATGCGCAACGACCTGGACCTGATCCAGCTCAATTCCTTCGGCTGCGGCCTGGACGCTCTGACCACCGATCAGGTGCAGGAGATTCTGGAAGCCAGCGGCAAGATCTACACCGTGCTTAAGATCGACGAGGTGTCTAACCTGGGTGCCGCGCGCATCCGCATCCGCTCGCTCATGGCAGCGCTCAAGGACCAGGAGGCCGAGCGCCTGGCCGATGCCACGGCCGCGGGCGAGGCCTACGAGCAAGGCGATGCCGCGCCGGTGGCGCCCTCCACGGATGCCCCCGCGTTCGCGAGCCGCAAGTACACGTTTGAGGCGCAGCGTGAGAGTGCTTCGACCGCGTGGCCCAAGGTGCCCTTTACCGAGCAGATGCGCGAGGAGGGCTACACCATCCTGTGCCCGCAGATGGCGCCGATTCACTTTGACCTGGTCAAAGAGGTGTTCCGCGGTGCCGGCTACAACTTGGAGCTGCTGCCCTCGACCGACCACGATGCCGTCGAGGCTGGCCTGCGCTACGTGAACAATGACATTTGCTATCCGTCGATCCTGGTGACGGGCCAGATTATGGAGGCCATCGAGAGCGGTCGGTACGACCTGTCCAAGACGGCCGTGGTTATCAGCCAGACCGGCGGCGGCTGCCGTGCCACCAACTACATCGCACTCATCCGCAAGGCCCTGCGCGAGAGCGGCCACCCCGAGATCCCGGTGATCTCGCTTTCGGCCGTGGCGCTCGGTGAGGACAACCCCGGCTTTAAGATTACGCCGGCACTGCTTAAGCAGGCAGTCTACGCAGTGCTCTTTGGTGACGTCATGATGCAGATGCTCTATCGTTGCCGCCCGTACGAGGCCACGCCCGGTGCCGCCAACGCACTCTACGAGGAGTACATGGCGCGCGCCCGCAAGCTGGCGCCTAAGTTCAACAGGCACAACTACACCAAGTTGTGCCGCGAGGCCATCCGCGCGTTCGACACCATGCCGCTTGTGGGCGAGGGTACCAAGCCGCGCGTGGGCGTGGTTGGTGAGATCCTGGTCAAGTTCCATCCCACGGCCAACAACCACGTGGTCGATGTCATTGAGCGCGAGGGCTGCGAGGCCGTGGTACCGGGCCTGCTCGACTTCTTCCTGTACTCCATGAGCAACGCCGAGCTACAGAAGGACGAGCTGGGTAGCTCTGCTACAACGCGTGCGGGCATGCAGGCGCTCATCAAGCTCGTGGACTGGATGCGTACGCCGGTGGAGGAGATGCTCGAGAAGTCCCGCCGCTTTGAGGCGCCCGAACGCATCGGCACTATGGCCGACAAGGCCCGCACGGTGCTTTCGGTGTGCAACAACATGGGCGAGGGCTGGCTACTCACGGCCGAGATGCTCGACCTGATCGACCATGGCGCACCCAACATCATCTGCACGCAGCCCTTCGCGTGCCTGCCCAACCACGTGGTGGGCAAGGCTGTGATCAAGGAACTGCGCCGTCAGCACCCCGAGAGCAATATCGTCGCGGTGGACTACGACCCCGGCGCGTCCGAGGTCAACCAGCTCAACCGTATTAAGCTCATGATCAGCGTGGCCAAGGAAAACATGCGCGCCGGTAAGGGCTTTAAGCTCGAGAAGGTGGCGCCGCTCGCGATGGATGAGGTCACTGGCCAGATGCGTGCCCATGACGGCTGCGTGAGCTGCGGAACGGCCAGCGAGGAGGCCGTGGCGTCGGTCGCCGAGCGCCTGGGACGCGGCATTAAGAAGTAGTTGGCCTGCTATGTGCTAGATATGAGACAAACGGGTGGTAGCCGTACCGGCTACCACCCGTTTTTGCTGGACATATGTTACGCAAATCGTTTTGTCGCAGCCTTCTGTGCACTCGAATTTCGGAAGTGCGGGGAAAAACGCGAACCTCCCGA
>DAWDVX010000007.1:30527-54664 GCA_052346145.1 Collinsella sp.
CTCGCGACCTGCGGTTTGTTGTAAAAAAAGCCGGTCTGGTCGGCGAAACCCGATTTTTCCCCGCACTTCCGAAAACAGCGGTTCAGCAGCGCCAAAAAATGGCCTCAAAATCGAGAGTTAATGAACAAATGTAGCCGTTCGCCGCGAAATACCGTCCGTTTATAGAACCCACCCCCAGCGTGCTGTCCCCTTACGGTTGAATAAATACACATCTATGGAATTACGTAAGAGAGGACTGTTCCTATGAGCTACAAGACCGTTTGCGTTGCCGGCGGCGGCGTGCTGGGAAGCCAGATTGCCTTTCAGGCAGCCTACTGCGGCTTTGATGTAACGATTTGGCTGCGCAGCGAGGGCAGCATCGGCCGCACCCAGCCCAAGATCGATCATGTGCGCGAGGAGTACATCGCGGCAATCGAGGGCATGGCGGACGGCACGGGCGAGTGGTGCGCCGGTATCGCCGATAGCGACCAGCCTTTCGACAAGGAGGCGGCGCTCGCCGCCGTTGAGCGTGCCTACTCCACACTCAAGCTGGAGCTCGACCTCGCCAAAGCCGTGGCCGACGCCGACTTGGTCATCGAGTCCATGGCCGAGGACGCCCAGGCAAAGATCGACTTCTACAAGAAGCTCGCCCCGGTCCTCCCGCAAAAGACCGTCGTCGTAACGAACTCCTCTACGCTGCTGCCGAGCACCTTTGCCAAGTACACCGGCCGCCCCGAGAAGTACCTGTCGCTGCACTTTGCCAACTCCATCTGGAAGAACAACATGACCGAGGTCATGGCCCAGAGCCAAACTGACAAGCGCTACTTCGACGAGCTCGTCGACTTTGCCAACGATATCCGCATGCTTGCCCTGCCCGTCAACAAGGAAAAGAACGGCTACCTGCTCAATTCCATGCTGGTGCCGTGGTTGCTTTCGGGCCTTGACTTGTATGTCTCGGGTGTGAGTGACCCCAAGAGCATCGACCTCGCGTGGACGCGCGGCACCGGCGCTCCTAAAGGCCCGTTCCGCGTATTCGACACGGTGGGCATCCAGACGGCCTACAACATCGTTATGCAGTATCAGAAGGTCCCGGGCCTGGTGAGCCCGCTGCTCAAAAAGATGATGATGCCCTACAACTTTAAGGCTATGGCGTCCGTCCTCAAGAAAATGCTCGACGAAGGCAAGCTGGGCGAAAGCTCGGGCGAGGGCTTCTTCAAGTACTAAAAAATGATCCGTCGGGGACGGAGGAAAACGGATCATTTTCGGCCGCCAACAGTGAGAAGATGGACCCAGAAATAGAAATGAGTGGCAATGGGCCGGTACGGGCTTTGAGGACAAGTTGCTGCAGGCCCAAGGCGATTTTTCGCTCAACGCAGGCCAGCACAGCGTGACGTATCTGCCGAGTTCTGACATGGCAACGACCGGTCGCTACCAGGTGCTGCTGTACGACAACAACTTTGGTGCGGCCGAAAGCTATCCCAAGTTCGACTGGGGCCAGCTGGGCGCCGCGGTGGTGACCGACTACAGCCGCGGCACGCATTCGTTTGGGCGCATCTTTACGGTGGACGAGACCGCGCGCACCTACGAGCTCGAAGACCAGATCGCGGTGCCGTTCTCGGGCAACGTCAGCAGTGCGCAGCGCGTCGGCGATTCAAATAGCATACTCGTGGCATCGGGTCAGGCCAAGACCTTTATCGAGTACGACCGCTACGGTCTGGCCATCGCCACCTACGAGATGGAAGCCGAAAAGTACATCTACCGCGTGTATAAGTACGAGCTGTAGGGCCGCGCTTAGGTTTGACCAATGGAGTATGAAAACACGCCGTTCGCCGATGCCCCCTCCGCGAGTGGCAGCCATATGGTTTGATATCAGAAACATATAGTTGTCGCCAGCCTGCTGGCGACGTTCCCTCTGATATCGGAGGTTCCAGGTATGTTTCGTGCTCCGTTAAACAACTATCGGTTGGGCTAACATGGGTCGCCGTGCTATTTCGATAACCCTTGCAGTGGTCTGCCTGGCCGTGCTCCTGGGCGCTACAGGGCTGTTTGCTATAAGCCGAGAAACGTCCTATATGCAGGAATGCGCTTCCGAAGGGTTTGCCATTGATGGTTACTATCGGGATGACAAAACGAGTCGGGAAACCCTGGCTTTTCTTGAGGAGGACAACTGTCGATGGCAGCTGGTCGATCAAGACGGAATCTGCACAGACGGGCAGTTTAAGCGTACGGACGATCCCAATATCCTGGTATTAAAGAGGGAAAACGGCGAAGAATTCGGCACGGTTCACGTTGCATATATATCGCGCCGACGCAATCAAGGGCAGATTTACCTAATTAGAAATACTAAGGTGACCCGATTTTATCTTGTGAGCACCGATCCGGCGTTTACGGTGGAGTCTGGCGAGGTCGATTCGGACAGTTGATTCACGGCAATAAAAAAGCGAGCGGGGCGCGGGTGTGAACTGAACCCCGCTATTTGCTCGTGTCGATATCGCGTCTGCGCCTCGTCATAACTTGCGTCCGTGCGAGCGCTCATCCCGCGCCGGCATCACTTCACATCGAACTCCACGCGATCGAGCTCGGGCACATTGAGGTCGATGAGCTTGCGGGCGACGTGGCGGTCGCGTGCCCCGAGCGCCTCGCTTGTCGTCACATGGGCGACAACCTCGCGCTCGACGATGCCCTCCTCGTCGCCTTCGGTGGCCGAGGTCTCGACGGCGACGGTGTAGTCCTTAAAGCCTGGCAGCACCGCCGCAAGCTCGCGCGTGGTTTCGGTGACGCCGTAGCCGTCCTGCACGCCGGCCTGCGCCGAGCCAATGGAACCCGCCGTCATAACGATGCAGGGGATGGCAAAGATTACCGTGCCCACGATGATGCGGCGGCGCACCTTGCGCGATAGCTCGTCGACCTCGGCATTTTCCTCGGCAGTCACAATACCGTCGCCGTTGAGGTCGCGCTTGAGCGGCACGCGCAAAAGAAGCAGAACGGCTTCGGCCGCGAGTGCGATAAAGACCACGTTGATGCCAAACTCGTAAAGCGCCGAGAGAAACAGTGACCCGCTTGCGATGGCGATGCCATAGCCCGCCGCGCACAGGGGCGGCATGAGCGCGGTCGCCACAGCCACCCCGGCGATGAGCGTGGCGGGTTCCTGGTCGCGCGAGTTGCCCAGGCCACCCGCAAAGCCGCCCGCGAGCGCGACGGCAAGGTCCCACACAGTCGGTGTCGAATTGTCGATGATGGCGGCCGTGGTGGTGCCAAGGGGCGAGAGCTTAAAGTACAACGTGGACGTGACCAGGCAAAAGACCATCTGCAGCGCGAGGCCGGCGACGGCCTCAAGGGTGATCTCGCGGTCGAGCGTGGCGATGCCGTATGCCATGGCAAGGACCGAGCCCATGAGCGGGCAGATGAGCATGGCGCCTACAATGGCGATATCCGAGTCGATATCGAGGCCGATGCTCGCGATCAACATGGCAATGATCAAGATGCATAAGTGTGAGCCAGTCAGGCGCGCCCCGTTTACAAAGCGCTTGCGAATCACGTGATAGGGCGCGCGTCCCTCGCGAATGTTGAATGCCCGCTTTAGAAAGCGGCTTGCGTTCTCCATGGCCTCGCTGTGGGCGGGGCGGATGCCATGGCGCCGATGATGGCGCTCGCGCAGTCGCTTGAGCTGTTGTTTATCGAGTTCCATGTCCACCTCGTATTGCCGTAGGAACGCGGGTGCGTTCGCAGCATGTACTCTACACCGTGACGGGCGGGGCGGTCATCTTGACATGGAACTTAGGCGAGCAGGCAAAGGAAGACACGCCACATACAAGTACTGCCGAGGGTTTCGGCAGATACAAAAAGCGCGGGGCCGGATGGTCTCCGACCCCGCGCTCTGCACGGGTGCGTTGTTGTTTGGTTTAGCCCAGCAGGCTCAGGCCAACAGAGACAAACGCCAGGATAACGCCGACGATGGACTCGCCACCGAGCAGGCCGCTGGCGACAACCAGGCCCTGCTCCTGGAAGGCGGCATCCTTGGCGGTCTTCTCCTCGTCCGAAAGACCGGCGTTGGCATCGCGGTGGGCTGCCCACTTGTCGTAGGCGAGCTTGACGCAGGAGCCCAGGAAGGCCGTGAGCGACATGTAGAACGGCAGGTACACGCCCAGGCCGATCATCATGGCCGGAATGCCGAGCCAGTACATGACGATGCCGGCGATAAAGCCGCCCGCAAACCACGGCACGCTCGGGATGCCCGAGACCATGGTGGCGACCACGCTTGCCTGTGCGGCCACAAAACTCTTGTCGGGGCCAAAGGCGTCCGGACCATAGGCGGTGACGAGCGCGACCATGACGGCGGCGGCGACCAGGGCGCCCACGATGCCGCCAATGGCCTGGCCGACCCACTGCGCGCGCGGGTTGGTGCCCAGCACGGCGCCGGCCTTGAAGTCGTTCATGACGTCGCCCGCAAGGCCGCACGCCACGGCCACGATGCCGGCGATAAAGAACAGCTTGACCTGAGCGAGCTGCGCGAAGGCGGCAACGATGAGCATGACGATGAGGCCGAAGATCTCCATGGGGTCGATGCCCGTCTGGCCGCAGCTCTGCGCGCTCATGATGGTGGTGACAAAGGTGAACAGCGTGACGATGACGGCCGGAACGGGGCCAAGGTCGAGCACGATGGCGATGATCACGGCGATGGCGGCAGCGCCCAGGCCGATGATACCGGCGTCGAGTTTAAGGGAGCCCGAGATGAGCGACTGCTCGTCGGTGTCGGTGGAGCTGTCGGCGGCGAGGCCGCGGACGATACCGGCGACCTGCGGAAGGATGTCCTTGAGGACGACGGCGACGCCAAAGCCCATCATGAGGCCCATACCCAGGGACTTGACGATGCCCTGTGCGGTCATAACGTCAAACAGACCGGCAGCGGTGCCGCCGACGATGATGCCAAAATTGCCCAGCAGCGCGCCGGCAAACCAGAACGCGACGGGGGCGAAGCCCACCAAAAAGCCGATGGACAGCAACATGGGCGAGTTGTAGATGGCAAAGGTCACGCCGGGGATATTGAGCGTGCACAGCATGCTGGGCACAATGCCCAGAGCGTCGCGCAGCACGCTGTAGATGCCGGCGATGGCCATGGAGCCAAAGAGCTGCTTGCCGGTCTTGCCGCCGGCCTCGGTCGCGCGCAGGGTCTGAGCTGCGGCGTTGCCGGTGGGGAACTCAAGCGCGGCGTCCACGATAAAGTGACGGTGGATGAGTGCCGTGGCCAGCAGGCCTAGGATAGTGCCGGCGAGTGCCACGATAAACATGTCGAGCCAACTGATCTGGTCGGCATAGCCCAGCATCCAGGCGCCCGGGATGGTAAACGCCAGACCGCCAGCGACCATGGCGCCTGCGGACATGATGGTGTGGGTGACGTTGGCCTCGTTGAGGCTGGCGTTGCCCATGAGCTTCAGGAAGAACAGCGAAATGACGGCAGCGAAAATGATCGGCCAGGGGAGGGCGCCCATCTTGAGGGCGGTGTAGGCCGAGCTTGCCGTGATGATCACGCAGCCAAGGACGCCGATGACGACGCCGCGCAGCGTGAGTTGCCCGCGCATCGAAGCGCGGTTCGAGGGATTGCTCATATAAAACTCCTTTGCGTATATCCGCTTCCCCCGGGAGCGCCGTTACGGATACGGCGCGGGAAGTCGGGTTACCAAGGGCCGCCGCGTGAGCTCGCAAACGACCGCGCACCAGTATAGCCGCAAGCTAGTCATTTTGGGATGACTGGTTTAGGTAGGCGATATACTGCTGGGCAGACGAAAGGAGCGCCGACGATGCTTAATGGGTGCGCATATATATTGACGATCGACGTGGGCAACACGTTCATTCGCTTTGGCCTGTTTGCAGAGGATTCGGCCGCGGCGCAGGAATGTCCGCTTGCGACGTGCGAGATCACCACGCCGTCGAGCATCACGGCAGACGAGGCGCGCATGCGTCTCGTGCAGGTCATGGCCGCACTGGCGGCCGATGCGGGCATGCCGGGCGCGCTTGTGTCCACGGCTGCTGTGCTGAGCTGCGTGGTCCCGGCGCTCGAGCGCCCGTGGAAGGCGGCACTTTCCCGTGCCTGCACGGGGCGCGTGCTCACGGTGGGGCCGGGACTTAAGACCGGCATGCCCGTGCACTACGATGACCCGGCCGAGATCGGTCCCGACCGCATCGCCGACGCCGTGGCTGCCCGCGCCGTCTACGGCTCGCCGTGCATTGTGATCGACCTGGGCACGACGACCAATATCGAGGTCATCGACGCACACGGCACCTTTGTCGGCGGCGTTATCGCGCCGGGGCTGGCGCTCGGCGCCCGTTCGCTCTCGGCCGCTGCGGCGCGCCTGCCTCAAGTTGAGCCCTCGGCGCCGACACACGTCATCGGCCGTAACACGCGTGAGGCCATGCGCTCGGGCGTGGTTCTGGGCGAGGTGGCACGCATCGACGGCATGCTCGACATGGTGCTCGCCGAGATGCGTGCGACCAAGGCCGCGGGGGAGGGCGATGTGCCCATCGTCATTACCGGCGACGATGCCGAGGCGCTTGCGGCGCTGGTCGGCCATAGCCTGACGGTCGACGATGCGCTGACGCTGCGGGGCCTCGCCGAGCTCTACCACATCAACCAAAAGCCCCGCCGCGCGTAGCGATGGGGGCAATGGGACAAAAACGTCTCCACCTTCCACCTGCTACAATGGGTCAAACTATTGCGATTTCGGAGGTGTCTGCCATGTCGGACGATCTTCATCAAACCGCGTCGGGCAAGCGCCGCGACGTTATTAGCTGGGATGAGTTCTTTATGAGCGTGGCCATCGCCGCGCAGCGCCGCAGTAAGGACCCCAACACGCAGGTGGGCGCGTGCATCGCCAGCACCAACCACCGCATCCTTTCGGTGGGCTACAACGGTACGCCCTCGGCGCTCAACGACGACTTTTTCCCGTGGGGCACGAGCGATGACCCGCTGCAGGACAAGCATAACTACGTAGTCCATGCCGAGGCCAACGCCGTGCTCAACTATCGCGGCTCGCTCAAAGACCTTGAGGGTTCCACGGTCTACGTCACGCTGTTCCCGTGCCACGACTGCGCCAAGATCCTGGCACAGGTGGGTGTGGGCGAGGTCGTCTACCTGGACAATAAGTATGCCGACACCGATGACGGCCGTATCAGCCGCCGCATTCTCGACTCCTGCGGCATCAGCTACCGCCAGGTCATCGTCGATGTCCAGATTGGTACCGGGGAGCAGGCTCAGCAGTAGCGCGTGCCAACGCCAGTTGGCGGCAAAACAGCTAAAAGAGCCCCGTCCCAAATTGACTACTCGTGAAAGTCGCGTCTGCGCGCATGGACGGCTCGTGAGCGGGTACATGGCTGTAGTAACATAGCTTCTGTCCGCGGGCGTGCCCGCGTTATTGTGAGAAAGGAGCCCCTGTGGCTGTTAACGAAGAGCTGCTTAAGAAGGTTCTTGAAGAGATTCGCCCCAACCTGCAGGCCGACGGCGGCGATATGGAGTATGTGGGCGTCGACGACGAGGGTGTCGTCAAGCTGGAACTGCAGGGCGCCTGCGCCGGCTGCCCCATGAGCTCGCTGACCCTTTCCATGGGTATCGAGCGCATCCTGAAGGAGCATGTGCCCGGCGTTACCCGCGTCGAGCAGGTCAATGCTTCCGGCGAGGCCGAGGACCTGTACGACGAGTACGCGCCGTTCTAAGATGCGAAAGCTGCGGACGGTACGCTCCGCATAGACGTTACGTCCAAATATGCGGCTGCGAGCGCAAGGCCCGCGGCCGCATTTGTATGTAGGGAGCAGAGGGATCGATATGCTCAACGACCTCTACCATATGCTTGATCCCGTCGCGATCTCGGCGGGCCCCATCACCATCTACTGGTACGGTCTGGCCTACGTGGTCGGCGCTCTGCTCACGGCGGTCGTTATGTACCGCACGCAACGTCGTTGGGGCTTCGACATCACGATCGATGACCTGACGAGCGTCGTGGTCGGCGCGGTCTTTGGCCTTATTATCGGCGCGCGCCTGTTTTACGTCGTCTTTTACGGCGATGGCTACTATTGGACTCACCCGCTCGAAATCTTTGCCACCAACGAGGGCGGCATGAGCTTCCACGGCGGTCTGGTGGGCGGCATCTTGGGCGGCATCATCGTGTGCCGCATGTATAAACTCGACGCCTGGACCATCGCCGACCTTGCCGTGATCGGCGCCCCGCTGGCGCTGTGCCTGGGACGTTGCGCCAATTTCGTCAACGGCGAGCTGTGGGGCAAACCGACCGATCTGCCTTGGGGTGTGGTCTTTGGCGGCACCGCGGGCGATATGCCGCGCCATCCCTCCCAGCTCTACGAGGCGTTTCTTGAGGGCGTCGTGCTCTTCTGTATTTTGCAGGTGCTCAGCCGCAAAAAGCCGCTACTGCCCCAGGGCACGTTTATGGGCGTGTTCGTGATGGGGTACGGCATCGTCCGCTTTCTCGTTGAGTTCGTGCGCGTGCCCGATGCCCAGCTGGGTTATCTGCTGGGCGGCGTCATCACCATGGGTCAGCTGCTGAGTTTGCCGCTCGTGATCGCCGGTCTGGCGCTCATCATCTTCGCCCGACACCGCAATCGCCCCCAGCGCGTCTACTTGGACGCCTAACCACCAAAACCACCACAAAGGGGACAGGCACCTTTGTGGTGGTCTTGCCGAGTTTGATAGGTTTCTAGAAAGGCTTTCGGACTGTGAAGGATTCCGACCTCTCCACAACGGCCGCGCGCGACGCTGCCCGCATCGTCTGGTTTAAGCGCTATCCCGCCAAGCAGACGCTCATCGCATTTTTGCTCGCGCTGTTGGCGACCACGGCGTTTTCCATCGATCCCGCCCCGGTGTCGAGCAACGCAGTCTTGGCGATTGACCCCAAAGCCTCGGGCATGCTGTACGTGTGCTACGAGGTGCTCCTCTCGTTTGCCGGCCATACCGACGCGGTCATGCTGCTTGCGCTTGCCTGCCTGCTCACGCTGCCGTTTCGCTACGTATTCTTTGGCCGCGGCGACGCTTGGCGTCCCTCGGTGATCCTTCCGTCGCTGTTCTTTGCCGTCTGCATGGTGTTTGGCCGCAGCTACGACCTCACCGATTCGGCCGAGATCGTGCTCGGCGACAAGGCCCGCATTATCTGTGCCTGGATAGGCGGTGCGGGCTGGATGCTCTTGGCGGTCGTTGCTTTCTACCTGGCTTTTGAGTGTCTAGATTGGTTGAGCTCTCGACGCATTCCGTTTTCCGAAGCGCACTTTGGCCGCGTATGGCGTGTGGCTCACGCCGCGCTCTCGGTCCATCCCTTTGCCGGGCCCTTCCTGGTGTTTATGGTCGCCTGGGCGCCCACGCTCATCGCTTCGCTGCCCGGCCTTTTTATGGGAGATACGGGCGCGCAGATTCGCCAGTGGTTCAACTACCCCAACGGCACGAGTGACTACCTGCGTCTGCTCAATCCCAATGTGTTGCTCAACGGACATCATCCCGTGGTGCACACGGCTATCATCGGTTCGTGCGTCCAGCTGGGGCTTTCACTGTTCAACAGCGCCAACGCAGGTCTTGCCATCTACACCTGCGCCCAGTTCGTCATTACGGCCGCCTGCATGGCCTATTCCATCTCGTCGCTGCGCAAGCTGGGCGTGAGCCTGCCGGTCCGCGGCGTGATCTTGCTGTTCTTTGTGTTTATGCCCATGTTCTCCAACTACGCGGCGCTGCTTACCAAAGATGTGCTGTTTGCCGACGCGTTTTTGGTGCTGTTGGTGCAGACCGTGAAGCTCGTGGCCTGCGGCCTGCCCCGTCGCGATGCCAATGCCGAGCGTGCGGGCGAACAGAGGCCCGTGCTCTTTGCGCGCCATGACTGGCTGCTGCTCGCTCTGGGCGCCATGGGTTCCACGTTTCTGCGTAACGGCGGCCTGGTGTTTCCCCTGGCGGCATGCGTAATCGCGGCGGCGTTTTGCGCATGGGACGCGCATGTGGCTCATCGTGCAGCCAGGCAGACTGGTGCTGCGCCTTCGGGCGCCATCCCGCGTTTCCGCTGGGTGGGAGTTCTTGCGGTGCTTGCACTCTGCCTTGCCTCCAATATGTACTTCACCAAGGTCTTTATGCCGGCGCACGACATCACGCCTGGTTCCAAGCGCGAAATCCTCTCGATTCCGTTCCAGCAGACGGCTCGTTTCGTCCAAAAGCACGACGGCCTCAACTCGGGCGTCAACCCTACGGTTAAGGAGGACGGCACCATCGTGGAGGCTCCTTGCGACGGCTTGGTGACCGACGATGAGCGTGCCGTGATCGACCGCGTGCTCAAGTACGAGAACCTGGGCCGCCGTTACAACCCGGATAAGTCGGACGCCGTCAAAAATTGCTTTAACGAGTATGCCTCGCAGGAGGACATCAAGGCCTATTTTGAGGTGTGGGCTCAGATGTTCAAAAAGGATCCCGAGTGCTATATCTCGGCGCTCATCAATAACTACTACGGCTACTTTTATCCGAGTGCCCGCGATGCGTGGGTCTACAGCACGGCGCGCAGTGCCGAGATCATGGCGAAGCCCGATAACCTCAAGTACTTTGACTTCCATCCGGTCGATAGCAAGGTTGTGCGCTGGTGCGACCACCTGATCAACCTGTATCGCGTGGCAGTACAACGCATCCCGTTTATCTCGCTCACCATGAGCTCGGCCACCTATGTGTGGATCATGATCGCCGTGGTGGTCTATCTGCTACGTCGCCATTCGTGGCGCGGGCTGGCCATTTGGGTGCCGCTGCTGGGCGTGCTCGCCGTGTGCCTGATTGGTCCCTGCAACGGCTCGACCTACATGCGCTACCTGTATCCGGTCATCGCCTGCATGCCCTTTGCCATCGGCGCCACCATCACCCGCAGCGATCTCCTCTGGTCCTAATTTGGTGCAAAGGGGACAGGTTACTTTGCACTAAGGGGCTGCATCATCACGACGCCTTCATTTTGGGGTTTATCTCGCAGGCCAGTAGGTATATCATAACGACGTTTGTTTATATTGCCCGAGCATCTGCGCTGGGCTTTAGGTCGAAACCGATAGGAGACACGTATGTCCGGACACTCTAAGTGGGCCACAACCAAGCATCGTAAGGGCGCGCAGGACGCCAAGCGTTCCGCCCTCTTCTCCAAGCTGAGCCGCAACATCACCGTTGCTGCCCGTCTCGGCGGCGACCCGCTGCCCGAGAACAACGCCAGCCTCGCCGCTGCCGTTGCTAAGGCCAAGGCTCAGTCCATGCCCAAGGACAAGATCAAGTCCGCTATCGACAAGGCCTTCGGTTCGGGTGCCGATGCCGCCGTCTACGAGAACATCGTGTACGAGGGCTACGGTCCCGCCGGTGTCGCCGTCTACGTTGACTGCCTGACCGACAACCGCAACCGCACCGCCGCTGATGTCCGTTCCGCCTTCTCCCACGCTGGTGGTAACCTGGGCACCTCGGGCTCCGTCGCCTTCCAGTTTGAGCGCAAGGGCCAGATCGTCGTCGCCAAGGAGATCCTGGACGAGAACGCCAAGAAGGAGACCATGATCGCCAACGGTCCTGCCGGTGACGAGGATGAGTTCATGATGGCCATCGCCGAGGCCGGTGGCGAGGACTACGAGGACGCCGGCGAGGAGTGGATCGTCTGGACCGCTGCTAACGACGTCATGGCTGTCTCCAAGGCGCTCGAGGAGCAGGGCGTCCAGGTCAAGGGCTCCGAGACCACCATGGTCCCGACTACCCCGACCGAGGTCTCCGGTACCGACGCCAAGAAGGTCCAGCGCCTCATCGACCGTCTTGAGGAGCTCGACGACGTCCAGGATGTTTACAGCACCATGGACATGACCGACGAGGTTATCGCTGCCCTCGAGGAGGAGTAGCGCCCACACGGGTTAAGCCGTGCATATCTGGGCATAATGAAGCGAGCATGCAAGCCTCGTGGAATAGATGAGCCGGATCCGCGTGCGTATGGCACCGGACCCGGCTCTTTTATAATGATGCGAATCGTTTTGCATTCTGTGGACCGAAACCTGAAGGGAGCGCGCGTGCGCGTACTCAAACGAGCCCTAGCGATCGTGTATCTTGCCGCCGCCATCGTGGCGCTGGGTACGTTTGTCTGCCAGTTCTGGGGACCGTATACGTATCGCTTTATGCTGCTGCTGCGTGACGCCATGCCTCGCGTCGTCGTTACGGTGTGTGCCGCTATCGTGGCGCTTGGCGTGCTCATCGGTTTTTTCCGCCTGATGTTCGCGCGTCGCGAGCCGTCCTGCGTGCATCCGGCGGGGGAGCGCAATATCGAGGTCACGCTCGCAGCGCTTTCCTCGTGCGCCCGTGCCGCGGCAGAGCGCGATGATCGCGTGATGGTTGAGCATGTCGAGGCACGCGTTCAAGGCTCCGACGAGTCGCGCGTTCGTTTTAAGGTCGAGGCCATCGCGCTCGATGACAAGGACGTTGCCGCTCTTGCCACCTCGATGCAGCAGCGCATCGAGAAGGCCTGCGACACCATGCTCGGCACGCCGGGCACGACCGCGCGCGTCCGTTTTTTGCCATCCAAGACTACCGTCCAGACCGTGGAGGTTTCCGGTGAGTGATACCAATCAAGACAAGACCGCCCGCACGCCGCGCCTGACGATCGACCAGAACGCTACGCTGGCAGGCGAGTCCGCCGACACCAAGCCCGAGGCCGGCGAGCAGCACGACAGCGCCGCCAACGACTTTGACGAGGCCATGGGTCTCATCAAAGGTACGGGCGCTGCTATCTGGAGCTACGCCGTGCGCCATCCCAACACTACGCTCGGCGCCGTGGCAGGCTTTATCCTTGCCGTGCTGGTACTTACGTTGGGCCTGTGGGACACGCTCGTCATCGCATTCTTTGTGCTGATCGGCGCCGTGATCGGCCAGATTCGCGACGGCGAGAACGGTATCGTCAACTTCTTCGGCCGTCTGTTTAGCGGCCGCTAATATGAATTCGACTGTCGCATCCGCGGCAGGCATAAGGAGGAACCATGGCTTTTAACACGAAGGTCGATGTAGCCGATACCGAGCTCGAGGCGAATGAGGCCGTCGCCGCCGAGGCGGAGGACGTAACGCTCGAGGACGAGGCGCTCGTCGAGGCCGAGTCCGATGCGGATGAGGACAACGAGGAGATGGACGAGGAGGCGGACGAGTCCGAGGACTCGCTGACCTATTCCAACGGCGTGATCGAGAAGATCGTCGCCATGGCCACCCGCGAGGTGCCGCACGTCCTGGGCATGAAGGGCAACCTCATGCACTTTGTGCAGGAGCAGTTTGGTGCCGAGAACCTGACCAAGGGCGTGACGGTTGAGGTCACCGATGACAACCGCGTGGTCGTCAACATCTCGGTCATCATCGAGTACGGCGCCTATGCGCCTGCGATCTTTGACGACGTTAAGGCGCGCGTCACCGAGCGTCTGGCCGCGATCACCGGCCTTGAGGTGGCAGGCGTCAACCTGCGCATCGAGGATGTCATCACCCCCGAGGAGTACGAGCACCGCACCAGCCAGCACGAGTAACCTACTAAAAAGGGACAGGTTTGTTTTGGTAGGTTTTACCTGCGAAAACGCCAAACGGTCGACCGCGCAAGCAAAAGCGCGGTCGACCGTTTTCTATATAGCCTCGATCTAGTCATACCGCTCGTCTAACTAAGGGTTGCAATCTTCGCGTTCCGCGTTACCCTAATGGGCGCATTGTTTCCAAATTGTTAACGAGGGGTTGCCGTAATGGCCGACGAACACGAGACCGAAAGCAAGGCATGGGCGATTGAAGCCGCTGCGGCTGAGGCGGCGTCGCGTGCCGCCGAGGAGGTGCATCGTCCTCCGGTGGTACCGATGGAGCGCGTTGTCGGTCGCGAGGATATCGAACGTGGCGAGCGCGCCGGCCGCAAGCGCAGCCAGGAGCCAGGCTTTCCGCGCTTTTTTGCCGAGCTTAATTTGGGGCTGATCCTCACGGCCTTTGCCATCGTGGCTTTCAAAACGCCCAATCACTTTGCCTTCGGCGGCACCTCGGGTGTGTCGGTCATTCTTTCCACGCTGTTCCCGACTCTGCCCGTCGGCGTCTTTATGTGGATTATCAACGCGGTCCTGGTCATCCTGGGCTTTATCTTTTTGGAGCGCAAGGCAATCCTTTGGAGCGTCTTTGCCTCGTTTGCGCTTTCGGCCTACGTCTCGCTGTTTGAGCTCTTCATCCCGACGGATGTTTCGATGACGGGCGATATGTGGCTCGACCTGTGTTTTGCCGTCATCTTGCCGGCGCTGGGCAGTGCCATTGTCTTTGACATTGGCGCCTCGACGGGCGGCACCGACATCCTTGCCATGATCCTCAAGCGTCGTACGACGCTCGAGATCGGACGCGCCTTGTTGCTGGTCGATATCGGCATCGTGACCGTCGCGGCTTTCCTGTATGGCCCGCGCGTCGGCCTGTACTGCGTACTTGGCCTGTTTGCCAAGACGCTCGTGGTCGACAAGGCCATCGAGAGCATTCACTTGCGCAAGGTCTGCACGATCATTTGCTCCGAGCCCCTTAAGGTCGAGGAGTTTATCGTCAAGCATCTCAACCGCACGGCAACGATCAGCCGTGGTTACGGCGCCTTCTCGGGCAGGTGCGTCACGGTGATTATGAGCGTGCTGAGCCGTCGCGAGGCAGTACAACTGCGCCGCTATACCCGCGATATCGATCCGAATGCGTTTATCACGATCGTTGACAGCTCCGAGATTGTGGGCAAGGGCTTCCGCGGCACGAACTAGCGCGGATATACCCTTCGAATCATTGAATAAAGCCGCCTACGTTGCAAATCGGTCATCTGGGGGTATTTGTCCCCACATTGGGCGATAATGTTGCCAAAGACATCGTTTGCGATCCAGGTGATTCGCTCTAGATACGAAGGGATGATTTCGATGTTCTGTTCGCAGTGTGGCGCCCCCATGGGCGATAACGACAAGTTCTGCGGCGTGTGCGGTGCTCCTAATACCGAGGCCAAGGCCGCCGGCCCCGCTCCGCAAGCTCAACCTCAGCCGCAGGGTCAGCCGTTTGCCCAGCCGCAGCCGTTCGTTGCGCCCCAGCCGGCTATGAACGTGCCCAAGGGTTGCATGGCTCAGGCCTTCAACGACATGCTCAAGGTTCCCGGTGCCTTGGTTCGCGTATGCCAGATCGCCTTTTTGCCGGCGCTGATCTGTGTTGTCTCGGTGCTGGTGCTGTTTATCCCCGTTATCGGTGGCATCGCGGCGGCCATTGGCTTTTTGCTCGCGTACGTGGCAAGCGTGTGCGGCGCGGGCTTTGCTATCGAGTGGGGTCGTGACCTGTCGCTCAAGGATGATAACGGCATGGAGCGTCCGCTGCTGCGCTCGACCTCGTTTGGCCTGGGTATCTTCTCGTCCGTCATTACCGGTGTGCTCGAGTTCGTTGCCATTATCCCAGTGATCGGCGTGATCTTCTCGGCTATCGAGAGCGTCGTGATCGGTGCCGTCGGCTCGTACTATTACTCCGGTTCGAGCGGTCTCGAGGCCGCACTCTTCGGCTCGATGGGCCTGCTCGTCTTTGCCATGATCGTGTCGGTGGTGCTGGGCATCTTCTTTAAGATGTTTGGTGATGCTGCCGTGATGCACTTTGCCGTCGTCGGGCGCGTGGAGAGCGCGTTCTCGCTTGAGAAGGTTTGGAAGTCCTATAAGGCCAACCTGGGCAAGTTGTTCTGCGCATCGATTCTCCCCGAGTTTTTGACGGGCATCGTGTCGCACATCATCACGTGGATCTTCACCGCCATCTTCGGCGCCATTGCTACGTTTGGTATGTATAGCTATTACTATCGCCCCACGGGTCTTGAGGCAATCATCGAGGGCGGCGGCATTACGCTCATCCTGTTCTTGATGATCGTTGCCTTTGTCACGGTGTTCCTGACTGTGTTTGGTAAGATGCTCAAGTATCGCGCCGTTGGCTATTGGGCGGCACGCCATGCCAGCGAGTGGTCCGACGAGGATACCGACGACGTCCTGACGTTTGTGCTCCCGGGTGAGAAGAAGCCTGCTCCTGCGGGATTCAATCCCACGGCCGCCACTGGTGCTGCACCTGCCCCTGCACCCGCGCCTGCACCCGCACCGACGCCCGAGGCGACGCCTGCGGAGCCCGATTGGAATGCCGTTGCCACGCCGGCGGATGAGCCGGGCGATAATCCTGCTGCCGAAAACAATCAAACCGAATAGTCGGTCGAGGCGCCCTGGGCAACTGAGCCCGGGGTGCCTTTTTCTACTGCGGAAGCAAGAAAATGCCTGGGAAAACGGTTGCAGCAATATTTCTCGGAAATTGATCAATGTTGCGCAACAACGTCGCGGCTATTGTTGAGAACATAGTCGTGTAAGGTTTGAAGGCGTGCAACGCCTTAGGAAAAGGAGAGGCTTATGTTCTGTCCCACTTGTGGTTCTCCCATTTCGGATGATGCCAAATTCTGCCCCGTCTGCGGTTCTGCCGTCGGTGCCGCTCCCGCTGCTCCTGCTCCGCAGCCCGCGCCGCAGCCTGCACCTCAGCCCCAACCTGCTCCGCAGCCCACGCAGATTCAGCCCGCTCCGGTTCAGGCAGTTCAGCCTCAGCCTCAGCAGCAATACGCCGGGCAGCAGTACGCCGGACAGCAGCAGTATGCTCAGCAGCCTGCACCTGCCCCGATGGGCTATGCTCCGATTAAGACCGACCGCAGCCTGATCGGCTGGCTCCTGCTTTCCATCGTGACCTGCGGCATCTATTCGTATTACTTCCTCTATTGCCTCGCTCGCGACATCAATGTCATGTGCCAGGAGGATGGCGATTCCACGCCGGGCATTGCCGCGTTCATCTTGCTGTCGTTTGTGACCTGCGGTTTCTATGCCCTCTACTGGTACTATAAGATCGGTAACCGCCTGCAGGCCAACGCCCCTCGCTATGGCCTGGTGTTCCAGGAGAACGGCACCACCATTCTTATGTGGCAGATTGTCGGTGCGCTCCTGTGCGGCCTTGGTCTCATCTTTGCCATGAACATCATCATCAAGAACACCAACGCAATGGCTACGGTCTACAACACCCGTCTCGGCGTGCGTGCCTAACGATCAAGTCGTCGTGAGTAATACTCAGGGACATAAGGGCGCGGCGGAGCTCATTCGTCGCGCCCTTTCTTGCATCGGTGTGCTGTTTGTTGCCTGGCTCGCGCTCTACTTGCTCGATATCGGCTGTGTCTTTCGGTTGATGACGGGCATCCCCTGTCCGGGATGCGGCATGACGAGAGCCTGGTTGGCGGCGCTGCGACTCGATTTTGCGGCGGCCTTCGCTTATCATCCGCTGTTTTGGGTGGTGCCGATTGCGTTTGTGCTCGCGTTCGTGCGAGAGGAGGTGGCATCGAGCAAGCTAAAGCGCGGCATCGACATTGCGGTAATTGTTCTGTGCGTGCTGGTCGTTGCCGTATGGATCGTGCGCCTTATCAACCCGGCAGACGCGGGCCTGCTCTTTGGTGGCCACGCTCCCGCCGGAGTTCCCACCGATATCATCCACCTCGAAACCCCACGCTGGCTCACCATCCTTCGCTCTTACCTGTCGTGACGGAGGACGCGCTAGAAAAGCGGTCGACATATAAGCGGGGGCGAACGTTGAGATAACGTTCGCCCCCGCTTTGCTCTAGCCAGGTTGTTATGGGTGGGCGTGACGGCTACTCGCCATGCTTCTCCTCGTGGCGAGCGGCAGCCCGCGCATCGTGGATGCCCTTGATTGCGGCATGGCGGGCGGTACGGGCATCGTGCATGGCGTCGCGGGCCTCGGCGGCCGTTGCCTTGGCAGAGCGCAGCTTGGCTGCCAGGTCGGGATTGGTCTCGGCAACCGCGGCGATCGTGGGGCCGTCGAGCTCTTCTTGCGTGGGCTCGGCCAAAAAGTCGATGGCATACTGGGCGGCTACCATGGAGCCCTTGGCGAGCACGCTTTCGTCGATCTTATAGAAGCAGGAGTGCTGGGCATAGGTGGCGCCAATCTGGGGGTTGCGCGTGCCAACAAAGGCGAGCACGCCCGGTACGCGGCGCAGATACTCCGAGAAGTCCTCGCCCGAAAGCGTGCCACGGTAATGGCCCTCGCCTGCGGGGCCCAGGCACTTGAGCACAGCTTGGCGGCAGCGCTCGCTCGAGGCGGCATCGTTTTCGACCTTGTAGTTGGCGATGGTGTAGTCGGTGAGTTCGGCCTCGGCGCCTAGTGCTGCTGCGGTGTGCTCCACGATGCGGCGCATAAGCTCGGGCATCTCCTCATGCGTCTTGTCGCCATAGGTGCGCACCGTGCCGGCGAGGTACGCCGTGCCGGCGATAACGTTGCGCGCGGTGCCGCCGTGCAGTTCGCCGACGGTGATGACGGCGGGTTCGTAGGGGCTAATCTCGCGCGAGACGATGGTCTGCAGGGCGTTGACAATCTCGGCGGCAACCATAACGGCGTCGTGGCCGCGCTGGGGCATGGCGCCATGGCACGAGGTGCCGCGAACGTCGATGCGGAACCAGTCGGTGTTTGCCATGCGTGGGCCGGGCTCGCAGCTTACGGTGCCGGCGTCGACCTCGCTCCAGATGTGCGCGGCGTAGGCGCCGTCGACGCCGTCGAGCACACCCGTGCCAATCATGAGTTTGGCGCCCTGGCCGTTTTCCTCGCTGGGCTGGAATACGATGCGAATCTCGCCGTGGATGTCATCGGTCATGTGGCGCAGAATCTGCAGCGTGCCGAGCATCATGGCGATATGGCAGTCGTGACCGCAGGCGTGCATGCAGCCCTCGTTGACGCTGGCGAACTCCTCGCCGGTCTGCTCGGTGACAGGCAGGGCGTCGATGTCGGCGCGCAGCAGGATGCGGCGGCGCGGCGTGCCGTCCTCGCGGTAGGCATCCGGCGCGGTGCCGCGAAGCGTCGCCACCAGGCCCGTCTTGAGCGGACGCTCGTAGGGGATATTCATGGCGTCGAGCTGGTTGGCGATGTCGGAAGTCGTGCGCTCCTCGGCAAGGCTCAACTCCGGGTGCTTATGGAAGTGCCGGCGCTGCTTGATGATGTAGGGTTCAAACTCGGCGGCGATATCCCGGATGGCCGCGGTGACGTCGTCTGCCGCGCGAACCTCGGTTGCCGCCATAATTTGCTGTGCCTTGGTCTTCGTCATGGTCGATTTGCTCCTTGCTGGGTTGATCGCAAAATCGTACAGGCTTTCTCCAGTATGCCACCTGCCGCTAGGGCTGGTAAAGTTGCCGTTTGCCGCTTGGGGTTTTGTTGCAAGGGCGGGGGAGTACACTCGGGAGTGTTGAATTTCCTGCCAGAGATGGGGATGCCCATGCAGCATATCGATCGGATTATCCGCTCCAAGAACGTTTTTACCGCCCAAGACGGCATCGATACCGCCCGCGAGCTGGCGATTGCCATTGCGGGCGATCGCATCGTCGCTGTCGGCGCATCCGATGACGTGGTTGCCGCCGCCCCTGCCGCCACGCCGGTGGTCGATTACGGCGAACAATTTATCTGCCCCGGTTTCCATGATGCGCACCTGCACTTCTTCCATACCTCGGTCGGCTCCTCACCGTATATGCTCATGGATATGGGCACGTCAGAGGCGGCACTGGTGCAGCATGCGCTCGAGTTTTCCCAGGGCCTGCCCGACGACGCCTGGGTCGTGACCCAGGGCTGGCGCGATTACCGCTGGGATCCGCCTGAGCATCCTACCAAGGCCTCCCTCGACGCCGCCTTCCCCGGTCGCCCCTGTGTTATGTATTCGGGCGATGGGCATACGCTGTGGCTCAACAGCCGCGCACTCGAAGCCCTCGGCGTGACGCGTGACAGCGAGCCTCCGGCGGGTGGCAGTTACGACAAAGACTCAAACGGTGAGCTTACGGGTATTGCCCACGAGGCAGCTGCTATGCAGCTGCTGCCGCGCTGCCTGGAATGGCTGGGCGAGGACCGCATCGCGAGCGCTTACGGCGACCAGATGAAGCGCATGGCCGAGCAAGGCATCACCTCAATCTGCGATATGTCGCTCATGCCCATGCCGGGCTGCGACTTTATTCGCGACGATGTTTACGACAAGCTGCAGGCCGCCGGCAAGCTGGGCATCCGCGCCCATCTGTTTCCCACGCTGCTGGATGACCAATCGCGCTTGGAGGAACTCCAGACCCGCTACGCAAACAACGCGCTGCTCTCGGCGCCAGGATTTAAACAGTTCTTCGACGGCGTGTCGAGCGAGCATACCGCATACCTCACTGAGCCCTATACCAACCCGCGCTTCCCGGGTGACCAGGGGCGCCTGACGGTTCCTGTCGAGCGCATGCGCAAGTTGGTTCTGGCGGCAGCCGAGCGCGGCCACACCGTGCGCATCCACGTTATCGGCGACGGTGCCATCCATGCCGCACTCGATATCTTTGAGGAGGCGGCAGAGCTCTACGGTCTGCCGCCGCACGGTCATAATACGCTTGAGCATTTGGAGAATCTGCTGCCTCAGGACATCGATCGTCTGCGCAAGCTCAACGTCATTGCCTCGAGCCAGCCTTGCCACATCACGCTCGACCCGGGTGGCCCGGAGCGCGACCTGGGTCTGGAACGCAGCCGCATCATGTGGCCGTTTGCGACCTATAAGCAGCGCGGCATCCGCCAAGCTTTCGGTACCGATAGCCCCATCACAGCCGTTACCAGCATGAACGTGCTCTACACGGCCATCACGCGCCAAGACCCCCGCAGTCACTGGCCCGAGGGCGGCTGGCTCCCCAGCGAGCGTATCGACGCGGCAACTGCCCTGCGCAACTACACGCTTGGTAGCGCGTACGCAGCGGGCGACGAGCAAAACCTCGGCAGCCTAGAGCCCGGCAAATACGCCGACCTGGTAGTCCTGGACCAAAACCCGCTCACCATCGACCCCCAAGAGCTCCAGGCTACCAAGGTTCAAGCCACCTACCTGGCAGGCAACTTAATCTACGAGCGCTAATATTCATGCCGTACCGTTAAACGCGGCTCGGGCAGCCTATTTTGGGATGGCGCTCGGGCCGCGTTTGTTTGCCGATCGGGTCCGTTAGGAGCGTTCCCGCTCTGCTTGATTTGGGCGCGGGGCGGAGGCGCAGCTGCTCCGTGCACTCAATTTGGACATCAGTAATGCCGTCTCTTGGTGTTTTGCATACTTTCCATTGCAGATTGCAAAAATAGGATGGGATGTTCTTTCTGGTCCTTATGTACCCCCGCCTGGGCCGTGCAAAAAACGGAGTATTCAGCAACGCAAGTTCCGCCGGTGCCGCTGCAGTTGGCTAACATTGCGGAGATCAACGTCATTTTGGGGTCCGGTGCGACGCGAGACATGTTTATTCGTCTCGACGAAGTCTGTCTGCCGACCCAAATCGCCGGTCGAAGGCGTCTTTGGGGCCAATAAGGGGTGTCCGGCGCGTATGCAGCCGTTCTGGCCTGCTGAATACTCCCAAAAATGCACGGTGCTCCCCGGGGGACCCGTGCGCGCGGCGAAAACCATGCTCATGTCGCTATCCGCATCGCCATTTTGCTGCACTGACTTTTCCGAATGCCGGGCCCGAATTAGTCAACCTGGCTCCCGGGGCGGACCGGAGGGCATGAAGTTTGTCGCGAGTTCCGCACGCAAAGGAAAGCACTTAATGTGCTTTCCGTCTTGCGCAGGACTGTAGAGCAGCAAACTTCATGCCCTCCGGTCCGCCCCGGGAGCCACTGCTGGGTTATCCCCCGACATTCAGAAAATCTAAGTGCCAAAAAATAAGATTTTTTGACTCCGTGTTGTATAACCCGCCATTCGTGGGTACCATTCAACGCGTACGCAAACAAAAAGGGTTAACCCGCGCGGCATGACCGCGCGGCCCACAAAGGAGGAAACAAGCATGTCGTCTTTGAAGCCGCTTGCAGATCGCGTCCTGGTCAAGCCCGACGAGGCCGAGCAGAAGACCGCTTCTGGTCTGTACATCGCCAGCAACGCTCAGGAGAAGCCGCAGCGCGGCACCATCGTTGCCGTTGGCGCCGGTAAGGTCAACGACAAGGGCGAGCGCATCCCCATGGACGTTCAGGTCGGCGACGTTGTCATCTACGGTAAGTTTGGTGGCAACGAGGTCAAGGTCGACGGCGAGAAGTATCTGCTGATGCGCGCCGACGACATCTACGCCGTCGTCGAGGCCTAGCCTCGTCAGAATCTCTGATTCGTCTTTGAACGCGCCTGCCGCATAGGACTCGGAAGCGGCGACGCGAGTCACATTTCTTTTGGAGGATTACCTACCATGGCAAAGAACATTACGTTCAACACCGATGCCCGCGCCAAGCTCGCAAAGGGCGTCAACACTCTGGCCGATGCCGTTACCGTCACCATGGGCCCCAAGGGCCGTTACGTCGCTCTGCAGCGCACGTTCGGTGCCCCGACCATCACCAACGACGGCGTTTCCGTCGCTAAGGAGATCGAGCTCGAGGACAACATCGAGAACATGGGCGCTCAGCTGGTGAAGGAGGTCGCCACCAAGACCAACGACACCGTGGGTGACGGCACCACCACCGCAACCCTGCTCGCTCAGGCTATCGTCAACGACGGTCTGCGCAACGTCGCCGCCGGCGCCAACCCGCTGGCCATCCGTCGCGGCATCGACAAGGCTGTAAACGCCGCTGTCGCCGAGATGAAGAAGCAGGCCAAGCCGGTCGAGACCAAGGAGCAGATCGCTTCCGTCGGTACCATCTCTGCCGGTGACCCCGAGGTTGGCGAGAAGATCGCCGAGGCCATGGAGGTTGTGGGTAAGGACGGCGTCATCACCGTCGAGGATTCCCAGACGTTTGACATCACCATCGACACCGTCGAGGGCATGCAGTTCGACAAGGGCTATGTCTCCGCTTACTTCGTCACGGACAACGACCGCATGGAGGCCGTGATGAAGGATCCGTACATCCTCATCACCGACCAGAAGATCTCCAGCGTTCAGGACATCATGCCTGTTCTCGAGGCTGTCCAGCGCGCCGGCCGTGGCCTGCTCATCATTGCTGAGGACATCGACGGCGAGGCTCTGCCGACCCTGGTCCTCAACAAGATCCGTGGCGCCCTCAACGTCTGCGCCGTCAAGGCTCCGGGCTACGGCGATCGCCGCAAGCGCATCCTCGAGGACATCGCCGTCCTCACCGGTGGCCAGGCCGCTCTGGACGAGCTGGGCGTGAAGGTCGCTGACATCACCGCCGATATGCTCGGTACTGCTAAGTCCGTCACCATCTCCAAGGACAACACCGTCGTCGTCGGCGGCGCTGGCTCCAAGGAGGCCATCGACGCCCGCATCGCTCAGATCAAGGGCGAGATGGAGAACACCACCTCTGACTTCGACCGCGAGAAGCTCCAGGAGCGCTTGGCCAAGCTCTCCGGTGGCGTTGCCGTCATCAAGGTCGGCGCTGCTACCGAGTCCGAGCTCAAGGAGATCAAGCACCGCGTCGAGGATGCCCTGCAGGCTACCCGCGCTGCTGTCGAGGAGGGCATCGTCGCCGGCGGCGGCGTCGCCTTCATGGACGCTGCTCCTGCGCTCGATGCTGTCGAGATCGACGACCCCGAGGAGAAGATCGGCGTCGACATCGTCAAGAAGGCTCTGACCGCTCCGGTCGCTACCATTGCCAAGAACGCTGGCTTTGAGGGCGCTGTCGTGGTCGACAAGGTTGCCGAGCTGCCCGCCGGCCAGGGTCTCAACTCTGCCAACGGCGAGTGGGGCGACATGATCGAGATGGGCGTCCTCGACCCCGTCAAGGTCAGCCGCGTCACCCTGCAGAACGCTGCTTCTGTCGCCAGCCTGATTCTCATCACCGAGGCCACCGTCTCCGATGTGCCCAAGAACACTCAGCTTGAGGACGCTATCGCTGCTGCCACCGCTGGTCAGCAGGGCGGCGGTATGTACTAAGGCCGACAAGGTCTAGAACTCCCACCGGGAATCCGGGGGCGTGACGGGGCTTCTCTCCGGAACGTCCTCGGACATGCAAAGAGGCTCCGCATCGCGCTTCGCGCTGCGGAGCCTCTTTGCGTCCTGACGCTCCTATTTGGCAAGGTGTTTTTTAGAATCAAATTTGCGCTCGGCCTCGAACGCCTGCCTGTCCCAATCGAGCGGGAGCCCCGCCTCGACCCACGCCTCGTAGGCCCTCCTTATGGGCTTGAGTTCCCTTTGGCCCCTCTCCAGCATCG
>DAWDVX010000008.1:0-54306 GCA_052346145.1 Collinsella sp.
GGAATCGGCTAAGGTGCGATGGCGAAATTGGTTGTTTTTACAGTAGCGCTAACAATCCTTACCTCGAGCGGGACGCCGCTGCCCTTGGGCATCAGCTTCGGTTGGTGGCTCGCCTGGACGTAGCTCCAGGACCCCTCGACTGCCAACCTCCTGACGAGCGCGTTGCCGGCCCCGCTGATCCCGCCGAGGCGCACGGAGTCCGCGCTCGACCTCTGCTTCGGGGCGAGGCCGAAGTAGGACGTCACCTGCCTGCCGGAGCGGAACCTCGAGAAGTCGCCGACCTCGGACGCGAAGGCGGCGGCGAGCGCGAACCCGCATCCCTTGATCGACTGGAGCGCCTCGACCTCCGCCGAGAGGGGGCCCGCCGCGACGGCGGCCCTGTACTCGGCGAGGAGGTCGTCGCGCGTCTCGGAGGCCGCCTCGACCTCGCTCCTCAGCGCCGCCAGCGCCCGGATGCCGCCGTCGTCGGCGGCCCGGACCTTGTCGAGCCACCTGAGGAAGTCGTACGTCCAGTACCTCCGGGGGTATCCGGCCGGCGTCGTGCCGCCGTAGGCGTAACCCCGGCGGGCGAGGAACGCCAGGAGCCGCTGCTTCGCCGCCGCGAGCCTCGCGGTCGCCGCGTCGTGGGCCCCGGCGAGGTCCCTGAGCCCCTCGATCTCGGGGGACGGCACCCATACCGGGGAGATATCGTGCGACAGTATCGCCTTGGCCATCCTGGCCGCGTCGTTGCGGTCGTTCTTGGACGAGAGGTCTGCCGCCGACCTCGGGACCCTGGAGACGGCCGCGACGACGCAGTCGACGCCGAGCCCGGAGAGCTCCCTCTGCGGGGCGAAGCCGAGGTAGCCGCTCTCGTAGGCCGCGAGCGACGGCCCGGGGAACCCATCCATCCACCCGGCGATCTCGCCCCAGGGGTTGCCGGGGAACCTCCTCGTCACGGCCTCGCCGGTGTCCGCGTCGAGGGCGCAGACGGTGGTCGACCTCAGGTGGACGTCCATCCCGAACGCGGTAGAATACTTTGGCATGGGAGCCTCCCAACCTCGTTGCGGCGCGGCTGCGCCTATGGCACTTCAACATCATTGTCGCAGCCCCGACCCGCGGTCACGAGCGGGGGCTCCTGTCTTTTTAGTGCCCTCGGATTGGGTCATAGTGTCTGTCCGTCCTCTATCTGCGGTGTTGCCCTGGTTGGCACTTAGGGACGTTCCTTTTGTGCCGGCACTTGGGGGCAGTCCTAGTCGTTGGGGGTCTACCGACGCATTGGAGGTTTGCGCCTTCCATGCATGACAGCCGTCTCTTTTATGTTTCCTTTAGCCGTTGCTGCCTAGGATGGGGGTTAGTCGGTAGGAAGGGAGCGTCTATATGGACGACGCGAGCGAGCGTGCAATCGAAGAGGACATGCTCGATCAGTTCAATTACTTTGATGATGAGGACGAGGAGCTGATCGACCGTCGCGAGCCAGCGCCGCTTGATTCCTTTGATCTGGTCGATGAAGAGGCTGATGAGGTTGAGGGTGAATCAGTGGAGCCCCCACAGCCTTCGCGCCTTGACTCGCTGCTTTCGAGAGCCCCCATGCACCACGGCGTTCGTGCCGGCGCGCTCCATATGAAAACTGACTGGCATCAGATCGTGACGGCAGGCGATGAACTTGCCGTCGATGCGCCGCTCACCGATAAGTCATCCATCATCTGCCGCACCGGCATGCTTATGCTCGCGAGCGGAACGGGTGCCTGGCGTGTACGCGATACCATGAATCGTGTTGCTGACGTGCTCGGCGTCACAATTCACGTCGACCTGAGTCTTCTGTCGTTTGAGTGCACTTGCATCGAAGATGGCCACTGCTTTAACGAGGTTGTCAGCCTGCCCACAACGGGAGTCAATACCCATCGCATTTGGATGATGGAGAGTTTCCTCAAGGAAATCGAGACCTATGGTCGTCGCTTCACGGTACACGAGTATCACGAGATGCTCAGGACTGTTGAGAGCTCAAAGCCCGATTACTCTCCCTGGCAACAGGGCCTTGCGGCAGCCTGTGCTTGCGGCGCCTTCGTCTTTTTGCTCGGCGGCGGCCCTATCGAGATGGCCTGTGCATTCGTAGGCGCTGGTGTCGGTAACTTTGCTCGCTCCCATATTCTCAAGCAAGGCCTTGGTCAGTTCAGCGCGCTGACGACCGGTGTTGCGCTCGCTTGCGTTTCGTATCTGCTGGCATTGCTCGGCCTTGGCCAGGTCATACCGGGGGCAATGTCGCACCAAGAAGGCTATATCGGCGCCATGCTCTTTGTGATTCCCGGCTTTCCGCTCATTACGGCAGGCCTCGACATCGCTAAGCTCGACATGCGAAGCGGTATCGAGCGCCTTTCATATGCCGTATCGATTATTGTGATGGCGACCCTCGTAGGTTGGATGGTTGCCGAGTGTGTTGGCCTGGCGCCGGACGACTTTGCCCCACTGGGCCTTTCGCCGCTTGCCCTTACGCTCCTGCGCGTGGTGATGAGCTTCGTTGGCGTATTCGGCTTCTCGGTGATGTTCAACAGCCCGGTAAAGATGGCCGCGGCAGCTGGGTTGATCGGCGCCGTTTCCAATACCCTGCGCCTTACGCTCGTCGATGCGCCGACGATGATTCCCTTCCTGGGCCTCAGCACGGGAATGCCTCCCGAGGCAGCAGCGTTTATCGGCGCGCTGGTATCGGGTCTGCTGGCAAGCTTGGCCGAAGTCAAGCTCACCTACCCGCGTATCGCTCTCACGGTGCCTTCGATTGTCATTATGGTGCCGGGTTTGTATCTGTATCGCTCGATGTATTACATGTGCACCTTCGACACAGTCAATATGCTCGGTTGGTTTGTGCGTGCAGTGCTCATCGTGGCGTTTTTGCCCGTTGGTCTGGGTATGGCACGTACACTCACCGACCCTCGCTGGCGCCACACCAGCTAATTGGTGCAAAGGGGACAGGTTACTTTGCACCCCCAATGAGTTGCGGTGAAATAGGGACTGAATTGCTGCTTAAAGGGTCAAAACAGTCCGTATTCCACCGCAACTTATGGGGTCGGGGGGGGGATTATTGGTGCCCTGCATCTCCATAAACTCAACGCTTACGAAGCGCGCGCCGTTCGTGTTAGGGTAGTTCCACCACATAAGTAGTCGCAGACGCACGTACCACGGGCGGGCGAGATGAAGTCCCAACAGCTCCATCTTGCCCGCCCGTTTTTGTTGCGTGGTGCCGCGGCGTAACACAGAAAGGACAATGCCCTTTATGCCTATCAACAAACGAGAGAGCCTGCTGTTCACCTTTATCATGTGCTTTTGCATGGTGCTCTGGATGAGCATCTACAACGTTGCCCTGCAGCATGGGGCCATCAACGGCGAGGTTGTTGCCGCCGCGTGGCTCGGCTTCCCCGTTGCCTACATTTTTGCCATGTGCTGCGACTGGTTTGTTGCCAGCCCCCTTGCCAAGGGTTTCGCCTTTAAATTCCTGGTCACGCCGGGCAAGAGTTCGCCGCTTGCCATGACGCTTGCCGTCAGCTCCTGCATGGTCGTTCCCATGGTCATCATCATGTCGCTGTACGGTGCCTGTGAGGGTCTGACGCACATGCCCGGCGGCATCCTTGCGAACCTGTATTCCGTGCCCGCGATCTGGATGATCAACATCCCGCATAATTTTGTGATGGCGCTGCCGTGGAACCTTTTGGTAGCCGGTCCGATTTCCCGCTTCGTCTTCCGTCGCGCCTTCCCTGTGGGGACGGTTTTCGAGGAGGAGCATGCCGAGCTCTTGGAGCAGGCTATGGCTCCTGAGTGCGAGTAGCTCGCTTAGGGATCTGCTGAGCGCGGGCGACTTGCTTGGTTGGAGCCCAAAGCGTGGATAGCTCTCTCGGCGACATCGCGGGCGTGAGCGGTGCGCATGACCGGAGGGCCCGTGCTGCTCCGTTGCCCGACGTGCTAGCGCGCAGAACAATCTGTTGGTGCATTCGGCGGCTGCTGAAGCGTTTCGGCAGCCGCTTTTTATACGGAGTTTAAATACAACAGTCTGTTGTATTACGTAGAGTGGTATATCTCTAGCGGGAAAAATGCGAGAGACGGAGCATTATGGCGTTGCTAGTAGGACTGGACGTAGGGTCGACGACGACCAAAGTTTACGCGATGCACGAGGATATGACCGAGGCGTGGTGGGGATATCGCCGCCACGGGGCGTGTCAGACAGCGAGCGTGCGCGCCATGCTCGGCGAGCTCGCCGAGCGCTTTCCCCATGAGTCACTGCGCGTTGCGGTGACCGGCTCGGGTGCGCGCGATATCGCGACCGCGCTGGGCGCCTCGTACGTTCAGGAGGTGGTCGCCAACGCGCTCGCGATCAGCAGGTTCTATCCGCAGACGCGCTGCGCCATCGAGCTGGGCGGCCAAGACGCCAAGATGATCTTCTTCCGCACCAACGATAAGGGAGACATCGAGGTTGCCGACATGCGCATGAACGGCTCGTGCGCAGGCGGTACCGGTGCATTTATCGACGAGATGGCAAAGCTCATGGGGGTCGGCACCGAATCGGGCGAGTTCGAGCAGCTCGCAAGCCGGGGAACGACCGTCCACGAGGTCTCGGGCCGCTGCGGCGTGTACGCAAAGACCGATATCCAGCCGCTGCTCAACGAGGGCATTCCTACCACCGACCTGGCGCTTTCGGCGCTTCACGCGGTCGCCCGCCAAACGATCGGCGGTCTGGCCCAGGGTATCGACATCGAGCCGCCGGTAATCTTCGAGGGCGGTACGCTCGCCTACAACCCCACACTGGTCCGCGTGTTCCGGGAGCAACTGAATCTATCGGACGATCAGGTTATCGTCCCGCGCGATCCGCAGATCATGGTCGCGCGCGGTGCCGCCCTGTCGCTGACCGACATGTTCGCATCGTCCCAACCGATCGACCTTCCCGACGCTTTTGTCCGGCTGGATAAGCTCGAGACGGTCGCGCCCGCAAGCGGGGAGGGACGTCTTGCCCAGCCCTTTTTTGCCACACCTGCCGAGCAGGCGGATTTTACGGCACGCCATGGCAAAGAGACGCCGGCAAAGGGTCCGGATGCGTATGCGCCCGGAGAGACGGTGCGTGTGGCGCTCGGTATCGATTCGGGGAGCACGACGACCAAGTTCGCCCTGGTCGATGAGGCGGGTGAGCTTGTCGATTCGTTCTACGCGTCTAATAACGGCAGACCGCTCGACGTCGCCCAACAGGGTCTTGTCAGCTTGAAGAACCGCTGGGAGACAGCGGGAGTCACGCTTGCGATCGATGCCGTGGGCACCACGGGATACGGCGAGGAGCTTTTCGCGCGCGCGTTCCACGCCGACTACCATACGGTCGAGACGGTCGCGCACGCCCGCGCCGCGTGCGCATGCGTTCCCGATGCGACCTTCGTGCTCGACATCGGCGGACAGGATATGAAGGCCATCTGGCTCAACCACGGCGTGCTGACCGATATCGTCGTCAACGAGGCGTGCTCTGCGGGCTGCGGCTCGTTCCTCGAGGGTTTTGCCAAAAACCTCGGAATAGCCGTTGAGGATATCGCGACCGAGGCATTTTCGTCCAAAGCCCCCGCCGTTCTCGGCAGCCGCTGCACGGTGTTCATGAACAGCAGCGTCGTTTCCGAGCAGCGGCGCGGTAAGGGTCCGGGCGACATCATGGCCGGTCTCTGCCGTTCGATTATCGAGAACGTGTTCACCAAGGTCATTCGCGTTTCAAATCTCAACCGTCTGGGCGACAAAGTCGTCGTCCAGGGCGGCACGTTCCGAAACGACGCGGTGCTGCGCGCATTCGAGCAGTATCTGGGCAAACCCGTCACGCGTGCGCCCCACCCGGGGCTGATGGGCGCTATCGGTATCGCCCTGCTCGCGCGCGAGGAATGCCGCAAGGGCGACGCCGGCACGTCGTTTATCGGGCTCGATGCCGTGGAGCGCTTCGAGCATCGCGAGTTCGGCGGCGTTACCTGCCGTCGGTGCAATAACCGCTGCCAGCGCGCGGTCGTGGCATTTGGCGACGGCTCGCTTTACGTCACGGGCAATCGCTGCCCGCGCGGCGGCGCCATCTCATGGGATGAGCTCGTGCGCGAGGTTCCCGCGGCGGAGGAGCTGCGTCCGCAGGGTGCTTGCGAGGCACAGGCACCCGGCACGGGGCGCGACCGGACCGCGGCTGTCCCCAATCTCTTTGTCGACCGCGAGAAGCTGCTGTTCGAGTCGTACCCCACGGTTCCCGTCAGCGGGGGGCGCGATGTCACGATCGGCATTCCCCGTGTGCTCGAGTTCTGGGACACCATGCCGTTCTGGTCGACGTTCTTCAGCACGCTCGGCTTTAAGGTGCGCGTCTCGGGACGCAGCACCAAGGCGATGTACGAGCGCGGTCTGGCGCACGTCACATCCGACACCGTGTGCTTCCCGGCCAAGCTCGTCCACGGGCACATCCGCAATCTCGTCGACGCCGGCGTCGACCGCATCTTCATGCCCATCATCACGACGGTGCCCACCGAAAACACCGCCTCTACCAGCGAGTGGATGTGCGCCGTCGTAAAGGGATACCCCTACGTGATGTGCAATTCCGATAACCCGGAGGAGCGTTTCGGCGTTCCGTTCGATACGCCGCTGTTCCACTGGTACGACGAGGGCGACCGAAACCGCCAGCTCAAGGCGTGGTGCAAGGAGACCTTCGATATCGATGCCGACCTGGTTGCCAAGGCGACCGAGCAGGCGGACCGCGCGCAGGAGACGTTTGAGAACCAGCTGCAGCTGCGCGGCAGGCAGGTGCTCGAGAACGTGCACGAGGACGGCGGCTACGCGGTGGTGATCGCTTCGCGCCCGTACCACAACGACCCGCTGGTCAACCACGGGCTGCCCAAGCTCTTCTCTGAGCGCGGCATCCCCGTGCTGACGCCCGATGCGGTGCCGGGGGTCTGCAACGTCGATCTTTCCAACAGCCGCATCGACATCGTGAACAACTATCATGCGCGCATGCTGTCGTGCGCGGTCATCGTCGCATCGACGCCCGAGCTCGAGCTCGTGCAGATGGGCAGCTTCGGCTGCGGCCACGATGCGTATCTCACCGACGAGATCGCGCGCATGATGGGCGAGATGGGCTCCAAGGTTCCGATGATGATCAAGCTCGATGAGAGCGACGTCGCCGGTCCCATGGGCATTCGCGTGCGTTCGTTTATCGAGTCGGTCAACCGTCGTCGCGCGGAGGAGCGTGCCGAGGGCGCCCGGGTGCACGCGGTCCATCCGCTCGACGACCCGTATAAGGTCAAGTACACCAAGCGCGACCGGCACGACAAGATCGCGCTGGTCCCCAACACCTCCCATGCGTTCTGCAGGCTCATGACCGCGGCGATGCGCAATCAGGGCGTGCGCGCCGAGGCCCTTGATATCGGGCGCGAGGATGCCATCCGCCTGGGCAAACGCTATGTGCACAACGACATCTGCTTCCCCGCGCAAATCGTGATCGGCGAGGCGCTCGCGGCACTCGAGAGCGGTAAGTACGACCCGCACGACGTCGCCGTGGTGACTGGCAAGTATATCGGCGACTGCCGCCTGACGCACTACATGCCCCTGCTGCGCCGCGCGCTCGACGACGCGGGATACGACTATGTCCCGGTGCTCACCAACGACGACGTCGATGCCCACAATGCGCATCCGGGCTTCAAGCTCGGCCTTGGCCCGAGCATCCAGATCGCCTACGGTCTTCCCATGATCGATGCCCTCGAGGCCATGCTTAGGCGCATCCGTCCCTACGAGCTCGAGAAGGGCGCGGCGGACGCTGCGTTCGACCGCGCGCTCGATGAGGTTATCGAGGGCATGGAGCGCTCCGGGCTGAGAGGCCAGGCGACGGGCTTCAAACGCGCGCTTGCGATCATGGACGCCGTTCCGTACGACCGCTCGAACCCGCATCCGACCGTTCTCATCGTGGGCGAGTACCTGCTCAATTTCCATCTCGGCGCCAACCACGAGATCGAGCGCTACCTCGAGGACAACGGGCTCGAGGTCATCGAGGCGCGCATGACCGACGTGATCCGCAAGACCTATTTCTACAAGCATGCGCAGTCGCGCGAGTTCCACGTCGACCTGTCGCTGCCCGAAAAGGCCTGGTACGCCACGGCGGACAACCTGTTCGAGCTCGCGCACGACCGTTGCGACCGCCTGGGCGCGGCGAGCCCGCTCTACGAGCCGCCGACGCGCATGCCCGAGCTCGTGCGCGCGAGCGATAAGATCCTGCACCATACGTTCGATGCGGGCGAGGGCGTGCTGATTCCGGCGGAGATTCTCGAGCACGCCAAGCGCGGCTGCCGCAACTTCGTGATCCTGCAGCCGTTCGGGTGTCTGCCCAACCATGTCGTGGGGCGCGGGCTCATCCATGCGCTCAAGGAGCAGTATCCCACGGCGCAGTTCCTGCCGCTCGACTACGATCCCGACGTGAGCTTCGCCAACGTGGAGAACCGTCTTCAGATGCTCATCATGAACGCCAAGGCGCAGGGGTGCGGTGAGGCGCATGGCGAGACCGCGTAAGGACGCCGATGCGCCCGATGCACGCACCCGTATCATCGAGGCGTTTTGGGAGCTCATCGAGAACAACAGCATCTTCGAGCTGTCGGTTGGCGAGGTGACCCGCGCCGCCCAGTGCAATCGCGGAACGTTTTACTACTATTTTCACGATTTCGATGAACTCGTCGCCATCGCCATAGCCCAGCTGCTGCAGGATAACGAGCTCATCACCGATGCCCTCTGGCATTTTTCGAGCGAGGGCGACCTTTCGGCGTTCGACCGGCGCGACGTCCGCTGCCTGCTGCAGCGCATCGTCATCACCATGAGGGCGGGTGCCGCCGAGCAGGTCGTGCAGGGCATCCATACGATCATCATCGACCGCGTGAGAGAGATCGTCCACCCCGACGGAGAAGAGCTCAAGGCAGATTCGAGCTTTGCGGTGGGCTTTCTGGTCTCGGGCATCATGGGCTTTGTGATGGCGGTCGGCTTTGCCCGGGAGGGCGGCGAGGAGATAGACCTCGAGCAGCCGGGGGACAGCGCGTGCGCGTACCTGAGGGCGGTCGCCATGCAGACGGTGGAAACGGTCGCGCAAGTCGAGGGCGTCGATACATCCGAGCTACTCGAACGCGTCTCCAAGGAGGCCGATGCCTATCGCGCATCGCGTGCGACGAGTCCCGACGTGGTGAAAGACGCCTAGGGTTTCTCTTGCGGGGCGCCTGTCGCGCATCGCGCGGTGAGTCCCGCGATGCGGTCATAACCTGCATTCATGTGAGCCGGGTTTATAGATATTCCTCCAGCTGTTAACATAGACAACCTGTGGGTAAAGAGACAAAAGCGCCGCCGACGGGCGGGCGTTTTGATTTCGATGAACTCATGTAAGGAAACGAGCATGTTAGATAGATTTACCGATCGAGCGCGCAAGGTCATGTCGATGGCCAAACAGGAGGCGCTCGATCTGCACTCAAATAAGGTGGGCACCGAGCACTTGCTGCTCGCGCTTGCCAAGGAGGACGAGGGCATTGCCGCCGAGGCGCTGCGCTCGCTCGACATCTCCTACGATGACATCATGGATACTCTCAAAGAGGTCCAGACCACGGTTCCCGAGCCCAGCGAGGAGACCGAGGCGGCCAAGCTTGCCTTTACGCCGCTCGTCATTAGCGTGATGGAGCGCTCCTTCCGCGTGGCGCGTGAGAACAACCAGACCTATGTGTCGACCGAGCACTTGCTGATTGGCATCGTCGAAGAGGGTAACGGCATGGCCATGGACATCCTCATGCGCCTGGGTGTGTCGTCCGCCTCCATCAAAAAGGCTATCGAGAAACTTACCGCCAAGGACCAGGACAAGAAGCGTCCGCTCGCCGGCGCCGGTGCCGGGCGTCCCGGTGCGGGCCTGCCGTTCTTTAGCGGCTCGGACGCGTCGCAGCAAAAGGGGAGCGGCACCGATACGCTTAAGCAGTTCGCCACCAACCTTACGCAGAAGGCGCGCGACGGCGAGCTCGACCCTGTAATTGGTCGCGAAAAGGAAGTCCAGCGTATGATGGAGATCCTTTCGCGTCGCACCAAGAACAATCCGCTTATCTTGGGCGACCCCGGCGTGGGCAAGACGGCCATCGTCGAGGGTCTGGCTCAGCAGATTGCAGCTGGCAACGTGCCCGAGAACCTTATGAACCAGAACATCTGGACGCTCGACCTGCCGGGCCTCGTTGCGGGCGCCAAGTATCGCGGTGAGTTTGAGGAGCGCCTCAAGAACGTGATCCAGGAGGCCACCGAAGCTGACGACGTCATCCTGTTTATTGACGAGATGCACACCATCATCGGTGCCGGCTCTGCCGAGGGCTCCATCGACGCAAGCTCCATGCTCAAGCCCGTGCTCGCGCGCGGTGCCTTCCAGATTATCGGCGCCACCACGGCCGAGGAATTCCGCAAGTACCTCACCAAGGACCCGGCCTTCGAGCGTCGCTTCCAGACCATCGATGTCGAGGAGCCGAGCGTCGAGGACACGGTCAAGATCCTGACCGCGCTCAAGCCGCGCTACGAGGAGCACCACCATGTGCGCTATACGCAGGGTGCTATCGAGGCCGCCGCGAACCTCTCCGACCGCTACATCCAGGATCGCTTCCTGCCCGATAAGGCCATCGACCTCATTGACGAGGCCGGCGCCCGCGCCCGCATCGCCGCCAACCGCGCGCCCGAGCCGGTGCGCGAGGCCGAGCATCGCGTGGAGGAGCTTAAGGCCGCCGCGCAGGAGGCCACCGAGAGCGACGACATGAACAAGGCCGCCGAGATCACCGAGCAGCAAAAGGCTGCCGAGATTGAGCTCGCCGAGGCCAAGGCTGCCTGGACGGCCGAGCTCGACGCCAGCCCGCTCACCATCGATGTCTCCCAGATTGCCGACATCGTGTCCGTGACCTCGGGCGTGCCGGTTTCCTCGCTCACCGAGAGCGAGAGCCGGCGCCTGCTGCAGACCGAAAGCGTGCTCAAGACGCGCATCATCGGCCAGGATGAGGCAGTCGAGGCCGTCGCCAAGGCCGTGCGCCGCAGCCGCTCGCCGCTCAAGGACCCGCGTCGTCCCGGTGGCAGCTTTATCTTCCTTGGTCCCACCGGCACAGGCAAGACCGAGCTCGCCAAGACGCTCGCCGAGTATCTCTTTGGCAGCAAGGACGCGCTCATCAGCTTCGATATGTCGGAGTTTGGCAGTGAGTTCGAGGTCTCCAAGCTCATCGGTAGCCCTCCGGGCTATGTGGGCCACGACGAGGGCGGCCAGCTCACCAAGGCTGTTCGCCGTCACCCGTACTCGGTCGTGCTGTTCGACGAGATCGAGAAGGCGCACCCCGACATCTTCAATATCCTGCTGCAGGTGTTGGAGGAGGGCCGTCTGACCGATAGCCAGGGCAAGACGGTCGACTTCCGCAATACGGTGATCATCATGACGTCAAACGTGGGCGCCCGCGAGATCGCGCAGGATGCGAGCGTTGGCTTTGGCACCACCGGCGAGCAGGGCCTCACCTCGAGTGAGATCCGCGGCCGCGCGATGGGCGAGCTCAAGCGCCTGTTCCGCCCCGAGCTGCTCAACCGTATCGACGACATTGTGGTGTTCCAGAAGCTCTCGAGCGAGAACCTGACCAAGATCGCGCACCTGCTGGTGGACGACCTGCGTCAGCGCCTGATTGCCAACGGCATGAACATCAAGCTCACCGATGCGGCCTATGACAAGATCGTGGCCGAGGGCACCGACCTCACCAACGGTGCGCGTCCGCTGCGCCGCGCCATTCAAAAGCTCATCGAGGACCCGCTGTCCGAGGAGCTTCTGGCCGGCGAGTGGGGCGAGGGCGATACCGTCCTGTGCGACGTGGCCGATGGCAAGTTTGTCTTTAGCCACGGCACGGGCGAGATCCCGGCACCGCGTCCGGCGGGCACACTCGGTGGCGATACCGTCCCGGCGGCACCGCACACCGGCAACGCCTCGCCCGTGAGCGGCGGCGTGACCTCGGGCCCCGGCGGCATGATGCAAGCCGGTTCCGGCGCGCTGTAGGGCGTGGCGACAATTTGATACGCGCAATCGAGGCGCTCCGGAAAGGGCGCCTCGATTTGTAGAGCTGCGGAAGTTGTGACCGTTGCGCTATACGGTCCACCGTTAGCCGATGATGCGAGGGCGCTCGGCGTTTTCGACTGGTTTATGCACGCAAAGTCTGGGAATATACAAGTCGCATGTCTTACTGTCTAACCAGTTGCGCCAAGGAGGCACCATGGACTACAAGATTACCGGCTACGAGCCCGCCCAGCTGTTCCATTTCTTTGAGGAGGTCAGCGCGATCCCCCGTGGGTCTGGCAACGAGAAGGGCATCAGCGATTTCCTGGTCGCGTTTGCCAAGGAGCGCGGTCTCGATGTGTATCAGGACGAGGTCTACAACGTCATCATTCGCAAGCCCGCATCTGCCGGCGCCGAGAATGCCCCGACCGTGATGCTGCAGGGCCACATCGACATGGTGTGCGACAAGCTGGGCTCCGTTGAGCACGACTTTACGACTGATGGTATCGACCTGGTCGTCAAGGACGGCGTCCTCACCGCTAACGGTACCACTCTGGGCGCCGACAACGGTATTGCCGTCGCTCTGATGCTCACTGTTCTCGATGACGATTCGATCGTTCACCCCGCCCTCGAGTGCGTATTCACCACCGACGAGGAGACTGGCCTGGTTGGCGCCGAGACGCTCGACAAGTCCCAGATTATCGCCCGCACCATGATTAACCTTGACTCCGAGGAAGAGGGCGTTGCCACCGTCAGTTGCGCCGGCGGCGTCGTCGTTACCTACACCTGCCCGATCGTGCGCGAGCATAAGACCGGTAGCACCCTCACGCTCGACATCTCCGGCCTGCTGGGTGGTCACTCCGGCAGCGATATCCACCTGGAGCGCGGCAACGGCAACCTCATCATGGCCCGCATCATCGACCGCCTGATGGTTGCCGGCGAGCCCGCCATCGTTAGCTTTAACGGCGGCACCAAGGACAACGCCATCAACCGTGAGTGCAAGGCCGAGCTGGTCTACGCTGATCACGCTGCCGCCGAGGCCGCGGCCCAGATCGCAAAGGGCATCATCGCCGACGTCACTGCCGAGCTCGAAGTCTTCGACCCCGGCTTTACCTGCACCGTCGAGATTGCCGATAACGCTGAGGTCGAGGCTATGGACCAGAAGTCCGCGCTTGCCCTCATCCGCGCCCTGCGTCTTGCCCCTAACGGCGTGATTCGCCGCAACGTCGCCACCGACGGCTCCGTCGAGGTTTCCTCCAACATCGGTGTGGTTGCCACCTCTGACGACCAGGTCAAGATTATGCTGTCCCCGCGCTCCTCGATCACCTCGCTGCAGAACGAGTTCAAGGACCGCCTGCAGACGCTCGCCGATGTCCTGGGCTTCGACGCCAAGTTTGAGTTCGAGTATCCCGGCTGGAGCTATGCCGAGCATTCGCCGGTCCGCGACGTCTTTGTCGAGAGCTATCGCGAGCTCTTTGGCTCCGAGCTGCGCATCGAGTCCATTCACGCCGGCCTTGAGTGCGGCCTGTTTGCCGAGGCCCTGCACGGCCTGGACGCCATCGCCGTGGGCCCGACGCTCTCCGATGTCCACACTCCGGACGAGAGCATGGAGCTTGCTTCTGCCGAGCGCTTCTACGAGCTGCTCATCGACGTCCTCAAGCGCCTCGCTGCGTAAAGGTTGCGCTAGCAACAGTTCGAGCCACGTGCTAGCGGATTGCAAATGACATTACGAGAGGGGACATCCGAGCTTTTGCGACGGGTGTCCCCTCTCTTTTGTTTGATAATTGCGAAATTAAGGCCACCTAGTCCATTTCTGCCTTGATGAGGTCGAGGGTGCGCTGGCAGTTTTCGCGGACGGGGCCGAGCATATGCTCGCGCAGGTCCGCCATGCCGGGCAGATCGGCGTATTCGTCCATGACCTCTTCCATGCAAATGGGCACCTCGTAGGCGAGGTCCATCATGGTCGCAAAGCAAAACTTCTCGGATAGCCCGGCATCGGTAAGCGCCGCCTCCAGCACGGGGTCGCCCATACCGTGGTATCGGCGGATAGCGCCTGGACCGATGCGCCCCACACGATTTTCGCCGCCAACGCTCATGGCAAGGCGCGCCCGGCGGCGCATGCGCTCATACGCCAAACCCGACGCGACATCGTACATTCGAGCCATCATGGCTGCGCCGTCGTTTCCAAGGAGCAGGGAATAGTTTTTCGCGTGCGCATCCGGTGCGCCGATAATGGCGTTGAAGAACAGTATCTGCGTAAACAGATACAGGTTAAGTTGATGGTGGCTCGTATTTACGAGGAGCTCTTGAATGTCGCGGGTGGTCGGGCCGCCGTCTGCTGTGTACTTTTGGGCGGGCATCACCCCAAGTGCCTGACAGAGGTCTTCTTGATGTAGGCGCCTGATCATTCCGTCTTCGACTTTCACGCGGTCATAGCGCTCAACAATGAGGGCAGGTTCGTCCTCAAACATACGATATTCGACGTTTGCCGTTGCGATACCGGCGCGCTGGGCGCTTTTCATGCAGACAAACTCATTGAGAGCCTCGAGTTTAAATCCGATAACGCCATTTTTGAAAATATGCGTTGTGGGCGAGGAGCCCATGCATTCGCACCAGCGGCCGTTTATGAACGCGAGCGCGAACTTGCCCTGGTTGCCTCCAAGTGACCAACTTTCATCTAGACCCATCCACGATGCATCGCGGTCATCTCTGATCGACTTGAGACGGAGAGCAATTTCGTGGTCGTCTATAGGGCGGTAGTCGCCAGCGCGATGCAGGACGGCGTCGGCATCTTCTTCGGCACAAAACTGCACTCCGCCCGGACAGTCGAGTCCGATATGGCTGAGCAACGCAACGGGATTGTTGGGCCTAACGTTGAATTCGGCGGCAATCGCTTTTCGTTGGTCCTCGCTGTCGGGTAGAAGGCCAAACAAGTACGGATTCATGACCTGTTGGCCGTATGTGCGATTTGATACGGGTATGTTGGTCGATAGGGCTGGCCCGTCATAGTCATGATCGTAGGTAAAGCTGATAAGACCGTTCTCATCTTGCGTGAGCGTTCCCGCAGGTACGCCGCAAATAATGGTCCGAAGTGATGTTCTGGCCATTGGCTATTTCCCTTCGGGCTTGGTTTGGTTAGATGCGTTTGCGGCAATCGAGACTCCGAGATTGGACATGGCGAAATCGGCGAAGGCCCTGTCGTAGAGCTCGGACGTAAGGGGGGTATCTGCAAGAGCCGGAATGGTTGTGCTGCGACGGTTGCGATGATGAAGACGTTGGGCGTGATGGCGTCTGGAGGTGCTGCAAGGTTGATCAGCATGCGGGGCGTCGACTGGGTGCTCATTTTTCGTTTTGCTTATATCTCCTTGTGCTGCGAGCGCCAGTCCAAGAGCGTCGAAAATCACCAGCAACTTGTCGAGTCGAATGCCGATGGCGTCTCCTAGCTCGAGCGATGCGAGCAGACGCTCCGAAACACCGGCCTTTTTGGCGAGGGCGGCACGGGTGAGACCCTGAGTCTCGCGTGCCTGGCGCACGTAGATGCCAGCTTGGCGTGGTGTGGTGATGGGAAGGGTATCCACGGCTATCTCCTAACGTGCAGGCTTTTGCATCCTAGTATGACATGCAAAAGTCTGCATGAAAAGGCCTCATGCAAAACTCTGCATGAGGCCTTATACGGACGTTTAGTTTTGAAGGGTGTTTTACAGCACTAAAATCCCTAGGTGCTCCAGCAAAATCTTGAGGCCGATGAGGATGAGCACAACGCCGCCCACGATGGTGGCGGGCTTTTCGTAGCGCGCGCCAAAGATGCGGCCAATCGCCACGCCGGCAACGGAGAAGATGAAGGTCGTGATGCCTATGAGCGACACGGCGGGAACGATGTCAACCGAGAGCGCCGCAAATGAGATGCCCACGGCCAGGGCGTCGATTGAGGTGGCGATGGCGAGGATCAGGTACTCGCCCAGGTCAATCTTTTCGGCATCCTTGCCGTCGCCTTCATCCTCGTCCTCGGTAAAGGCCTCCCACAGCATTTTGCCGCCGATGAAGGCCAAAAGGATAAAGGCGATCCAGTGGTCGATGGGTCCGATGATGCCCATGAATTGACTGCCGAGCGCCCATCCGATTACGGGCATGCCGGCCTGAAAGCCGCCAAAGAACAGGCCGAGCACTACGGCGGCCTTAAGGTTGATCTTCTTCATGCCAAGGCCCTTGCAGATGGAAACGGCAAAGGCGTCCATCGAAAGGCCAACGGCGAGCAACGCGAGCTCTGCGAGTCCCATAGTCTGGCTCCCTCTCTGCGGGCGAACCCGCGTGTACTTCTGCCGGGGGAGCAAAAAAAGACCCGTGGCGTACGCGTTGCGCGCACAGCCACGAGTCTCGTTCATTAAGGCAAGCCAGGCCGCATCGGCCAGTGTGTTGACTTGCCGCGCCACCGGAGGCGAACCCGATCACACGACTACTCCCTCATTTATGCGAATCCCGATGCTACCACATAAGCAGCTCATTTGGATTGGGGCTCTCAGCTGTGTTCGCTCATTCTGTAAGCATCGGATTTTGCGGGCGTCACAGGGGCAAACCGTGAGAAACTTATTGACGTTTATGGAGCGTATACGATGGGAGCGATGCCTTGGATAAGAACGAGCTGCAAAAGCGTATGGAACAGGCCATCCGCCTGACGGCACCTGGTCAGCCGATCCGCACCGCCCTCGACATGATCATCGCCGGTCACCTGGGCGCCCTTATCTGCGTCGGCGACACCGAAAACGTGCTCGCTGCCGGTAACGACGGCTTCCCGCTCAACATTTCGTTCACCTCGAACCGTCTGTTCGAGCTCTCCAAGATGGACGGTGCCATCGTCATCGACGGCGACCTCACCCAGATCCTGCGCGCCAACTTCCACCTCAATCCCGATCCCTCGCTCGCCACGAGCGAGACGGGCATGCGTCACCGCACCGCCGCTCGCATGTCGGTGCTCACCGACGCCATCGTGATCTCGGTCTCGGCCCGTCGCGCCGTCGTCAACGTGTACGTCCACGGCAAGAGTTACGAGATCCAGCCCGTCACTACCATCATGAGCTCGGTCAACCAGCTCGTCGCCACGCTCCAGACTACCCGTCAGTCGCTCGATCGCTCCCTGCTGCGCCTGACGGCCCTCGAGCTCGACGACTACGTCACGCTCGCCGACATCACCGGCATCTTCTCGAGTTTCGAGATCATGCAGCAGGCAAAGACCGAGCTTAAGGATTGCATCGTCAAGCTGGGTAACCAGGGCAAGCTCGTGCAGATGCAGCTCGAGCAGCTCGCGGGCTCCAGCATGGATACCGAATACGACCTGATGATCCGCGACTACGCAAGCGATTCCTCTGAGGCCAACGCCGAGAAGATCCGCGCCGAGCTTGCCCGTATGACGCCTAAGGACCTGTCTGACCCGCAGCACGTGGCGGCGGTTCTGGGCTATGACGACCTGGACGAGGACTCCGTCATGACGCCGCTGGGCCTGCGCACGCTTTCGCGCGTGTCCGTCGTGCGCGACGGCGTGGCCGAGAAGATCGTCGACGAGTATGGCTCGCTGCAGGAGCTCATGGACGACATCAGCGAGGATCCGGAGCGCTTGGGCGACTTTGGCGTCAACAACCCTGCCATTCTTGCGGACTCGCTGTACCGCATGAAGGGCACCAAACAGGGGAACGCATAATGGCGCCCGTATGCGCTGTGGTCGTTGCCGGCGGCAGCGGCCAGCGCTTTGGAAATCCCGGCGGCAAGCAGCTCGTTAACGTGGCGGGCCGTCCGCTCATGAGCTGGTCCATCCGCGCGTTCGACCGGAGCGACAAGGTCGGCCACATCGTGGTGGTGTGTCCTGCCGAGCGCCGTGCCGAGATGCGCCGCCTGGCCATCGACCCGTTTGACTATGACACGCCCATCAGCTTTGCCGATGCCGGCGATACCCGCCAGGACTCCACCCGTGCCGGCGTGCACGCGGTGCCGGCGGGCTTTGAATACGTCGCCATTCACGATGGCGCTCGTCCGCTCATTACGACCGAGGCCATCGACCACGCTATCGACGTGCTCGTGAGCGACCGTGCTCTCGACGGTGTCGTGTGCGGCCAGCCCGCGATCGACACGCTCAAGATCGTCGATGGCGACAATATCGTCGAGACGCCGCCGCGTGAGCTGTACTGGGCAGCGCAGACGCCGCAGATCTTTAGCGTCGATGCTATGAAGCGCGCCCACGCTGCAGCCATTGCCGAGGGCTTTATCGGTACCGATGATTCGTCGCTGGTCGAGCGCATGGGTGGGCGCGTCCACTGCGTCCAGAGCCCGCGCGATAACCTTAAGGTGACGGTGCCCGAGGACCTGCGTCCCGTAACCGCGATTCTGCTTGGCCGCATGGCCGAGGGAGAGGACCTTCCCCATGTTCAGTAACCTGCGCATTGGCCATGGCTACGACGTCCACCGTCTGGTGGAGGGGCGTCGATGTATCATCGGCGGTGTCGACATTCCCTACGAGCGCGGCCTGCTGGGCCACTCGGATGCCGATGTGCTCGCGCACGCCTTGGCCGACGCCATTCTGGGCGCCTGCCGCGGGGGAGACATCGGCAAGCTATTCCCCGACACCGATCCCGCCTATGAGGGCGCCGACTCGATGGTGCTGCTCGCTCGCGTGATGGACTATGCGCGCGAGCTGGGCTTCGAGTTTGTCGATGCCGATTGCACCATTGCCTGTCAGCAACCCAAGATCACCCCGCACCGCGATGCCATGCGCGCCAACCTTGCCCATGCCCTGGGTGTTGACGTCGAAAACGTGGGCGTCGCCGCCACTACGACCGAAAAGCTCGGTTGGGAAGGCCAGGGCGAGGGAATCGGCGCCTGGGCCGTCTGCCTGCTACAGAAAACCGTTAAGGAGTAACGAATGCGTATCTACAACAGCGCTACCCATAAAAAGGAAGAGTTCCAGCCCATCGAGTCCGGCAAGGTCCGCATGTACGTGTGTGGCCCCACGGTCTACGACAACATCCACATCGGCAATGCCCGCACGTTCATCAGCTTTGACGTGATTCGTCGCTGGCTCATCGCGAGCGGCTACGAGGTCACGTTCGCCCAGAACCTCACCGATGTCGATGACAAGATCATCAAGCGCGCCAACGAGCAGGGCCGCACGGCCGCCGAGGTCGCGACGGAGTTCTCCGACAAGTTCATCGGCGTTATGCGTGCCGCCAACGTGCTCGATCCCGATGTGCGCCCCCGCGCCACCAAGGAGATCGGCCCCATGATCGCTATGATCAAGACGCTTATCGAGCAGGGCCATGCCTACGCCGCCGATAACGGCGACGTGTACTTTGCCGTGCGCAGCGATCCCAACTATGGTCAGGTCTCGGGCCGCAACATCGACGATCTGATGGTTGGCGCGCGCATCGAGGAGAACGAGGACAAGAACGACCCGCTCGACTTTGCCCTGTGGAAGGCCGCAAAGCCCGGCGAGCCCAGCTGGCCGAGCCCATGGGGCGAGGGCCGTCCCGGTTGGCACACCGAGTGCGCCGCCATGGTGCACCGCTATCTGGGCACCCCGATCGACATCCACGGCGGCGGCTCCGACCTTGCCTTCCCGCATCACGAGAACGAGTGCGCCCAGGCTACCTGCGCCTGGCACCAGGGCTTCTCCAACACCTGGATGCACACGGGCATGCTGCTGGTTGACGGCGAGAAGATGTCCAAGTCGCTCGGAAACTTCTTTACGCTGGCCGAGGTGCTCGAACAGCACTCCGCTGCCGCCCTGCGCCTGCTGATGCTGCAGACGAGCTATCGCTCGCCGCTCGACTTTTCTTGGGAGCGCCTGGAGGGTGCCGAGAACTCGCTCACGCGTATCGCCGGTACGGTCGAGAACCTTCGCTGGGCCGCGAACCATGCGACGGCCGATGCCGATGAGGCAGCATCCGAGGCGTTTGCCGCCAAGGCCGCCGAGACCCGTGCCGCCTTTAAGGAGTGCATGGACGACGACTTTAACACCGCTGGTGCCATGGGTGCCGTCTTTGGCTTTGTGACCGAGTGCAACCAGTACCTGGAGCAGGCGGGCGATGCTGCCGACAAGGCCGCTGCGCTTGCTGCCGCCGATACGCTGGTTGAGCTGCTCGACACATTTGGCGTCGAGCTTCCCGAGCCCAAGGTCGAGCTGCCGCTGGGCCTGCTGGGCGTTGCCGCCGGCCTGGTCGCCTACACGGGCGACGACGTGGACGAGGCCGCTGCCAAGATTCTCGAGGCCCGCGCCGAGGCCCGCGCCGCCAAGAACTGGGATCTGGCCGACGCCATCCGCGACCAGCTCAAGGACCTGGGCCTCACCATTGAGGATACGGCCGCGGGCACCCGTATTAAGACTCTCTAATCCCTTCGGGTTTCCCAAGCGCCCGACCTTGCCGTTCAAACCGTCGCTCGCGTACTCAAGTACGCGTCGCTCCTCTTTCACGGCAATCTTGGGCACTTGGAAAACCCGTACCGACCGCCCGAATTAATATTCATGGGCGGTCGTTTATTTTGTTTCGTTTGATAGTTGTATTTAGGAGGTCGCTTTATGGCCGACAATCGCAAGCGTGCACCGCGTGGAGGCAAGCAGGCTGCTTCTGGCTCGCGTCCGATTCGCCGCAATGACCGCGCTGCCGCTCCCAGGGGCCAGCGCGATCGCGCCCAGGCCGCACGTCCGCAGCGCGATCGCAACCGCGACGCTGTCCAGGCTCCCAAGGGCGAGTTTATCGAAGGTCGTCGTGCTGCCGCCGAGGCGCTACGCACTGGTTTTCCCATCAAGTGCGCGCTCATTGCCGAGGGCGGGGAGCGCGATGCCGCCTTGTCGCGCCTGGTCGACGACCTCAACGCTGCGGGCATCCGCATTAAGTATGTGCCGCGCGCGCAGCTCGATGCACTGTCGAGCCATGGCGCTCACCAGGGCATTGCGCTCGAGGTTGGCAACTTCCCCTATGCCGATGTCGCCGATATCCTCGACCGCGCAGGCGAGGGCCCGGCGCTTGTCGTTGTGCTCGACCATGTGACCGACGACGGCAACTTTGGCGCCATTGTGCGCTCCGCCGAGGTTGTGGGCGCGGCCGGCGTCATCATCGCCAACAAGCGTGCCGCCGGCGTGACCGTGGGCAGCTACAAGACCTCAGCCGGCGCCGTCATGCATCTGCCTATCGCGCAGGTTCCCAATATCGCCCGTGCACTCGACGACCTCAAGGCCGCTGGTTTTTGGGTGGGCGGTGCCTCCGAGCACGCCAAAGGCAGTTGCTGGGATGCTCCCTTCGAAGGTCGCGTGGCGCTCGTCATGGGCTCCGAGGGCGACGGCATCTCGCGCTTGGTGCTCGAGAAATGCGACTTTTTGACCAAGCTTCCCCAGCGCGGCATGACCGAGAGCCTCAATGTTGCCCAGGCGACTACGGCCCTCTGCTTTGAGTGGCTGCGCCGCAACGCCGGCGAGCTCATGGGGGAGGAGTAGCGCATGTCCAAAAAGAACCGTGCCAAGTCCAAGGCCAAGCGCTTTGGCGAGGGCTCGGCCAAGCCGATTGTTTCGGCCGCGACCTACGGCGTGGGCGGCAATGCGTTTGCGCAGGCCATTGCCGACCCGGTCTCGACGGTGCACTCCAATAAGCCCGAGCTGTTGGTGGTCGACGGTTACAACGTGATCCACTGCACGCCGCGCTACGAAAAGCTCGTGTACGACCATTCCGACGATCCGTATTCCAGCGACGTTCACGATATGGCGCGCACCGCCCTCATCAACGACGTCGCCGCCTTTGCCCAGGGCCGCTACGAGGCCGTGATCGTGTTCGACGGCGCGGGCAATATCTCCAACGAGCGCCCCAACCTGCCGGCCCGCGGCGTGCGCATCGAGTTTTCGCCGACGGGCGTCTCTGCCGATACCGTGGTGCAAAAGCTCTGCATCGAGGCACGCGAGGAAGGTCGCGCGTGCTCCGTGGTATCGAGCGACGGCACGATCCAGGCCGTCGTCATGGGTAAGGGTGTTACGCGCATCTCGAGCCGCATGCTGGTGGACGAGATCAAACAGATCGATAACGACGTTCACGAGGCAGAGGAAGCTCCGCAGATCAAGATGACTCTGGGCAGCCGCCTGAGCCCCGATGCCCTGGCCAAGCTCAAAGCTCTGCGCGGGAGGTAGGGGAGTTGGCGGGGCGATGCTGTCTCGCTAACTCCATTCAGCGATGTCGATCATTCTTTCGAGGCGCCATGTTAGCGCCTCTTTTAGATAAGGCAGTCTCGCTGTAAGAGCGTCGTTTTTGGATAGGATTTCGATTGCCTCGTCAACGAAACCCTCGAGTTTGTCGCCGTCAAACCAGCCCATGTCCTCGACGAGCAACATTTGTTTGGCGGGGCTTGAATGAAATTGTGCGCTGGTAAAACTGTGCTCTCCCGCCCTAAGCTCCTCTAGTGATATGTTGCACCAGAGTGATGAGCCCGAATCGAAGATGGGGGCTGGTCTGCAGACCAGTGAGTTGACGTTTCGCACGAGGCCAAAGTTGCGCCAATGGCGATCATAGTTGGCAATGATGTCATCGCATACGATCATGCGGTCAAGGGCGTCTTTTATATCCGTCGCTCCAAGCTCCTCGCAGTTTGCTACATACCGTTCGTAATCGGTTAGTCGCTCGTCTGCATTTGCATGCTGGTTTACATAGAACGCAGGGACATACTCTTCTTCATCAGTTAAGAAGACATCGCATATGCTCAGGGCGGAAGTGCCCGTGCCCTCGAGCGAGTAAGGCACATAATCGCAAGCGTTTAGGATGCGACGGTGAAGTGCAGTCGCCACCAGCTCGTTATAAGGTTCCTGGTTTAGATGTGCACCTGCCTTGTGGAGGATTCGACGGTCATCCTCGCATGTCCAGTACTTTTGAAGATTGCCGTCCGAGGTGTTATCGGGCTTTGCGACAGCTGCCTTGCCCTCTGGGGCGAAGGGCGCGATGCTGAGAGAGACGTCGTCAAAAGCATTATTGAAGAAATTGATATCTTCCCACGCGAGACCGGAGTCTTGGGGCCTGATCCAATACTGGTCGGATAAGGAGAGACCTAGATTTCGCTGTACGAGTTCATCGGGAACATCGACTGCGGCTTCTGCAAGCAGGGAGGCTAGTCCAATGCGTGCGAGCGGGATACCGCGGCCGCGCCACCAGATGCGGAAGGAGTCGAGCGATATGGGGCTATTAGGGCCAAATACTCCAATAGGGGCGTGGGCGTAATCGATGTCGGCACCGATGTGGGTAAAGTCTTTTCGCGATGTGTTGTAGACCAGCTGAGCGACTTCGTACGTGCGGTTCATGAGGGTGAACGCGATCTCGCTCTTACCGTGGCCGCGGCGGGGACGTCCCCCCGTTTTGGTCACGGAGCGGAGTCGCGTGTCGACGCTGTCTTTGTCGATGAGCCATACACCAGAAGCCTTGCGGGCCTCAAGTGCTCCGTTTTTTATGAGCTCCTGCACCCTGCGCGGAGTGATGCCGAGCAGCTCGGCGGCTTCTTTGGTAGTAAGCATCGCGAAACCCTTCGCCAGAACGAATAGTTTTATATATAGCAATTGTAATTAAAACTATTCGTTCTGGCGAATGGTTTCAAGATTGAGGGCGCACTGACAGAAATGAACGGGCCTGGTACGCGTTGTTGCTGGATTTTGCATATTTGTATAACGCCGTGCGGCCTGTTGCGCCCCGTCCGCAATTCCTTTATTCTTAACTGGCTTCGCGTGAAAGCGCCAAGTGTGCCAGTGTGGCGCAACGGTAGCGCAACTGATTTGTAATCAGTGGGTTGCAGGTTCGATTCCTGTCACTGGCTCCATGAGAGTTTCGGGCTCTGTTCCCTTGTGGGACAGGGCCCGTTTCTATTTAGGTGGTGCGCCATCGGGTCAGCGCCCATTCCGTTTTCGGTTTGTCTCGTCCTCCAGTTTGTCTAAATCTGTAACACCAAGACCGATATTTGGCATCTAACTGTTACAGATTGAGATGAAACTTAGGGTGTTTTAGGAATATCTTGATCTGTAACATGTAGAAGCGGAATAGGCCTCTTGCTGTTACAGATCGAGACAAGGGCGGGTGCGGACCTGGATGTCCTGCTCGAGCGTGGATTTCTGGACACGCGAGAGAAGAAAAACTTTCGACCGGAGAACGAGCGTGGATAATTAACTTGGATGGGGAGCTAAGGTAAACACCGATTGTCTATCGAAGGCTTTAGAAACAACGACCCCGATTTCATTGTGGAATCGGGGTCGTTTGTGCCTCAGGAATCCGAATGGATTAATCGAGCCCCTAAGGGACTTCTTGGGTTCTTGCTAACGGTCTGCCGAGGATGTCCCCAATGCAAACAGCGGGCATTTACTCAATATAGTTGGGATTCTTCTTGATAATCACGCGTGCAGCGATGAACGAGACGACGATGGCGATGACGGCGACAACGCACGCCAGTACGAAGTTGCTCATGGATCCATCGGGAGCGATAAAGATCAGCGCAGAAAGAAGACCGGGGCATGCTCCCGCAACATACTCCTTCAGGACGAAGATACCTGCAGGGAGTCCCGCGCAGAGGGCGCCGATTGCCGTGCCGACAAGCAGGCGGGGACGCTCGATGAGGCAGCCGTAAAATGCGGGCTCAGTTACGCCGCAAAGTGCGGTGACGGCAACCGTGGTGACCATACCTCTCTTCTCCTTGTTGCCTTTCATTGCAGTTGCCAAGGCGAGACTCGTGCCGCCAATGCAGAGGTTTGAGATGAAGCCAAAGATGATGGGCGCCCAGCCGAGCTGCGCCAAGCTCGTAACTTCGATCGCGATGTAGGCCTTATCAAGACCGAGCATGACAAAATAGGGGTTAAGGGCTGCAAGGATTGGAGTAGCGATAAATGCCACGTTATCCATGAGCCACGTGGCGGCATCACTCAGCGCGTAGCCCATCATGCTGCCGGCGGGGCCGAGGATAATCAGCTCAACAGGCACGACGATGAACATGGTGAGCAGCGGTTTCAAGAACAGTTTGGTAATGTCGGGGATGATTTTCTGAAGACCGCGATCAACAAAGTACATGAACACAACGCCCAGTACGATTGGCACCACCGTGCTCGAGTAGTCATTCGCCGGGATGGGGATGCCAAGAAAGTCGAGACCCTCAGCACCGCTAATAGACGAGCTAATCATGATTGCGCCCAGCAGTGCGCCCATGATAGGCTGCATCTTCATGACGGCGGCGAGCTGATAGCCGAGGTAAACGGGCAGGAAGCTAAATGAGGCGCTGAAGATCGCCAGCAGAACCTGGGCGGTTCCGCTATCGGTGCTCAATCCACAATAATTGACCAGGAGATTCTTGATCGAAAGAATGAGTCCGCCAACGATGAGCGCCGGGACGATGGGCATGAATACCTGTGCAGAGACGTTCCCGAATTTCTCAATCAAGCCCATGGCGGTGTTACCGCTTTTAATGCCTTCTGCAAGGTCTTTGGCGGTTTGGGCATCGTCGGCAACCGTGCCACCGCCGACTTCGATTCCCGCGAAGTCGAGGAAGTCGTTGTAAGCCTCGGTGACGTTGGGGCCGATGATCACCTGAAGCTGGCCACCGCTGACTACTGCCCCGAGCGCCTGGTCGGCCGATTTGGCGAGCTGGAGATCGATGATCGAGGTGTCTCGTGCGTCGATGCGAAGGCGCGTCGCACAATGAGTTACCGATGTAATGTTTTCTTTGCCGCCAACAGCCTTTAGGACTGTTTCGGACATTGCCTGATATTTCATCTCTTTCTCCTAACCTTCCTGCTCCTGATACTTCGAGATAAGGTCTCGGTACCAATACCAGCTCTTTTTGGGGGTGCGCTCCAGATTGTTCTCGAAGTCGATATGGACAAGTCCGTATCGTTTTTCGTAGCCGTTGATCCAGCTATACAGATCCATCGTCGACCAGAGGTAGTAGCCCTCAACGCGCGCGCCGTCGCGCTTAGCCCTCATCATGTGCTCGATGAACTGGCCCAGAAGCTCGATGCGGTCATCATCGTGGATCATTCCGTCTGCGTCTGGTTGCTCATAGGCGCCATGTCCGTTTTCCGTAATAAAGATGCGGGGCGCGTCATAGCGCTCGTGGACATCCATGATGGTTGAATACATGCAACTTGGGAGTATTTCGCGGCCCCATTTATTGCGGGGAACATTGCTGTCGCGGGCGCTTTCAAACAAGGGCGCAATGCATTTTCCTTCGACCTTTTTGCTCGAACCGCCCTTATTGTTCGCCGAAACGGCAAGCTCTCCACCGTGCCAGTCGGTTACATACTCTCGGCAATACACGTTGAGTCCAATAAAATCGACTTTACCGTCTCTGAATTCTTCTACGTCATTTGGGGATCGATAGAGCGAGACGCCAAGTTTTTCAAGGATTTCGTCCATTTCTGGCGGCAGTTGACCCTGAAGCGCTGGTGCCAGAATCATGCGATTGGCGAAAAAGTCTGCGTATCGAAATACGTCATCGGGGTGCTCGGTTGCCGGGTCGAGTTCGACAACGCCGCCATCGTGGACGGCGCCGATGATGCCGTCGTAGCCCATTTGACGATATGCTCGGACTGCGAGTGCGCTTGCGCGCATCAGGTTGTATTGAAACTGCATGTACGACTGAACGTCGAGCGATCGATTGGGGGGATAGTTGCCCAACATGTTTACGCAGTAGCTGTAGAAATGCGGCTCGTTAACGGTAGCCCAGATTTTGACGCGGTCTCCAAAGCGCTCAAAGCAAATCTCGGCGTATTTGCAGAACCACTCTGCCATGTCGTTGTTCAGCCATCCGCCTTTGCAAGCAAGCGTGAATGGCAGATCGTAATGGAACAGCGTAACGTTGGGCTCTATGCCATTTTCGAGGCAGCAATCAATGACTCGATTATAAAAATCGATACCCTCTTCATTCACTTCGCCGATACCCGTGGGGATGATTCGACTCCATGAAAGAGAGAAGCGATAGGTGTTTTGTCCGCCTTCTTTCATCATGCGGATATCTTCTTCATAGCGATGGTAGAAGTCGCAAGATACATCACCGTCAACATGGTTGATGTTCTTATTGCTTGTGTGGTTAAAGAAATCCCACTCGCCGAGGCCTTTGCCGTCTTCGTTCCAGGCACCCTCGCACTGATAAGACGCCGTGGCGGAACCCCAGAGAAACGGCATGTTGTTCACGTTGCCCATGAATCCCCTTTCCATCATTCAACACGGTGGATACGTGTGACGGAATTACGATTAAGATGACGTCAACTGATTTGAATCATAGGAGAACGACCAAAGCTGTTTGATTCAATAAATGAACCATAATATCGAGGAGGGCGGAAAGAGGGATCACGTGAATATCAATGACTTCGATGTGCTCAATCGCATTAGCTCCATCATCAACAGCGAGTTTGGGTCAAACGATGCCGCCATCGCTCGATATCTCATCGCTCACATTAGGCGTTCGAGCGAAATCAATGTTGCCGCAATAACCCGCGAGGCATTCGTGACCCGTTCCGCTGTTCGTCGTTTCTGCAATCGATTGGGCTACCAGTCTCTTAGCGATTTGAAAGAATCATTTACTCAATCAGTTTTTCCAAGCGAATTAAGCCATCGAGAGGAGGAATATGGCTACGAGGAGTACAGGGCAGAGCTCGACGTTCGCATGATCGAGATGTTCGCTGAGGTTGAAAGCGGCGTGTCCGATATCGCTATTAAGCACCTTGCCGACGAAATTGATGGCCATAAAAACGTTGAAATCTGGTGCACCAATAATGTGAGCGCCAATCTCGTACGATTTCAGCAGGAAATGTTTTATGCGGGCAAGATAGTTCGCATAGTTGCTGGGGCTAACGTCGCGGAATTGAAAAACATGGGAGACGCTTCGCAGTCATTGATAATTCTCGTATCGGTCTCCGGGCTATTTGCGTCACAGGCGCGTGAGTATCTTGATTGCCGTTCGGGCAGGAAGATTCTAATTACTGCGTTTAGCAACGATGACAAATCGAGGTCTTTTGACCGTGTATATCGTCTTGGTAATGCGGGAAACGGAATTGACCGACTCGGCGTTTATTCGAAATACGCCATAACTTATTTATTCGACTTGCTATCGTCGTGTTACTTGAGTCGCTACCCCTGCACCAAGGGGGAGCCGCTCTATGGGTCTACTTTAGCCTGGCCCGAGTAGTTGCGGCTCTTTAGTTCTCCCGCCTGGAGAATGAGCGTGGATAATCTGCCGCTTTGGCCTTAGGGCCGCGCTAAAAGTGGGAGATTATCCACGCTCGATCGTGTCGTGGAAGCCCGATCGTGACCTATGTAATAGTGCAAGAGGGTCGGTATCGAAGGTCGATGGTGCAGATGTACTCCACCGTGCCAAAGTATTCCCTCGGGAAATGTCACCAGCGCAGCCAAATCCACCGTCCTTCATATCCAAACTCAGCAAAAACGCAGGTCAAAGGTATATAGATACGCCCGGCACCGTGTATCTAGAGGTTTTCGTTGACAGCCCCCAAGGTTGCATCGTATTATCTTTTTCGTTCGGGGGGCGGCGGTCCAAAAGACCAAAGAACCTGCGGATACTTGAACGATTGGGAGTTTGCCCGAGTGGTTAATGGGGACGGGCTGTAAACCCGTTGGCTCTGCCTACATAGGTTCGAATCCTATAGCTCCCACCCGTCAAGTGCCTGTATAGCTCAGTCGGTAGAGCACTTCGTTGGTAACGAAGAGGTCACCAGTTCAAGTCTGGTTGCAGGCTCCATCCGGCGGTGTAGCTCAGTTGGTTAGAGCACACGGTTCATACCCGTGGCGTCACTGGTTCGAATCCAGTCACCGCTACCATAGGTAACACGGTGGCTTCTCAATAGTATGTTGAGAGGCCACTATGGTATAAAGGCAAAGTCCCGTCCGGGGACGACCTGTTAAGAGGAGGGCTTTATGGCCAAAGAGAAGTTTGAGCGCACTAAGCCGCATGTTAACATCGGCACCATTGGTCACGTCGACCACGGCAAGACCACGCTGACCGCTGCCATCACCAAGGTTCTCTCTGAGACCGAGGGCTGCAAGGCTGACTTCACTGCGTTCGAGAACATCGACAAGGCTCCCGAGGAGCGCGAGCGCGGCATTACGATCTCCGTCTCCCACGTTGAGTACGAGACCGCTTCCCGTCACTATGCTCACGTTGACTGCCCGGGCCACGCTGACTACGTCAAGAACATGATCTCCGGTGCTGCTCAGATGGACGGCGCTATCCTGGTCATCGCCGCTACCGACGGCCCCATGGCTCAGACCCGCGAGCACATCCTGCTCGCCCGCCAGGTCGGCGTTCCCTACATCGTCGTCTTCCTGAACAAGTGCGACATGGTTGACGATGACGAGCTCATTGACCTCGTCGAGATGGAGACCCGTGAGCTCCTCTCCGAGTACGATTTCCCCGGCGACGACATCCCCGTCATCCGTGGTTCCGCTCTGGGCGCTCTCGAGGGCGACGCCAAGTGGATGGACGCTATCCGCGAGCTCATGAACGCCGTCGACGAGTACATCCCGACGCCTGCTCGTAACAACGACCTCCCCTTCCTGATGGCCGTTGAGGACGTTATGACCATCTCCGGCCGTGGTACCGTTGCTACCGGCCGTGTCGAGCGCGGTGAGCTCAAGCTCAACGAGCCCGTCGAGATCGTCGGCATCAAGGATACCCAGAACACCGTTGTTACCGGTATCGAGATGTTCCGTAAGTCCATGGACTTCTGCGAGGCTGGCGACAACGTCGGTCTGCTGCTCCGCGGCATCAAGCGTGAGGACATCGAGCGCGGCCAGGTTCTCTGCAAGCCCGGTTCGGTTACCCCGCACACCAAGTTCACCGGCGAGATCTACGTTCTGACCAAGGAGGAGGGCGGCCGTCACACCCCGTTCTTCGATGGTTATCGTCCTCAGTTCTACTTCCGTACCACCGACGTTACCGGTACGGTCAAGCTCCCCGAGGGCACCGAGATGGCTATGCCTGGTGACCACATCACCATCGAGGGCGACCTCATCCACCCGATCGCCATGGAGGAGGGCCTGCGCTTCGCTATCCGCGAGGGTGGCCACACCGTCGGTTCGGGCATCGTCTCCACGATCATTGAGTAAATTAGCTCTCTGATATAGCTGACTTAGAGAACCCGGCACTTATATGGGTGCCGGGTTCTTTTCTGCAATGGTTATTGTGCCGTTGCTGGTGTCGAGAGGATCGATAATGGTTCTGGTGCACCGTCGATTAGATCTCGCTGGCTTCATTGATGTGTTCCAAATATGAATGGATCCAGCGAGAACCAATTGATTCGAGGTTTTCATTGACAGCACTTACATAGAGCTGATAAAGTACCATCTCGTGCCCGTACGGGGCGGATATGAAAGGTTCAGGATACATGCGTACTCTAGTTACTCTTGCGTGCACTGAGTGCAAACGCCGCAACTATACGACCACCAAGAACAAGGCGAACATGCCTGATCGTATGGAGATCAAGAAGTATTGCCCCTGGTGCCGTCACCACACGCTGCACAAAGAGACTCGCTAGTCTCTAGTCACATACGCCAGTAGTTCAATTGGTAGAGCATCGGTCTCCAAAACCGAGTGTTGAGGGTTCGAGTCCTTCCTGGCGTGCCAGTCATTATTCCGTAAGCTCCCAATTGGGGGCTTACGGTTTACTCATGTATAAGCGCATTGCGCGGAGGTAACCCAAATGGCCAACAAAAAGAACAAGAAGAAGGCTCAGCAGCCGGCACCTGCCAACAGCGCTGCCGCCAACTCCAAGGTTGAGGCCAAGAAGGCCGTTGCCAAGAAGAACGAGAAGGCTGCGAAGTCCAAGAAGAACGAGAAGCCTGGTTTCTTCGCCCGCACCAAGAAGTATTTCGCTTCGGTCAAGTCCGAGATGAAGCGTGTCACGTGGCCTGATAAGAAGGAGCTCGTGAACTACTCGGTCGTCGTTTGCGCTTCTCTGGTCGTCGTCGGCGTCGTCATCGCTCTGCTCGATGCTGGCTTTGGCGAGGCTCTTGCTCTGTTCTCTGGATTGAGGGGCTAAACCATGTCTAAGCGTTGGTACGTCGTACACACTTACTCCGGATACGAGAACCGCGTAAAGTCCGATCTCGAGCATCGTATCGAGACCATGGGCATGCAGGACCGTATCTTTGATATCGAGATTCCTATGGAGCGCGTCACCGAGATCAAAGAGGGTGGCAAGCGCGAGACCAAGGATTCCAAGATCTTCCCGGGTTATGTCCTGGTCCGCATGGAGATGGATGACGATGCTTGGACGTGTGTTCGCAACACGCCCGGCGTCACCGGTTTCCTAGGCGGCAACGGCAAGCCCGCTCCGCTTTCCCGTGACGAGTACAACAAGATGACTCGTCGTCCCGGTAAGGGCGATTCGCCCAAGCGCACCTCGGTTGATATTCAGGTCGGTACGTCCGTCCGTGTCACCGATGGCCCGCTTACCGACTTTGATGGTAAGGTCTCCGAGGTTAACACCGAGGCAGGTAAGCTCAAGGTCACGCTGATGATCTTTGGCCGCGAGACGCCGGTCGAGCTCGACTTTAACCAGGTCGCTGTCATCGCTTAAGTTTTCGTCCGTTCGCGCGAGCGTGCTTCTTCTGTGACTGCTCATCTCAGGAGTGCTTCTAACACGTGCGTGCTTACGATATAGCAAGTACTTCACACTCGTGATTCGAAAGGAATGACCATGGCTGAGAAGAAGGTTGCCAACGTCATTAAGCTCCAGATTCCTGCTGGTGCAGCTAACCCCGCTCCTCCCGTCGGCCCCGCCCTGGGCGCTGCTGGTGTGAACATCATGCAGTTCTGCCAGGCCTTTAACGCCGAGACGCAGGACAAGAAGGGCGACATCATCCCCGTTGAGATCACTGTCTACGAGGATAAGTCCTTCTCCTTCATCACCAAGACCCCGCCGGCGGCTCACCTCATCAAGAAGGAGCTGAACCTCAAGTCTGGTTCCGCTAAGCCTCAGGCCGACAAGGTTGGTCAGCTCTCCCAGGAGCAGCTCACCAAGATCGCCGAGATCAAGATGCCGGACCTCAATGCCAACGACATTGACGCCGCCAAGAAGATCATCGCCGGTACTGCCCGTTCCATGGGCGTCACCATCGCTGAGTAGCGATTTCTTTAGGTAATGACGGGTGCTCCGGCCGGGGCGTCCGTTGAATGTGTGCAATAGGGCACACGATACGATGTGGGAGGGCTCACGCCCGTTTAACCACAGGAGGTAATGCACATGGCTAAGCATGGTAAGAGCTATAACGCCGCTGCCGAGAAGATTGACCGCGCCACGCTCTACACCCCCCTTCAGGCTGCCAAGCTCATCAAGGAGCTCGACACCGCCAAGTTCGACGAGACCGTCGAGGCCCACTTCCGTCTGGGCGTCGATACTCGTAAGGCCGACCAGAACATCCGCGGTTCCATCTCCCTGCCCCACGGTACCGGCAAGACCATTCGTGTTGCCGTCTTCGCCGAGGGCGAGAAGGCCCGCGAGGCCGAGGCTGCCGGCGCCGACATCATCGGTTCCGACGAGCTCGTCGCCCAGATCCAGAAGGGCGAGATCAACTTCGACGCCGCTATCGCTACGCCGAACATGATGGCCAAGGTTGGCCGCATCGGTAAGATCCTTGGTCCCCGTGGCCTCATGCCGAACCCCAAGCTCGGCACCGTGACCATGGACGTCGCCAAGATGGTCTCCGAGCTCAAGGCCGGCCGCGTTGAGTATCGCGCCGACCGCTACGGCATCTGCCACGTGCCCCTGGGCAAGAAGTCCTTCTCCGAGCAGCAGCTTGTCGAGAACTACGCTGCCCTGTACACCGAGATCCTGCGCGTCAAGCCCTCTTCTGCTAAGGGCAAGTACGTCAAGTCCATCTCCGTGTCTTCCACCATGGGCCCTGGCGTCAAGGTCGATCCCGCTGTCCAGCGTGACTTCCTGGCTGAGTAACTGCTGGTTACTGCCTGAGCAAAGCAAGCATTGCTAAAGAAACCCGGTTCTGCCTTGTGCAGGACCGGGTTTCTTGCTATCTCGGGTCAAAACCACCACAAAGGGGACAGGCACCTTTGTGGTGGTTTTGGCACTTTGGCGTCAATGTTATGGCATCGCAGCGAGCCGGTTCCAAGTGCCCCAGGTCGCCCCGAAAGAGGAGCGACGCGTACTTTGGTACGCGAGCGACGGTTTGAGGGGCGAGATGGGGTGCTTGGGGCCGGCGCAGCGTCAAGCCTTAAAGGTGGTTACCAGGGCGTTCTGGCGGTAGAGGACTCGATGGCCTCGTGGCGCTTGAGCTCGCGGCGCATGGTTTGCGAGTTGAGCCAGGCTGCCTGCCATCCGCGGATGGGGTAGCGCGTCTGGTCGAGCTCAAACTGCGTATAGCCGCAGGCGTTGATGATCGTCGTTCCACACACATGCTGTCGCTCGCGCTGAAAATCGTAACCGTAGCTTTGGTGTACATGCCCATGCACCATGTAGTCGGCCCCCCAGGACTCAAGCGCTGTGTTAAAGCACTCAAACCCTCGATGCGGCAGATCATCCAGATCACCCATACCGGCGGCGGGTGCATGGGTAAGCAGAATGTCGCACCCGCCGACCATCCTAACCTTACGCGACAGCTTACGCATGCGCTTGGACATCTCGCGTTCGGTGTACATGTTGGCGCCGTCGCGATAACGCATGGACCCGCCAAGGCCCGCAATGCGAATCCCTCGGTACGTGTACACGCTGTCTTCTACGCAGATACATCCGCCCGGTGCTTGACGTGCGTAGCGATCATCGTGATTGCCGCGCACGTAGATGAGCGGCTTGTTGATGACCGTTACCAAAAACTCAAGATAGTCCGGGTCCAGATCGCCGGCGGACAAAATCAGGTCGACGCCCTCAAAGCGTTCCTTGCGAAAGCACTCCCAAAGGTATCGTTCTTCGGTATCGGCTATGGCAAGGATTTTCATAAGGCAGGGACTTTCGGCTCATCGTCGAGCTGCGGAATGGTGCCTACCACGTTATCCGCCAGCCAATTCATCTCGACAATCTGCGTGCTCGGCAGCGGAGGGAAGCCTTCGATCTGTACCACGCCGTTCAGGCTGTGGAGCTCGCCGCCAAAGGGGTTGATGGATCCCTCGACAATGCCGTTGCGGAGCAACTGCACGAGTTTGCGCGTCTGGTAGGGTAGGCCCGGAGCGTAACGGATGTCGATAACGCCGGAGCTCATGCCGTACCAGTAGTTGACAGCGCGCACTTGGTTGTCATCGCTGGTCTCGTCCCACGTGCCGTGCAGAAGGCTGCGAACGATGAGCTCGTAGTAACGGCCCCAGTTCCATACCGGCATGGCGATGCCGGAAACCTTGCCATCGACCAGGCGGTGGAGTCCGTAGGCCGTAGGGTCTTCGAGCGACTTTGACATGTCAGCGCCGGTCATGACGCTCACGCCTTCGCGGCACATGGCCTCGGCAAGACCGCCGGCGGGCACATCGCCCCAGGTGAGGATAATTTGCGCGCGGGGGTCGAGCAGCGAGGCACCGATGGCAAAGGCATTGATCTCGCTGAGCGCGCCGGATGCGAAGACCGACGCGTGGTAGCCGATGCGATGGTTGTCCGCCATGCTGGCGGCAAGGGCGCCCAGGAGGAACTTTGCCTCGTACATCTTGCCAAAGTACGAACGGACGCTTTGGTGGGGAAGGCCGATAGAGCAGTTAAGGAACCGAACCTGGGGATACTCAACGGCAGCTCTGAGCGTGTATTCCATCAGGCGGTGCGAGGTCGAGAAGATGACGTTGTCTCCATGTTTGACAGCCGTTTCCACGGCGGCGTAGAACACGTCCGGATCGTGACAGTCCTCGAACGCCTCGGTGCGCACGATACCGTCGAAGTGCTCATCGAGATACTGACGTCCTTGGTCGTGCAGACTGTCCCAGCTCGACGCCGCACAGGGGAACTCATGGATAAAGGCGATACGCAGGGGGTTGGCCGCCGAATAGACAGTCTTGCCCATAAAGAAGTTGAGCACGCCGGAGGTGGACTTGGCGGGCGACTCCTCCTCATCGACGCTCGGCGCTTCGACAAGATCGACCTTGTCCTCGTCATTTTTGCCGGCAATGACCAGCTCGCGCCAAATCTTGCACAGGCGGTTTACGACGATATCCGTCGGCGTATCCAGCAGGCGGTCCTGGTTGTACACATTGAGGTAGACGAGCATGGCGTCGGCAGGCGTAATGTCCAGGTGGTCGCCGCCTGCGCGAAGGTAGGCGCGCTTAAAGAGCAGGAAGGTGTGGCGCAGGTAGTCGACCTTTTTCTGCGGCCATTTTTCGATAAGGTTCTGACCGAGCATCTTGGCGAGCGTCTCGTAGCTTCCCTCACGCGAGAACTCGATCTCGTATAGGGGGCAGACGCGCCAAAACGCGCAGAATTCACCGTACAGGCGGCTTTCGACGGAATCCCATGTGCCGGGGTAGAGACGGGTGACCCTGGCCGAAACCGTTGGAGCGTCCAGGAATTTGAGGACACTGACGCGTTTGTTGCCTTCCTGGACATAGAATCGATGCATGAACTCGGTGACGATGATGGGGTCGCGATAGCCCTCGGTTACCTGGATGTCGTAGAGGTTGGACCACTTGCGGGCGAACTCGGTGTTAAACGGCAGCAGGGGCATAAAGTTGCATGAAAAGGCGGACTGACGGCCTTTGGTGACCGTGCCGACGACCATTTCGAGCGGAATGTCTCTCAGGCCGACATTCTCTCGCTGACCTAAGGGGAGCTGAGCAACCAAACTGTCGAGGTCCGTAAGGTATGGATGCTCGCTTTGGCTAATGGCGCGTCGACGTCCTTGCTCGCCGCGCTTGCGTGCTTGACGATAGGCCTCTTCCATGGTGTCTACTCCCTTAGTCGTTTAAACAACGATATGAACCATGGTACCACGAATGAAAACCGCCACAACGATGCCTGTCCCCTTTGCGGTGGTTTAGGCGATGATGGGGGCGATGGCGCGGATGCAGGCGTCGGCTGCCGTGAAAGTAGTGCTGTCGTCGCTGACGATAAAGATGATCTTGCCCTTGATGCCAAAGTCGCCGATCTCGCTAAAGAGCACATAGGGCTCCTTGTCAAAGCCCGAGATGGGAAGCACGGCTGCCTTGGTGGCGTCGGTGAGCTCATCTGCCAGCGCGTCAAGGGAAGCCCACTTAGACGTGTCCTTGACCGCGACGGGCACGGCCACGCGCCCAAAGGGCATCAAATGCACGAGCGTGTTCTTGGAGATGTTGGAATTGGGCACAATGATGGTCTGCCCACAGGCATCCTCAATCGTTGTATGGCGCCAAGTGATGTCTTGGACCACGCCGGATACGCCGCCGACCTCGATATTGTCGCCGGGTTTGATGATGCCCATAAAGGTCACCTGCATGCCGCCGATAAGGTTTGACAGCGTGTCCTGAAAGCCGAGCGAGATGGCGATGCCGCCGACGCCAAGAGCGGTGACGAGCGCGTTTGCGTTAATGCCAAAGCAGTTGTCGAGGATAAAGCTGCCGCCAATCATCCAGGTGACGGCGCGTGCGATGTTGATGAAGATACTCGATGCCGGAAGCGGGTTATCGTCTCGGTTAAGCAGATGGTTCAGGGTCTTGGATACGACCTTGGCGGCGACGGCGGTGCCTATCGCCAAGATGACGGCCCAGATGATGTTGTGGACCCATCGTTGTGCAAAGAAATGAAGAATCGGCTCAAACAATTCCATGTAGGGAAAACCTCCTAATGATCATTCAACCATGATACCCACCAAAAAGCCCGTCCGATCACATCGGACGGGCCGATAACTTGAGATGGGGCGGTCGCGGTGGCGTAAGCTGGGGCGCCGGCGAGCACGCCGGTAAGGAGTGCGGCGGTCAAGCAAGATGGGGAAGAGGTCTTCTCATGGCAGTTTCCTTAGTTCTTAACCAGTGGTCCCTGCTGACGCTGGATTATCGACATAATATGCGAAAACCGCCGCAAGGGCCTCTGTCCCTTTGCGGCGGTTTTGGCGTTTGCGCAGATAAAACCTACCAAAATAAACCTGTCCCTTTTTGGCAGGTTTTAGCTTAGCAGCATGCGGTCGTTGGCGAGCTCGCCGCCCGAGACCTCCTCGAACTTCTGCAGCAGGTCGGCCACGGTGAGCGACTTCTTCTCGTCGCCGGCCACGTCGTAGATCACATGGCCCTCGTGCATCATGATCAGACGGTTGCCCAGACGGATAGCGTCGTTCATGTTGTGCGTGACCATGAGCGTGGTCAGGTGGTTCTCGTCGACGATCTCCTCGGTCAGGTTGAGCACCTTAGAGGCCGTCTTGGGGTCGAGGGCCGCAGTGTGCTCGTCGAGCAGCAGCAGGCGCGGCCTGGTGAGCGTGGCCATCAGCAGGGTGAGTGCCTGGCGCTGGCCACCCGAGAGCAGGCCGACCTTGGCGTTGAGACGCGTGTCCAGACCAAGGTCCAGGCGCTTGAGCAGCTCAACGTACTCATCTTTCTCGGCCTTGGTGACGCCCCACGAAAGGCCGCGACGCTGGCCGCGACGCTTGGCGAGGGCCAAGTTCTCGGCAATCTGCATGTCGGCAGCGGTACCGCGCATGGGGTCCTGAAACACGCGGCCCAGGTACTTGGCGCGCTGCGACTCGCTCAGGCGCGAGATGTCGGTGCCGTCGAGCTCGATAACGCCCGAATCGAGCGGGTACACGCCGGCGATCATGTTGAGCAGCGTGGACTTGCCGGCGCCGTTGCCGCCGATCACGGTTACAAAGTCGCCGTCATTCAGGGTGAGGTCGACGCCGGTGAGCGCGCGCTTCTCGGTGACGGTGTCCTTGTTAAAGGTCTTCTTGACATGCGAGAGCTTAAGCATCTGCCTCATCTCCCTTCGTGTAGGAGCTGCGGAGCTTATAGCGCTCCCAAACCACGGGCACGCACAGGGCCACAGCGACAATTACGGCGGAGAGCAGCTTCATGTCGTTGGCGTCCATGCCCAACTGCAGCACGATGGCGCGGATAAGGAAGTACACCACGGAGCCAAAGACGGCGGAGGCAAGACGGACGCTAAACTGCGTGAGGCCGCCGGGCAGCAGACGGCCGAGCACCTCGCCGATAACAATGGCGGCAAGACCGATAACGATGGCACCGGTGCCCATACCAATGTCGGCATACTTTTGGCTCTGGCAGATGAGCGCGCCCGAAAGGCCGATGAGGGCGTTGGAGAGCACGAGGGCGATCATCTTGGTGGAGTTGGTGTTGACGCCCAGAGCGCGGATCATGTACTCGTTGTTGCCGGTGGCTCGCAGCGCCGAGCCGATCTCGGTGCCAAAGAACCAATACAGGATGGCAACGATAGCCACGGCGAGCAGGATGCCCAAGATGATGGCAACGGTGGACTGCGGCAGACCGGTCATATTGCTGACGGCGGAGAACACGGTGCCCTTGGCAAGAATGGGCGTATTGGACTTGCCCATGATGCGCAGGTTGATGGACCACAGGCTGATCTGGGTGAGGATTCCGGCGAGGATCGCAGGAATCTCAAAGACGGTGGTCAAAATGCCCGTGACGGCGCCCGCGATGGCGCCGGCGCACATACCGGCCAGCACGGCGAGCAGCGGGTCGACGTTGTTATTGACGATGAGCACAGCGCAGACGCAGCCGCCGAGGGCAAAGCTGCCGTCGCAGGTCATATCGGGAATGTCGAGCAGGCGGAACGTGATAAACACGCCAAGCACCATAATGCCCCAGAGGACGCCCTGCGAAACGGCGCCCTGCAATGCAATGAGCATGCTTCATACCTCCTAGGATAGGGTGGACACGTGATTCACCATAATAGCGGTAACAATGCATAGAAGAGTTACGGACAGACGTTTTGTTTTACCTGAAACAAGCAGGGCGGACGCCGGTCTACAGCGCCCGCCCCTGTGGCTCAGATATTGAATAACGCGGCTAAAGCGCGAGCACGGGCTCTAGACGCATGCCGCGTATGGCATTACGCGTCCAGGGCGGAAAGGTCGATGCCCAGGGCCTCGGCCATTTCGTCGTTCTTGACGACGACCAGGTCCTTGCTCGAGAGGTGCTTGATCGGCATATCCTCGGGCTTGGCCTCGCCCTTCAGGATCTTAACGGCCATCTCGCCCGCGGCGTAGCCCAGGTCCTCATAGTTGATGGAGAGGGTGAACAGGCCGCCGGCCATGCACATACCCTCCTCGCCAGTCACGAAGGGAAGCTTGTTTTCCTTGCAGATCTGGCCGACCTGCGAGGCACCCGCGGCGATGGTGTTGTCGGTGGGGGAGTACAGCGCGTCGACCTTGCCCACGGCAGACTCGACGACGGACTGAATCTCGTTGGAGCTCGAGACGGTGAAGTCAGTGTACTCGAGGCCCAGCTTGTCGAGCTCCTTCTTGGCGGCCTTGATCTGGACGTCGGAGTTGGACTCGGCGGTGCAGTAGAGCAGGCCGACCTTTTTAACGTCGGGCAGGACCTTCTGCATCATCTCGAGCTGCTCGGCGACCGGGGTGAGGTCGGAAGCGCCCGTGACGTTGGTGCCGGGCTTGTCGTTGTCCTGGACCAGGCCGGAGGCGGCGTAGTCGGTGATGGCGCAGCCCACGATGGGGATATCGGCCGTGGCGCCGGCGGCAGCCTGCGCGGCGGGCGTGGCGATGGCATAAATCAGGTTGACGTTGTCGCCCACAAACTTGTCGGCAATGGACTTACACGTGGACTGGTCGTTCTGGGCGTTCTTCTGGTCGATCTTGACCTTAAGGCCGCTCTCCTTGATGGCCTTGACAAAGCCGTCGTTGGCGGCATCGAGTGCGGAATGCTCGGTGAGTTGCAGAACGCCGATGGTGTAGTCGGAACCGGCGGCAGCAGAGCCGGAACCAGAGTTGCCGCCGCATCCGGCGAGCGGGGCGAGCGCGAGCAGGCCGGCGGAGACCAGAAGGCTCCTGCGACTGATGGTGATGTCCTTCATATCATTACCCCCAGTATAAAAATGGCTGGAAACACTGCACTGGGACAAAGTGCAAGTGGAACTATAGTAGCGCTGATGTCCATTTTTACAACAGCCTGGCGGGTTTTTTAATACAGAATCGGATGGGCGGTACGGGTAGTCGAATGGGCGGCGGAGGGTCTTATGCGGCGGAGGAGGCGTCGTCCTCCTCGTCGAGGGCGGCGAAGAGCTTCTTGCCGTCGAGGAGACGTGTGGTGACGTTTCTCATGCGGCCAATCTCTACGGTGCGCAGCGTGTCATCGGCACCTCGGGCGTCATAGACCGTTCCCAGCAAATACGAGATGCCATCGCGCTGCCTGATGGCAAAGGGGCGGAGTGTCATCCGTGCTACTTCGGTTTCGCCACGTGCCGTGACGCTCGAAATATCAAAACTCACCGTGGTTCCATGGTCGATGGCCTGCTCGACGAGCTCGCACGTGTCGATGCGCTTGATGGGCGTGCGTGTTGCCTTGGTAGCCTTGCTGCCTGCGCTCGGAACGGGTTCGGGTGTATCGAGGTAGCCGCGAACGTCGGCACTCGCCATGGCAACTAAGTGCTGCGCCATGCTCTTGCGGATAGCGATAGGCGTGGAGCGGTTGCGCATGACCATACCGTGGAGCCGGATGATCTCTTCATCGGTGAGCGGGCGGGTAAGAAGTTTGTAGCCCACGCCGCGTTTGTACTCAATTTCGTATCCGGCATGGCGAAGCGCGGAGATGGCGGTGTAGATGCTGCGCCGCGCCGCCGAGATGGGCATGCGGGCGGGGTCGTCGGGATGGGAGAGGCGCCGGATCAACTCATCGGAAAGCATGGCCTTGTCCTCGCCGGTGTTTTCGCTTAATAGTTGCAGGATGCGAACGGCGCGATAGGCTGCCATCGAGGCGGCGCCTCTAGTCGTGGTGTCGTAGGTTTCAACAGCGGCTTCGGTCATGGTGCCCACGTCCTTTCCGTTTTGGGTGACGACGGTATGGAGCCTAGGACGTGGGGCTTTCCCAGGGGCGCAGGGCGCTCTGGGCGGTCGGTAGTCGTCGGCAAACGGCGGGTCGAGTTTTCAACAGCCCTGCTCAACTGACCAAAAACTTGCCAAAAGCTTGACGGATGCTGTTGAAAAAAAGCGCCTCTCGACCGATGTCGAGAGGCGCTTGTGCGATGAGCGTTGGCGTGTGGCGACGCGAGCTAGCGTCCGACGATTAGAAGTCGGCGTTGCCCACGGTGCGCGGGTGCGGCAGGACGTCGCGGATGTTGCCCACGCCGGTCAGATACATGACCAAGCGCTCGAAGCCCAGACCGTAGCCGGCGTGCTTGCAGGAACCGTAGCGGCGCAGGTCAAGGTAGTACTTGTACTGCTCGGGATTCATGCCCAGGTCCTTGATGCGGGCCTCGAGCAGATCCAGGCGCTCCTCGCGCTGGGAGCCACCGATGATCTCGCCGATGCCCGGAACCAGGCAGTCGGCGGCGGCGACGGTCTTGCCGTCCTCGTTCATGCGCATGTAGAAGGCCTTGATCTCGGCCGGGTAGTCGGTTACGAAGGTCGGGCGCTTAAAGTGCTCCTCGGTCAGGAAGCGCTCGTGCTCGGTCTGCAGGTCGATGCCCCAGCTCACGGGGTAGTCAAACTTGTGACCGGCGGCGACGGCCTGCTCCAGGATCTCGACGGCCTCGGTGTAGGTAACGCGGGCGAAGTCGGAGTTGGCGACATGGTCTAGGCGTTCGAGCAGACCCTTGTCCACAAACTTGTTGAGCATATTGAGCTCGTCGGGGCAGGTGGCCATGACGTCCTTGAGGACATACTTGAGCATGGCCTCAGCGTTATCCATGTAGTCGTTAAGGTCGGCAAAGGCCATCTCGGGCTCGATCATCCAAAACTCGGCGGCGTGGCGCGTGGTGTTGGAGTTTTCGGCGCGGAAGGTGGGGCCAAAGGTGTACACGTCGCCAAAGGCCATGGCAAAGTTCTCGGCATTGAGCTGGCCGGACACGGTGAGGCTTGCATGCTTGCCAAAGAAGTCCTGGCTCCAGTCGACCTCGCCGGACTCGGTGAGGGGCGGATTTTTGGGGTCGAGCGTGGTCACGCGGAACATCTCGCCGGCGCCCTCGCAGTCACTCGTGGTGATGATGGGGGTGTTGACGTAGACAAAGCCCTGCTCCTGGAAGAAGCGGTGGATGGCGGCAGCCGCGACAGAGCGGATGCGGAACACGGCGCGGAACAGGTTGGTGCGCGGGCGCAGGTGCTGCTGGGTGCGCAGGAACTCGACGGTTGCGCGCTTCTTCTGCAGCGGGTAATCCGGGGCGCTCGTGCCCTCGACCTCGATGGAGGTGGCAGAAAGCTCGAAAGGCTGGGGCGCATCGGGGGTCAGCTTGACGGTGCCGGTGCAAATGAGTGCGGCCGAGACGTTTTGATGGGCGATCTCGTCGTAGTTGTCGAGTGCCTCGCGGTTCATGACGACCTGCAGGTCGCGGAAGCAGCTGCCGTCGTTGAGCGTAACAAAGCCAAAGTTCTTCATGTCGCGGACGGACTTGACCCAGCCGGCGACGGTGACGGTTTGGCCGCCGAGCGACTCGGCATCGGCATAGAGCTGCGCGATTTTGGTGCGGTTCACGTATCCTCCCATAACGGTTGAATGATAGTTATCCATACAGTTCGTTATTCTAGCAGCTCGTCTCATTTGGGCTATACAGATAAGGCATTGGCGGGATGGTTTTTCAAACGAAAAGCGCCCGCGGCCAAATGGTCGCGGGCGCTTGACGAGGTGCCTTTTGGCTGTGTGGCGCGGGGCCTGGCTACTTGGTCTTGGCTACCAGCAGCGGGTCGCCAAGCTTGACGAGCGGGTTGCCGCCGATAAGCGTTCCAGACTCGCCGACATGGTCGATGCTCTTAAGACGATCGAGCTCGGAGACGATGACGGTCACGATGTCCTCGTGACCAGCGGCCTTAATGGCCTCGCGGTCGAAGCTGATGAGCGGCTGGCCTGCCTTGACCACATCGCCCATCTCGACAAAGCGGGCAAAACCCTTGCCGTTCATTTCCACGGTGCCCAGGCCGACATGGATGAACACGCGCAGGCCGTCCTCGGTAATCATGCCGATGGAGTGGTTGGTGACAGTGGTGGCACCGATGCGGCCGTTGGCGGGCGCATAGATGGTGCCGGTAATGGGCTCGATGCCATAGCCCTGGCCAAGCATGCCCGAGGCGATCGTCTCGTCGGGAACCTCGTCCAGGTTGACGAGCACGCCGTTGACGGGGGCATAGATGACGCCTTCGCGGGTAGCGAAGCTTGCTGCGGGCGGAACGGACGCCTCGCCGGTCGAGGTGAAGGTGGACTTAAGCGAATCGAGCAGACCCATAGTTGCCTCCAACTTAAATAGGCGCATATCGCGCGTTTGGTTTGCCGGAAACGTTTCACATGTGTTTCGCGGCTTGGTCAACGCCCCTATTCTACGCTGCTCAACGATACCTCTGAACTGGGATTATGTGATATATCAGTTGAAGGGAAACTTATTGCCGGAGAGTTTCTGCGCCACGGGTTCAAGTGGGGTACGCTTGAAGGCGAAAAACAAGGGCGCTTAATTTGCGCGAAGGGAGCACATATGATTGTCGAGAACCATGCGCTGTGGGGCGAGGAGCCGACCGAGGATTATCCGGCGACCTTTACGTATCTGGGTGCCGAGCCGCTGCCCGACAAGCCCAATGGCCGCCGCCCCGCGGTGATCATCTGCGGCGGAGGCGGGTTCACGCATATCGCTCCGCACGAGCAGGACCCGGTGGCGTTTGCATTTTTGGACCGCGGCTACCAGGCCTTTGTGCTCAACTATGTCACGAGTTCTACGGGTGACGTGAGCTTTCCGCACCCCCAGGCAGATCTTGCCAAGATGGTCGCCACGGTGCGCGCCAACGCCGACGAGTGGCATGTCGATCCTAAGCGCGTGTGCGTCGTGGGCTTTTCTGCTGGCGGCATGATTTGCGCCTCGCTGGCAACACAGTGGAAGACCGGCCCCTTTGCGGCACTTGCCGGGGCGCGTCCGGACGACATTCGTCCCGATGCCGTGGTGCTGGGCTATCCATTGCTCGACTTTGCCTATGTGCGCGACATGCAGACGCGCGATCCGCGCATTGACTTGCGCGTGCCCAAGACGGGCGGCAAGACGGGACGCGATTTGCTCAACGACTACCTGTCGATGGTGACGGGCGGCGAGGCAACTGACGAGCATCTGGCCGACATCTGCCCCACCACGCATGTTTCGCGTCAGATGCCACCGACCTTTGTGTGGGGCGTGTCCGACGACAAGACGGCGCCGATCGCGCAGGTCTACCCGTTTGCGCAGCGCATGGCCGAGGAGGGCGTTGCATGCGAGATGCACGTCTTCGACCAGGGTGGTCACGGCCTTTCGCTCGGCAACGCCAACACCGCGGTCGACAACGAGGACAAGCAGGTGGCAGTCCGTCCCTGGATCCGCCTGGCCTTCCGCTTTCTGGAGCGCCATCTGTAAGAGGACGGGCATCCCAGCCCTTCAATAACTTGCGGTGAAATAGCTCCGATCTGGGGCATCAACCAGCCCATCCAGGAACTATTCCACCGCAACTTTGTTTTTGATGTCCCGTCTGGAAACTGCATCCCAGTTTTGCCTTTCAAGGTGGGACGCAGTTTCCCATAGGGCCTCGACTGGGAAAGCGCGTCCCGTTTCGAGCGGGGATTCTGGGATGCATTTTCCGTAAGAGGCCTGTTAGGGAAACCATATCCCGTTTCGAGCCAGAATTCTGGGATGTAGTTTCCCCGAGAGGCTCATCGGGAAACTATGGCCCTGAACTCTCCTGCCTGTCCCCATCGCACCGATCTGTCGATTGAACGTCGTTGTGTGTTCGCGCTATCATGCATGGTTACAATTGGTTAGCCATGGCAAACGGTTAGCCATGGTGAACATAAATACAACGCCCTGTGGGCGCCGGGGGAGGAACACGGACGTGAAGCTCGATACACTCGAGATTGGAAAGGACGCCGTTGTCGCATCGGTGGCATCGGACGATCAGGCACTCCGACAGCATATTTTGGACATGGGTCTAACGCCGGGCACCGAAGTCACCATGATGAAGTACGCCCCCATGGGCGATCCGCTCGAGATCCGCCTGCGTGGCTACGAGTTGACACTGCGCAAGGACGATGCCGCTCGCATCGAGCTCGTGGGTATTCACGACACCGATACGGGTCCGCGCGCTAACGCCGCAATCGGCACGACGGAGCATCCGGCCCTGGGCGAGGGGACGTATTCGCCCCGTGCGGCAAAGACGGCCGTGCCCGAGGGCGCGCCGCTGCACTTTGCCCTCGCCGGCAACCAAAACTGCGGCAAGACCACGTTATTCAACCAGCTGACGGGCTCCAACCAGCACGTCGGTAACTTTCCCGGCGTGACGGTCGACCGCAAAGATGGCACCATCCGCAACCACCCCGAGGCAAGCGTTACCGACCTGCCTGGCATCTATTCGCTGTCGCCGTACACGGGCGAAGAGATCGTGAGCCGTCAATTCATCCTTGACGAAAACCCCGACGCCATCATCGACATCATCGACGCCACCAATATCGAACGCAACCTGTACCTGACGCTACAGCTTATGGAGCTCGACCGCCCCATGGTCATCGCGCTCAACATGATGGACGAGGTGACCGCCAACGGCGGCGCCGTGGACGTCAACCTGCTCGAGAGCCTGTTGGGCGTGCCCGTTGTTCCCATTAGCGCTGCCCGCAACGAGGGTATCGGCGAGTTGGTGGACCACGCCCTGCACGTGGCGCGGTTCCGCGAGCGCCCTGGTCGCCTGGACTTTTGTGCGCCCGACGGCCCGGACGGCGGTGCGCTGCATCGCTGCATCCACGGTATTGCTAACCTGATCGAGGACCATGCCGTGACGGCGCACATCCCGGTGCGCTTTGCGGCGACCAAGCTGGTCGAGGGCGATGAGCTGGTAACCGAGGCGCTTCACCTGGATCGCAATGAGCTCGACGCTATCGAGCACATCATTACCCAGATGGAAGGCGAGGCCGGCACCGACCGCCTATCTGCGCTGGCCGATATGCGTTTTAGCTTTATCGGCGACGTGTGCGGGCGCTGCGTCGTCAAGCCGCACGAGAGCCGCGAGCACGTGCGCTCCGTCAAGATTGACCGCATCCTGACAGGTCGTTACACAGCCATTCCGGCGTTTCTGGTGATCATGGGCCTCGTCTTTTGGCTGACGTTTGGCGTGATCGGCGCGGCGTTGCAGGGACTCATGGAGGACGGTATCGCTGCCATCATCGCCTCGGCCGATGCGGGCCTCAAGGCGTTCGGTACTAACGACGTGGTGCGCTCGCTGGCTGTCGACGGCGTGCTTACGGGTGTGGGCAGCGTGCTGACCTTCCTGCCGATTATCGTCGTGCTCTTTTTGTTCCTCTCCATTCTGGAAGACTCCGGATACATGGCGCGCGTGGCCTTTGTCATGGATAAGGTGTTGCGTCGCTTTGGCTTGTCGGGCCGCAGCTTCGTGCCCATGCTCGTCGGTTTTGGCTGTACCGTGCCGGCTATCATGTCGACCCGTACGCTCCCATCCGAGCACGACCGCAAGATGACGGTCATGCTCACACCGTTTATGAGCTGTTCAGCCAAGTTGCCGGTTTACGGTTTGCTGTGCGGAGCATTCTTCCCGCAGGCGACGGTTCCCGCCATGGTCTCGCTCTATCTGATCGGTATCGTGGTCGGCTGCATCGCGGCTTTGGTGCTCAACCGCACGGCATTTAAGGGCGACCCGGTGCCGTTTATCATGGAGCTTCCCAATTACCGCCTGCCGAGCGTCAAGACGACGGTGATGCTGGCATGGGATAAGGCCAAGGACTTCATCACCAAGGCCTTTACCATTATCTTTGCCGCTACGGTGGTCATCTGGTTCCTTCAGACGTTCGACATCCGCTTTAACGTGGTCGCCGACCAGTCGCAAAGCCTGCTTGCCGGTCTGGGTAGCATCATCGCGCCGGTGTTGGCCCCGCTCGGCTTTGGCGACTGGCGCGCCTCGACGGCGCTCGTCACGGGGCTCATTGCCAAGGAGAGCGTCATCTCGACGCTCACGGTGCTTTTGGGCGCAACGTCGCCCGCGGCGCTGTCGACCATGTTTTCGCCGTTTACCGCCTACGTGTTCTTGGTCTTTACGTTGCTGTACCCGCCTTGTGTGGCGGCAATCGGCGCTGTCAAGAGCGAGTTGGGCGCGCGCTATGCCGTGGCCGTATTCGCGTTTCAGGTCGCCGTTGCCTGGATCGTGGCGTTTGTCGTGCATTCGGCGGGCATATTGCTGGGGTTGGCTTAGTTATGAATTGACGGCGCAACCTCTGTGTATCGAATTGTTTTCGGCCCCGCTTCTGTACTGACGGATGCGGGGCCGTTGCTATATAATCGCCTCCGCTCAAAACGATTGGAGACGTTATATATGACTCAGACAAGGCAAGACGGCATCACGCTCAGGCAGTGGCTCCCACTCGTCGGTCTCACCTGCTGTGCGTTCGTGTTCAACACGTCGGAGTTTATGCCCATCGGCCTTTTGACTGATATCGCCGCGTCGTTCTCGCTCACCGAGGCCCAGGCGGGCATCATGATCTCGGTCTATGCCTGGGGCGTCATGCTGCTGTCGTTGCCACTCATGGTGTTCGCTTCGCGTTTCGAGTTCAAGCGGATGCTGCTGGGCGTGCTTGCCGTGTTCTCGCTGGGCCAGTTCCTGTCCGCCTTGGCGCCGACCTATCCCATCTTAGTCTGCGCGCGCCTGGTGGTTGCCTGCGCGCACGCCGTGTTCTGGTCGGTCGCCTCGATCATGGCGTCGCGCCTGGTTGACACACGCCACGGGGCGCTCGCTATCAGCATGATCGCCACGGGCTCGTCCATCGCGCAGATCTTTGGCCTGCCTCTCGGTCGCGCCATTGGCTTGGCCGTGGGCTGGCGCATGACGTTTGCCGTGGTCGGGGGCCTCTCAGCCATCGCGGTCGTCTACCAGGCAGCGGTGTTCCCGGCCATGCCGGCGGGTGAGCGCTTTACCGTCAAACAGCTGCCCGAGCTGCTCAAGAACCCGCTCCTCATCGCGCTCTACGCAGTCACGGTCTTCATGGCGACCGGCTATTACGCAAGCTACAGCTATATCGAGCCCTTCCTGGCGCAGGTCGCGCACGTCGATGCGGGCGCCATTACCATGACGCTGACGGCGTTTGGCTGCTCTGGTTTGCTCGGAAGCTGGCTGTTTGGCCGCCTGTTCGATGGGCATCGCTTCCCGTTCTTGGCTATCACGCTCTCCGGCGTGCCGGTGGCCCTGCTGCTCATGGGGCCGGCCGCATCTTCGCTCGTGACAGTGCTTGCCGTCTGCGCACTGTGGGGTTGCTGCGCCACGGCCTTTAACGTGGCGTTTCAGGCCGAGCTCATCAAGTGCACGCCGGCGGATTCGTCGGCTGTCGCCATGTCAATCTTCTCGGGCCTGTTCAATCTGGGTATCGGCACGGGCACCGCAATCGGCGGTGCCGTGGTTTCGGGTCCCGGTATCGCTTGGATCGGCTTCGTGGGCGGGGCGGTTACCGTCGTGGGCGTCATCCTCGCCATCACCGTGCTGTTCCCGACCATCCGTCGCGCCAAGGTCGTCGCCTAATCACGTCCTCTCATCAGTTGCGGTGAAATGCGGACTGCTGGGCCCAATAAACCCGGCAAACAGTCCCTATTTCACCGCAACTTATTTTGGGGGAGAGGATACAAGCTGGGCATACAATGGATGTCGTTGTGTTGAGCTTACCGGGAGGTTGCTATGTGGGCATACGAGACGACGTTCTATCAGATCTATCCGCTGGGCTTTTGTGGAGCTCCGCGCGAAAACGCCGCACCCGTTGCCGAGGATGAGCTCGCCCAGGCTGTCAACGCCGCGCCAAACCCCGATGCCCCCATCATGAAGATCGCCCAATGGGCCGATTACCTGCAGGAACTTGGCATCGGCGCCGTGCTCATCAACCCGCCGCTCGAATCTGATAGCCACGGTTACGATACGCGCAGCCTGCGCCACATCGACCGCCGCCTGGGTGGGGATGCCGACTTTGCCGCCGTATGCGACACGCTGCATGCCCATGGCATCCGCGTGGTGCTCGATGCCGTCTTTAACCATGTGGGCCGTGGCTTTTGGGCCTTCCGCGATGTGCAGGAGCGCAAGTGGGACTCGCCCTACAAGGATTGGTTCCACATTAGCTTTGACGGTGACTCCTGCTACGGCGACGGCTTTTGGTACGAGGGCTGGGAAGGCCATTTTGAGCTTGTGAAGCTCAACCTGCAAAATCCCGCTGTGGTCGATTACCTGCTCGAGTCCGTGCGCCGTTGGACCGACGTCTTTGGCGTCGACGGCCTGCGCCTGGACGTCGCCTATATGCTCGACCGCGACTTTATGCGCCGCCTACACGCCTTTGCCCGTGAGCTTAAGCCCGACTTCGTGCTGATCGGCGAGACGCTCCACGGCGACTACAACCAGATCGTCAACGACGAGATGCTCGACTCCTGCACCAACTACGAGTGCTACAAGGGCCTGTACTCCAGCTTTAACTCGGTCAACATGTTCGAGATCGCCCATTCGTTGCACCGTCAGTTTGGCGGTGACCCGTGGTGCATCTACCGCGGCAAGCATTTGCTGTCGTTTGTCGACAACCACGATGTGCCGCGCCTGGCGAGCATCCTTACCGACAAGTCCTGCCTGCGCCCCGCTTATGGCATGCTCTTTGGCATGCCAGGCATCCCGTGCGTCTACTATGGCAGCGAGTGGGGAATTGCTGGGGAAAAGGGCGGACCCGATGGCGACTGGGCGCTGCGCCCTGCGCTCGATGAGCCTGCGCCCAACGAGCTGACGGCTTTCATCACGCAGCTCGCGCACCTTCACTCGGCCGACGACGCGGCAGCCCGCGCCCTCAACTACGGCGCGTACCGCAACGTGGTGATTCAGAACAAGCAGCTGCTGTTCGAGCGCGCCTGCGACGACGCGACGGTGCTCGTGGCGGTGAACGCCGTGGGCGAGCCTTACACTTTTGGCGCCGGCGAGCTCAACGGGTCCTTTGTCGACCTGCTTGCCGACGACGTGCCCACGGTCGAGCTGGCGGGCTCCCTTGAGCTTGCGCCCTACGAGGTGCGTTATCTGCTGAGGGCCTAGGCCATGGCTGCGTCCGACGAGGGCTATCAACATATTGAGCATGGGTTTGAGCCCGTTGCTGACCAGCACTCGCGCGTTTTGGTGCTCGGATCGTTTCCCTCGGTACTGTCGCGCGCCAATGCCTTTTATTACGGCAACCCTCAGAATCGCTTTTGGCGTGTGATGGCCACGTGCCTCGGTATGCCTGTGCCGCCCAACGAGGGCGATCCTTTGGCAAGCGGTGAGCCCGCGACGCTCGATGCCTCCATTGCCGCCAAGCGGGCCATGCTGCTGAACGGCGGCGTAGCCCTGTGGGATGCAATCGAGAGCTGCGACATTAAGGGCTCGAGCGACGCGAGCATTCGTAACGTTGTGCCGGCACATATCGAGCGCATTGCCGATGCCGCGCCGATCGAGGTCGTTGTCTGTAACGGCGGTACGGCAGGGCGACTCTACAAACGCTATCTACAAGAGCGGACGGGGCTACCCGCCATCGTGCTGCCGTCGACGAGTCCTGCCAACGCGGCGTGGCGTTTGGAGCGGCTTGTCGAGCGTTGGAGTGAAGCCGTTGATTGGCAGGCTTTTTCGATTTAGCAGTTTGAGTGCTCGGCAAGATGCCTCATAACGGCGTGCCAGATCGGTGTGGGCAGCGCAGACGTGGCGCGCACCATGCCGTCGGTGTCGACGCCACCCGTTGCGGCGCCACCGAGCTTCTGCGCGTGTTCGACGGAACACCCCATGCGAACGGCGCCCACGAGCTTGTCCATGGCCTCCGAAAACGGTCGCCGCAAGAGGCCCATGCGCGGGGAGCGACGAAGCGCTGCGATGCCGCTGCCGGCGCAGATGGCAACGCCGCCACACCACAATTGGTCATGGCGCTCACATGCCCTGTGCAAGCGAACGGCGGTCCCACGCGCCTGCTCAGCGTCCTGTTGTGCGGCTCGAATCACGGCATAGACACGCGTTCCCGTACCGCCAAAGCGCTCAAGCGCCTGCTCGATGGCTGTCAACGTCTCATCGTCAGCCACATCTTCAATGGCTAGCACGATGCCATCGGCAACGCTGCCGGCGTCATTTGCCTTCAAGTCGACCGGGCGGGGGAGTACGGTGCCGGAAAACCGGGCATAGGCGGCGATGGCATCCTGCAGGTCCCAGAGCAAAAAATCAAGATCGGCGCTCTTGGGAATACTGATATACGCAATGGTGTGCAGTGTTTTTGGTACGTCGCCACGCGTGATTGTCTCCATGCCATCTCCTTTCCGGCTCGTTTCCGTTTAGGTTACACCGTCTGGCGGCGCCCCGCCGCGCTATCCTAGTGCAACCCTTACGAAAGGAACGCCATGCGACTGCCCATGAATACCTCGCTTGCCACGCTCAAGCCCTCCGGTATCCGCCGAATCAACGCGCTCGCCGCCCAGCACCCGGGGTGCATCGCGCTTGCGCTTGGCGAGCCCGATTTTCCCACGCCCGATGTGATTAGCGCCGAGGTGACCGCCGCACTGGACCGCGGTGATACGCACTATCCGCCCAACAACGGGCGCCCCGCCCTGCGTGAGGCGTTATCTGCCTACATGGGGGACGCGGGCCTTACGTTTTCCGCCGATGAGGTCATCCTGACCGACGGTGCGACCGAGGCACTGTCGGCAACATTCATGGCTATGCTCAACCCCGGCGACGAGGTCATCATCCCCACGCCTGCCTTTGGCCTGTACGAGAGCATCGTCGTGGCCAACCACGCCAAGGCGGTCTTTTTGGATACGGAGCCTGCGCAATTCCAGATTGACGAGGACGCACTTCGTGCTTGCGTGACGCCGGCGACCAAGGCCATCGTCATCTGCACGCCCAACAATCCTACGGGTTGCATCCTCAACGCGGCTTCGCTCGACGCCGTGGCGCGCGTGGCAGAGCAGGCGGGCATCTACGTGGTCTGCGACGACGTATACAACCGCCTGGTCTACGTGGACGGCTACGAGCGCTTTGCCCAGCGTCACCCGGAGCTGCGTGAACAGACGGTCATCATCGAGAGCTTCTCCAAGCCCTGGTCCATGACCGGCTGGCGCCTGGGCTGGCTCGCGGCAGCGGCACCCGTCATCGCCGAGATCGCCAAGGCTCACCAATACTTAGTATCGAGCGCCGTCTCCTTCGAGATGGACGCCGCAGCCCGAGCCCTGACCGTCGATCCAACCCCCATGCTCGAAGTCTACCGAGCCCGTCGCGAACGCGTACTCGCGGCCTTAGACGCCATGGGCCTCGACGTAGTAGAGCCCGCAGGAGCCTTCTACACTTTCCCGAGCATCAAAAAGTTCGGCCTAACCAGCGAAGACTTCTGCATCAAAGCCATCAAAGAGGCAAACGTAGCCCTAGTCCCGGGCGACTGTTTCGGAACCGAAGGCCACATCCGCCTAAGCTACTGCGTCTCCGACAAAGACCTAGACGAAGGCCTCCACCGCCTGTCCACCTTCATTTCGACCTTATAGTCCTCAGGGACGCAACACATCAGCCCACCGACCCAAGCATTATGAGCGGGGCGCGCCGGCCAACGGCAACCCTGGCTGTCCCAAAGTCAACACAGGTCGCGCCGCCAAAGGCCAGGCGCAAGCTTTTCGTAGATTCCGCACGAGCCGAAGAGCACTAAATGTGCTCTTCGTGCGAGCCCAGGACCTGACCGAGCGAAAAGCTTGCGCCTGGCCTTTGGCGGCGCGACCGAGATGGTGGAATTGTGTGCAGCCAGGGTTGCCGTTGACCGACGCCGGGGTCCCCGCCATAATACTTTCGGTTCACGCACGAATCCGCTGCCAGAGACAGCCGGCGCAAACGGGTCTTACCCGCGAGCTTAATGGGACTTCCCGCCAGCCGAGGTGGTCGAGTAGATATGTCTTCTCGCCCCCGTCGCTCATGCAGCGCGGGGGCTTTCTTTTTGGACATGCCCCCGTCACGTCCTTGTGGCGGACCGTGCCCGGAAAGAATTCGAGGAGGTGTAATTCATGCCCCAGCAGTACAAAATCGACAAGGTTGCAGAGATCGAGTCCCGTATCGCCGAGAACGCCGGTCTGTTCGTCGTCAACTACAACGGTCTGACGGTTAAGCAGGCTCAGGAGCTGCGTCATCAGCTTCGCGAGTGCGGCGCCGAGATGAAGGTCTACAAGAACAACCTGGTCAAGATCGCTCTCAAGAACCAGGAGCAGCCCGAGCTCGACGAGATCCTCGCCGGCCCCGTCGCTTATGTGTTCTACGAGTCCGAGCCGGTCGAGGCCGCTAAGGCCCTTAAGGACTTCTCCGCTAAGTCCAAGGGCGTCCTTGAGATCAAGGGCGGTATCTCCGACGGCAAGGCCGTTTCCGCTGATGATGTTAAGGCTATCGCCGAGCTGCCCACCAAGGATCAGCTTCTCGGCCAGATCGCCGGTCTCATCTCCGGTTTCGCTCGCGACATCGCTGTCTGCGTCAACGGCGTTTCCTCTGGTCTCGCTCGTTCGATCCAGCAGGTCTCCGAGCAGAAGGCAGCCTAGTTGCTGTTTTCACCCGCGGCGGCAACGCCGCACCCCTGGCGCATTCGCGCTGTGTTTTAACTGATCTCCGTGCACAGACACGGAAACCGAAAGGACTTAGAAATGGCTAAGCTTACCACCGATGAGATCATCGATGCTCTTAAGGAAATGACCCTTCTCGAGGCTTCCGAGCTCGTCAAGGCTATCGAGGACACCTTCGGCGTTTCCGCCGCTGCTCCTGCCGCTGTTGTCGCCGCTCCCGCTGCTGGCGCTGCTGAGGCCGAGGAGAAGACCGAGTTTGACGTCGTGCTCGAGGGCTTCGGCGACAACAAGATCCAGGTCATCAAGGCCGTCCGTGAGCTCACCAACCTTGGCCTGAAGGAGGCCAAGGAGGTCGTCGAGGGCGCTCCCAAGGCTGTTCTCGAGGGTGCCAAGAAGGAGGACGCCGAGGCTGCCAAGGAGAAGCTCGAGGCTGCTGGCGCTGCTGTCACCCTCAAGTAATCAGGCTTTCTCGCCAGATTTCTTTGCAGACGGGGTTCGCATTGCGAGCCCCGTCTTTTTTGTGCAAGACTTTAGTCTGCTGGGCGCGCAGCGGCCAGCTTCAACCCACCCGCTATGCGGGTGGAGACAAACGCCTTGATTATCAACTTCATCCGAACACCTCCCACATTCATCCGCACATGTGCGG
>DAWDVX010000009.1:0-53889 GCA_052346145.1 Collinsella sp.
TGCCGCGCCCCGCAGTGCCCGCTTCCCCCGAGAACAATTATCAGTGCAGGTAGAAAGCTTGCCGATTTTCGAAAAAGTCGGCTATGGTTGACCCCTGTGGCCTAAACGTAGTAGATGGGCCCTTTCTGTGGTGCGGCACCAAGCCGGTCATTTTGGGATGGGACTATTTTGACTACTCATTGGCTGCTCTGGCAATCGGGCTGCAAAAGTAGTCAAAAAAGCTCCGTCCCAAATTAGCTAGCTTGCTCTGGCGGGCGGGAGCAGGTAAGATATACCGAGCGCCTAGCGCGTTCGATGGGTTCGGATGACGACATGTTCCGAATCTGGTCAGGTCCGGAAGGAAGCAGCCATAAGGAGCCTCTGTCGGGCATCCGAATCCATCGAGTGCGCAGGCGTTTTTTGGTGCCGCGGCTACCCGCGAGTGCCGGCAGGGCGCTTGGTGTCTCGCTGGTCCTCGGCTTCGCCTGCGGGATCGCTCGACTACCAAGCGCCCTGCCGGCACTCGCGGGTAGCCGACCAAAACCGCCTGAAGGGTCACATTTATCTGAATAGTTTAATCCCGTGCCTTTTGCTGCTCGCTGGCGTTGTCTGGGCATTGATGGCTACGTAGTTTAAGAGGCGGCGGTGCTGTTGTTTGAATTTTTGCAGTTAAAGAGGTCCGTTTCCCTAGGTGGGGAAACGGACCTCTTTTTGTCTCTGGGCTTGTGGATTGGCGAAGACAATAACCGCTGGCAGCTATTTTGAGTTCTTGATGCGGCGTGTGGCAGTGGCGGTTATTCCGAGGCCTGCGGCGGCGACTGCTACGAGTGCGATTGCGCTCGGTGCTGTGTCGCCCGTGTTTGCGAGCTTGCCGGCGGTCGTATCTGCTTGCTTGCCGCTGCTTGTGTTCGCTTGCTTGGTGGAGCTTGGTAGGGCGTCTTTGCCGGTTGCAGGTGAGCCAACGGGCGGTGTCGCCTCGGCGGGTTGCGCTGAGCCGGAGGGAGGCACTGTCTCGGTCGGTTTCGCTATCTCGGGCGAGGTGGCCTTGTCTGCCGCGGCTTTCGCCTCTTCGTATGCCTTGCAGGCGTCGTCATAGGCCGTTTGCGCTTTTTTCAAATTGTCGAGGAGCGCATCTCGCCAGGCTGTGAACCGGTCGATATCGGCTTTATATTTCTCTACAGCACGTTCACAGTCATTAACTCGTCTTTCCTCTCTTCTGAGGCGGTACTGGAACTCGCGGAGCTCCGTTTCGCAATAGTTTACGTGCGTTTTTGCCGATATGATCTCACTGTGCAACTGCTTTATTTGCTGTTTAGTAGTTTCGACAAACTCCTCGTAGCCGAGTGCTTCGAGTGTCTTAAGCATCTCATGTTTCTTCTCTAATTCTGCCTGGAGCTCGCTTACCCGGTTGATGGCCCCGTCGTATTTGGCTTGGGCAGCATCGACGTCCGCTTGCATGGTGGGAAGGAGTTCCCTCCCTTCGGCGGCTTGCGCCGCCATCTTTTCGCGGTACTCTTGAAAACGGGTAATGTCATCATTGAATCTCGCAATTTTCTCGGGACTTGCGGCGTTTTTTGCGGCCTCGAGGTTTTTGAGCGCTTCCTGCATGGCTGCATACGCTTTTTCTTTTGCGGCGGCCGCGTCTTCTGTCTGCGGGGCGCCCGAATTGCCGTTGGTGGCGCTCGTCTGCGAAACGGCCGCACCGGTGGGGGAACTGGTTTCTGCCGCGATCGCCGTTACGGGGGCGATTCCCGCGACAAGTGCCGCGGAAAGGGCGATGCCCACAGTTGCTCGTCTTGCTCTTCTTGCGAGACTGTCGTTCATCTCGGCACCTCATTTCAAGGGTCGGCGACTAACTTGGTAGCACTAATGTAAATATACCATGCTAGTTGACCCGACACTGGCTGGGTGTGCGCGTATACCCCTCTGAAAACTGAATCCCGTTAGAAATGACGAGTTGTTTACGCTTCTTTTGGGGTGGCGGTACTATCATGGTTCGAATTGAATGTGGATGATGATAGGGAGCGCCTATACATGATTGAGCTGCTCAGGCGTTTTGGTGGTAAGTTTCGCCGGTATATGGTGATTGGCCCTGCGTGTAAGCTGATCGAAGTGATCTTTGACCTGCTGACGCCGCTGGTGATTGCCCAGATGATCGATAAGGGTATTGGCGCACACGATGTCAACGCCGTCGTCCACTACGGTATGCTGCTTGGCGCCATGGCTGTGATCGGCATCTCGTTTACGCTCGTCTGCCAAAAGATGGCGGCGCTCACCTCGCAGGGCATGGGCACCGATATCCGCGGTGCGCTCTACCAGCACATCAACAAGTTGAGCTATGCCGAACTCGACCGCTTTGGCACGCCGTCGCTTATCACCCGCATCACCAACGACGTCAACCAGGTGCAGCTTGCCGTGGCGCTGGGCGTGCGCATGCTCATCCGCTGGCCCTTCTTGGCGGTGGGCTCTATGTGCGCGGCCCTTGCCATCGACCTTAAGCTCGGCATGATCTTTTTGATTTGCACGCCCGCCATTGGCCTGGTGTTTTGGTTTGTCATGGCGCGCTGCATTCCGTACTACAAGCAGCTGCAGGCAAAGCTCGACCGCATCGCGCTCATTTGCCGCGAGGGGCTTTCGGGCGCCCGCGTGGTTCGCGCCTTTGTGCGTGAGGACCACGAGCGCGAGCGTTTTGCCCAAGCCGCCGATGACCAGGCCAATACCGCCATCGCGGTGGGCAAGCTCTCGTCGGTTCTCAACCCCGTGACGTTTTTGGTGATGAACCTGGGTGTGTGCGCCATCCTGTGGGTGGGCGGCATTCAGGTCAACGCGGGCGAGCTCACGCAGGGCCAGGTCATGGCGTTTGTGAACTACATGACGCAGACCCTGACCTCCATCGTGTACGTCGCCAACCTGGTCGTGGTCTTTACCAAGGCAAGCGCCAGCGCGTCGCGTATCAACGAGGTGCTCAATTGCGTGCCGAGCATCGCTGACGAGGGCAACCAGCCGGTCGCGCTGCCTGAGCCGAGCGACCTGACGGGTGGCGCTGTTCCGGTCCCTGCGCTGAGCTTTGACCATGCGAGCTTCTCGTTTGGCGCCGGCGCGGCAAATGCCGTGAGCGATGTGACTCTGGAGCTGCCGGTGGGCAAAACCCTCGGCATTATCGGCGGCACGGGCAGCGGTAAGTCGACCCTCGTTTCGCTTATCCCGCGCCTGTACGATGCGGGCGTGGGCAGCGTGTACGTGATGGGCTCCGACGTGCGCGCCTGGCAGCTCGACCAGCTGCGCCACGTGGTCGCGACCGTTCCGCAGCGTGCGTCGCTGGTGAGCGGCACTATCCGCAGCAACCTGACCTGGCGTGACGAGTCGGCGACCGACGAGGAGCTCTGGGCAGCGCTCGATATGGCGCAAGCGAGCGAGTTCGTGCACAACAAGCCCCAGGGCCTCGACGCCCCGGTCGAGGCGGGCGGCAAGAACTTCAGCGGCGGACAACGTCAGCGCCTGACCATCGCACGTGCCCTGGTGGGCGCTCCGCAGGTCCTGATCATGGATGACTCCGCGTCGGCGCTCGACTTTAAGACTGACGCGGCGCTTCGCCATGCCATTCGCGAGCGCAGCGTGCGCGGTGCCGCCGAGGGCGGGCTGCCGCTGACGACTGTCATCGTGAGCCAGCGCGTCTCGACCGTGCGCGATGCCGACATGATCTGCGTACTCGACCACGGCTCGGTTGCGGGCCTGGGCACGCATGACGAGCTGTACGCGACCTGCCAGCTCTATCGCGAGATCTGCCAGTCGCAGCTGCGCCGCGAGGAGCTCGAGGGCCAGCAGGGGAGTGCGGCGCCCACGTCCGTCCCAAGTCCCGCGTCCGCCCCGGCTGCCCCGGCATCCACTTGCGCAAAGGAGGGCTGCTAAATGAATCCGTACACTTCCTCCGGTTCGGTCGCCACGATGACGGCCAACGTGTCCGGTAACGATAACCTCAACGATCTGGGTGATGGCCCGCGCCAGCCCGGCGATCCCGAGCGCTATCCCGTGGGTGCGGTGACCCGCCGCCTACTGGGCTATGTTCGCCCGCATCGCATTTCGTTTGTAGCGTCGTTTGTGAGTGCCGCCGTCTCGGTGATCTTGCAACTCTATACGCCCATTCTCATCGGCGAGGGCATCGACCTTATCGTCGCCGCCGGGCAGGTGGACTTCGACGCGCTGCTGCCGCTTGTTACCAAACTCGCGCTCGTCGTGGTGGGGGCCGCGGCCTTCCAGTGGCTACAGGGCTATTGCGTTAACCGCCTGTCCTACGAAACGGTGCGCGACATGCGCGTGGAGGCGAGCGATAAGCTCAGCCGTATGCCGCTCAGCTTTATCGACAGCCATGCCCACGGCGACCTTATGAGCCGTGTGGTCAACGACGTCGATCAGGTGGGCGACGGTCTGCTGCAGGGCTTTACGCAGCTCTTCACCGGTGTTATCACCATCGTGGGCACGCTCGCGTTTATGCTCTCCATTAACCTGACCATGACGCTCGTGGTGGTACTCATCACGCCGCTTTCCATTTTTGCAGCTGGTGCTATTGCCAAGCTTTCCAACAAAAGCTTTACGGCACAGCAGCGTATTCAAGGGCAGCTCGGTGGTCATATCGAGGAGTACGTAGGCGAGCAAAAGCTTGTCGACGCCTTTGCCTATGGCCCTAACGCCCAGCAGCGCTTCGATGCCCTCAATGCCGAGCTCTACACCGCGGGCGAGCGCGCGCAGTTTATGGGTTCGCTCTCCAACCCCGGTACGCGCTTTATCAATAACATCATCTATGCCGTGGTCGCTGTGATCGGCTGCGTGGGCGTGATCACGGGCGTGCCCGCGGCGCTTACGGTGGGCGGCGTGCAGATCTTCCTGTCCTATGCCAACCAGTACACCAAGCCGTTCAACGAGGTCACCAACGTCATTACGCAGATCCAGACCGCGTATGCCTCGGCGCGCCGCATGTTTGCGCTGCTCGATGCGCGCGAGCAGGAGCCCGACGCGCCAGATGCCGTGGAACTTGCCGCACCGCAGGGCGAGGTCGCCCTTGAGCATGTGGACTTTAGCTACGTGCCCGACCGCAAGCTGCTTCAGGACATCTGCATCGAGGCTAAGCCCGGCATGCGCTTTGCCCTGGTCGGTCCTACGGGCTGTGGCAAGACAACGCTCATCAATTTGCTGCTGCGTTTTTACGATATCGATGCCGGTCGCATTGCGGTCGATGGCCGTTCCTCGCGTGATTACACGCGCGCAAGCTTGCGCCGCGCCTTTGGCATGGTGTTGCAGGACACTTGGCTGTTCGAGGGCACGGTGGCGGAAAACATCGCCTACGGCTGTCCCGACGCCACGCGCGAGCAGGTTATCGAAGCTGCCAAGCGCGCGCACGCGCACAAGTTTATCGTGCAGCTGCCAGGCGGCTACGATACGGTAATCGGCGAGGACGGCGGCACGTTTAGCCAAGGTCAAAAACAGCTGCTGTGCATCGCGCGCGTCATGCTCACCGACCCGGCGATTCTGCTGCTGGACGAGGCGACCTCGAGCATCGATACCCGCACCGAGCTGCAGGTGCAGGCGGCGTTCGACGAGCTTATGGCCGGCCGCACAAGCTTTGTGGTGGCGCACCGCCTGTCGACGATCCGCAACGCCGACTGCATTCTGGTGATGCGCGACGGCCAGATTATCGAGCGCGGCACGCACGACGAGCTGCTAGCGGCAGGCGGCTTCTACGCCGAACTCTATCGCAGCCAGTTTGCCCAGTGAGCAAGCCCGTGGGGCAAATTAATCAATCGACAGACGGTGGTTTACATCTGTCACGTTAGTACTAAGATATTCATCTAATAAATTGCATTAGTGGCTTTAGTTTTGGGGGATACGAGGCAACGTGACTATGACGTGCTCTTTGGTGGTTAACAGCAAGAGCGGTAATACCAGGATGGTTTCGGGCGCGATCAAGCGCGCTCTGCAGGCTGCGGGTGTTGAGTTTGTCCATGCCGCGGCGTTGAGCGACGATGCGGATGCAGATCAGGTTGCGCTCGAGGCGCAGGGCGCCTGCGCGGCCGACACGGTGCTCGTCGGTTTTTGGTGCGACAAGGGCGCGTGCACGCCTTCGGTCGCGGCGTTGCTCTCCGCCTTGCACGGCAAGCGCGTCTTCCTGTTTGGCACCTGCGGTTTTGGGGCCGACCAGAGCTATTACCAGCAGATTATTGATCGCGTGACTTCCAATTTGGCTGGGGATGCCGAGCTTGCGGGCTGGGCGATGTGCCAGGGCAAGATGGGTCCCGCGGTCAAGCAGCGCTACGAGGCCATGCTCGAGCAAGATCCCGACAACGCGCGCTATAAGATGCTGCTCGACAACTGGATTGCTGCGAAGGACCATCCCACCAAGGAAGATCTGGATAACATGGCCGCAGCCGCCAAGAAGGCCGTACTGGGAGAGTAGCTTCGCCGTCCGCGATCCTTCGTGCAAAACAATACAAATGTGAAAGCCTCGAAGTTCTCGAGGCTTTTTTCTTGACACTTGTGGGCACAACCGCTGCAAGCGTTTGGGGCGACTTTTTCCATCACCCCGATGACGAGGCTGTTCTGGACAACACGCTCGCATACGTTCGCTGGATGTATTCAGAGTGGGAAGGGCTTTCCGGATGGAAGGGCTTTCCGGATGGATGAGGTTGCGGAAGATGCGTCCCGGAATTTGCCTTTGGAATGGGATGGAGTTTCCGGTTAAGGACCTCGGCGGAAAGTGCATCCCGGAATTTGTAGCCGAAGTGGGATGCAGTTTTCCAACGGGCCCGCAGGCGGAAACCGCATCCCACTTTGCGCATGATTTCTGGGACACAGTTTCCGCGACTCGCATGACAGGCCGCGCCTCTGCTGTGAGGCGAGGGCGAGCGGGCACCGGGTAACGTCTGTCGCGAGTTCCGCACGCAAAGAAGGCCACTTAATGTGGCCTTCGTCTTGCGCAGGACTGTCTGAGCAGCAGATGTTACCCGGCGCCCGTCCGCCCTCGTTGGGGATTGCCCGGGTAGGCGAATCGGGATGCGTCCCGCTACTTGATCTTGGTTGTACCTGGCGCCAGGTTGGGGTCGGTTTCGTTGGCCTCGGTCTGGAAGTGCTCGGTGTACACGTTCTTGCCGTCGCGGAACATCTCGTAGTATTGCATCTTGGCGTAATCCTCGCGTGCCTTGGTGGCGGCTGCTGCGGCGGCGTCGTCACCGGTGACGTTGGAGGAGAGCGCCCAGCGCAGGCTGGCGTCCTCGTAGCCGACCGAGTTGATGGCGGGCAGCGACTCGCGCAGCGTCATGTGCGCTTTCTGGTAGTCGGTCAGCGGTGCGCCGATCAGTTGCATCAGCTGGGTGGACAGGTAGTTGGTGGACAGGTCGTCGACCTCGCTTGTCTGGTCGCAGCCGGCAACGTCGTAGTTAGCCCAGATGATGTAGTCGGTCTGCCACAGGCGCTCCTGGTGCGTGGCGTCGTCCTCGTCGGTAAACCACTTGTCGTTGAACTTGGACGGGAAGAACGGCTGGTGGTCGCCCCAGAACACCACGACCACCTTGCGGTCGAGCTTGCTCAGGGCGTTGAGGAAGTAGCGCAGCGCCTGGTCGGACTGCTCAATGCACGAGACATACTCGTCGACATCGGAGAGCGTACCGTCCTCGACGGTCTTGGCGTCCAGATCGGTCGTGTCGATATTCAGGTGCATCTGCTTGTCGACCGGCACCAGACCCGTATCGTAGCCCGAGTGGTTCTGCATGGTCACATCGAAGATAAACTGCGGATCGGCGTTCTGGTCGAGCAGCTCCAGAATCTTGTCGTAGGTCGCCTGGTCGGTCACCATGCCGCGCAGGGTGTCGGCTCCCTGGAAATCGTTGATGGACAGGAACTGGTCAAAGCCAAAGTCCTTGTAGACGTTCTCGCGGTTCCAGTTGGTTGCGTGGTTGGGGTGCATGGCCGTGGTGGAATATCCGAGCGACTTGAACTGCTCTGCCAGGTTCCCGGTCGTTTCCATGTTGTAGATGGTGTAGGGGTACACGCCCGAGCCCAGGTTGGCCATAGAGTTGCCGGTCATAAACTCAAACTCGGTATTGGCGGTACCGCCGCCGTAGGCGCTCACGTAGAGCTTGCCGCGGCTGAGGCAGTTTGACAGGTTCTTAAAGTACTGCGGGCCCTCGTAGCCGGCGCGCATGTTCTGGTAGATCGACAGATCCGAGAACGTCTCGTTCATGATGGCGATGACCGTGGGCTTCTCGCTGTCGAACTGCTCCTTTGCGGCGGCGCGCTCGTCACTCTTAGCGGCATCGGACTTGTCGTAGGCCTTGGCGTACTTTTTGAGCGTGGCCTTGGCATCGTCGACGGAGTAGTCGGCGGGTTTGGGCGGCTTGATGGACTGCGCCGCACTAATAAAGGCGGGCAGGTAGCCCTCGCGCCAGTAGCTCTCGAGCGGGCGCCAGGTGTAGACGGTGATGCCGAGGGTGTTGTAGTAGTCGATGAGCGTGACATGCGCGGTTACGCCGCCCAGGCACAGCACTGCCACGAGCAGGTTGGTGAGCAGCATGCGCTTGGCGTTGGCGGCACCCTTCTGACGGTGCGGTGCCACCAGGCCGGCGTACTCGCACAGCAGCATGGCGATGGCGGTAAAGCCCATGGACAGCACACAGAACAGCGAGATGGAGAAGGTGTAGCCGGTGCCGGCGACCGCGGCGGCGGTGGAGATGGCCGAAAGGTCGCCCGGCTGGATGGGCATGGATTTAAACGTGATGACGAAGAACTCGGCAATGCCCAGGACAAAGAGGGCAAAGGCCAGGACCGCGGGAGCTACGCCGTGGCGCTGGAACAGGAAGAACAGGCCGACCATGAGCACGGTGATGATGGCCCACTCGAGCAGGATGCACAGGGGGTAGACCCAGGTAAAGTCGTGGTTGGACGAGACCTCCATGCCCAGCAGCGCAAAGACGCCGGCGAGCAGCAGGCACAGGACGGCGGCGACGAGTGGCTTGCCCACAAAGGCGCCGCGCAGGCGGACGAGCTTGCCGGTGGGAGCGGGGGCGTCGGGCGCGGCGAACGCAAAGACGCGCGGGGCGATGCGGTCGCGTGCGATGCTGGCCCAAGCGCAGCCGGTGAGGATGGCGTTGGTCAGGATGAGCATCACAAAGGCGAGCGGCTCGTTTTGGGCGACGAGGCCAATGGCGCCCCAAATGGTCAAAAAGACCTGGAAAAGACCGAAGGCGACGCTCCACCCAAGAGCGCTTTTGGCAACGGTGCCCGACTGAGCGCGAATGGCCTTGGCCTCGCGCAAGACAAGGTAGACGGTCGCCGCAAGACCGACGAGCGAGATGGCGGCAGCGAACATGCTGAGACTCCTCACAAACTAAAATGTACGAAAGCGGGGGTTTACCCGATTGTTACCAAGATATGCGCTGCAATTGGTGTCTGCGCACAACAACCAGCCATATTAACGCGCACGTGTGGCGGTGTGGCGCAATGTAGTGGCGACCTGCGCGATAATGGACGGGAATTACACGGAAACGTAAAGGCTTCTTAAAGAATTAGCGAGGATGAGGCGATGAACGAGCAGGTTTGCACCAAGGCTGTGGATACGTGTGGCTATCCGGTCGAGACGACGGGCAATGCGGTGCTGGACACGTTGGAGCACCGTTCCTCCACGCGTGCCTTCGCGCGTGATGACGACGACCGTCCCGTAGCGGTGACCGACGAGCAGCGGGCGGCGATCTTGCATGCGGCGAGTCGCGCACCGTCGGCGGGCGCCATGATGATGTATTCCATCGTGAGCATCCGCGAGCAGGCTACGCTCGACCGCCTGGCCGACCTGTGCGACCATCAGCCTATGATCGCCAAGGCGCCCTGGGCACTTATATTTGTAGTCGACTATGCCAAGTGGATCGATCTGTTTGAGCACGTGGGCTGCTTTGAGCCCGAGTTTGTAGAGCGCACGGGCAAGGCGCCCCGCCGCGCGCCGGGTTTGGGCGACTTTGCCATCGCGGCCCAGGACGCCGTGATCGCCGCGCAAAACGCCGTGGTTGCCGCCGAGGCCCTGGGGCTGGGGAGCTGCTACATCGGTGATATCGTCGAGAATGCCGAGGAAGTGGCCGAGCTGCTGGATCTGCCGCCCTATACCATGCCGCTGTCGATGCTCATCATCGGCACGCCCCGTAAGGAGCGCCCGGCAATCGCGCACCCCGTGGTGAACCTGGTGCACGAGGAGCGCTACTGCCGCGCCGATGCTGCGACCATGGACGCGCAGGTGGCCGAGATGGACGCGATGTTCCGTCCGCATGCCCGCGAGGTAGGCGAGCGCGTGGTGGATATCTACACCCGCAAGCACACGAGCCCCTTTATGGCCGAGATGAGTCGCTCCATGGAGTGGTGGTTCAAAAACTGGCTTGGAAAATGACGAATGTGACAAATGGACAGGCCCTTTGTCACATTCCATATCGCCGCGGTAGCCTAAAGACTGTATAAATCTTTATCTAGCTGGGAAAACTGTGCATTAAAACATGGGCCGATTACCTATAATCCCTTCGAACATTAAAGTTGGGAGGAAACCGGCTTATGGAACAAAAGGCCAAGGAGGCAGCCTCGCACGCTGCGATTCCTGTGAGCATCTCGGCGATGCTCGTCACGCTGGGCGTGGTGTACGGCGATATCGGCACCAGCCCTATGTATGTAACCAAGGCGCTCGTCGCCGGCAACGGCGGCATCGGAAGCGTCACGGAGGAGTTCGTGCTCGGCGCGCTCTCCCTTGTCGTGTGGACGGTCACGTTGCTGACCACCATCAAGTATGTGCTCATCTCGCTGCGCGCCGATAACCATGGTGAGGGCGGCATCTTTGCCCTGTACAGCTTGGTTAAGCGCTGCGGTAAATGGCTCATCATCCCCGCCATGCTGGGTGGCGCCGCGCTGCTCGCCGACGGCATCCTGACGCCGGCCGTTACCGTTACCACGGCCATCGAGGGCCTGCGCACCATCCCGGCGGTCCATGCCGTGCTGGGCGATGACCAGGGTCGCGTCGTCGCCATTACGCTCGCCATCATCATCGCGCTCTTTTTGGTGCAGCGCATCGGTACGGCCAAGATCGGTCACGCCTTTGGCCCCATCATGACGCTGTGGTTCCTGTTCCTGGGCGGCACGGGTCTGTTTTTTGTCTTCCAGCACCCCGCCGTGCTGCTGTGCCTCAACCCGGTGCGTGGCATCGCCTTTTTGCTGAGCCCCAACAACCACGCGGGTATCATGATTCTGGGCAGCTGCTTCCTCGCCACCACCGGTGCCGAGGCGCTCTACTCCGACATGGGCCACGTCGGCCGCGGCAACATCTACGCCACCTGGCCGTTCGTTAAGTGCTGCCTGCTGCTTTCCTATATGGGCCAGGGCGCTTGGCTTATGAACAACGCTGCCAACCCCGAGCTCATGGGCATTGCCGATCTCAACCCGTTCTACCAGATGCTCGCCCCGGGCCTGCGCCCGTTTGCCGTAGGCCTTTCCACCGTCGCGGCCATCATTGCCTCGCAGGCGCTCATCACCGGCGCATTCTCGCTGGTGTCCGAGGCTAGCCGCCTGGACCTCATGCCGCACATGCAGGTCTTCTACCCTGCCGAGACCAAGGGCCAGCTCTACATCCCCATGGTCAACAACGTCATGCTTGTCGGCTGCGTCATCGTGGTGCTGCTGTTCCAGAACTCGGCGCATATGGAAGCCGCCTACGGCCTTGCCATTACGCTGACTATGATGTGCACCACGCTGCTGCTCTTCTTCTACCTGCACGAGGAGCGCAAGCTCAAGGTTGCTCCGTGGATCTTCGCGGCCTTCTTCCTTTTGCTCGAAGGCTTCTTCTTCGTGAGCTCGCTCACCAAGTTCTTCCACGGCGGCTATTTCACCATCCTCATGGCCGCGCTCATCATGGGCATTATGGTGTGCTGGTACAACGGCACGGCGGTCGAGCAGCGCCAGTTTACGCTGCTGCCGCTGCGTAGCTACCTGCCGCAGCTCAAGCGCCTGCGCGACGATGACCGTTACGAGCGCATGAGCGACAACGTCGTGTACCTGACCAAGGACACCCATACCGACTACATCGACCGCGATATTGTCTACTCGATCTTGGACAAGCATCCCAAGCGTGCCCACGCCTGGTGGTTTGTGAACGTCGAGACCATGGACGAACCGCATACCTTTGCCTATTCGGTCGAGACGTTCGGCACCGACTACGTGTTCCGCGTGCATCTGTACCTGGGCTACAAGATCAACCAGCGCGTCAATGCCTACCTGCGTCAGGTTGTTCAGGACCTGGCTGCCACCGGCGAGCTGCCGCCGCAGACGCATGACTACTCGGTCTACAAGGATCCGGGTAACATCGGCACGTTCAAGTTCGTCCTGATCCGTAAGCTTCTGGCGCCCGAAAGCGATGTGGAGCCCAGCGAGCGTACGGCCATCACGCTCAAGTACATCATCCGCCGCGCCGCCGGCACGCCCGCGCGTTGGTACGGCCTGGAGAACTCCAACGTGAGCTTTGAGTACGTGCCGCTGTTCACCAAGTTCAAGGCCGTGAATAAGATGCAGCGCCTGGCTCCCAACGAGCGGCCGTAGTCGACGCTCGAGGTTTGTCTGCGAACGGGCGGGTTTGTATTGACGGGGATTGAGTCCTGGGAGGAAACCATGGATGCAAAGGTGCTTGACGGTTGCGATCTTGCGACCGAGATGGTGCGTGAGGTACGCGCCGATGCTGCCGAAGATCGGTTCTTTACGAATCGGGCCAACATGGATATGGCCGACCGCGTGATTTCGATCGTGGTGACGGTGCTTGTCGCGGCGTGCGTGTGCGCACTGCTCGCGCACGTGCTGTTTGTCTAACGACCGCAGGTTGCAAAGGCTTTACACTTGGAACCACCACAAGGGGAAACCACCACAAGGGTGCCTGTCCCCTTTGTGGTGGTTTTTGTTTTTGAGAGAGGGGCGGGACGCTGATGGACGTCCGTACGGACGGCGATATTGCCGATAGCTTTTGGTGGCGGCGCACAACGCTGACGCGCCGCACTCCTCTGTATGACGCCTGCGTATCGGTGGGGCTGCTGGTCGCGGCGACGATTGTGGGCGCGCTGCTCGACCATCCGGGTCTCGCGCCGAGCATCATGATCGTCTATGTGTTCGCCGTTCAGCTGTGCGCATTCTTTACCTGGAGTCGCCTGTATTGCTTGCTGAGCTCGGCTGCCGCCGTGGCGCTCTACAACTTTTTGTTTGTCGACCCGCGCTACTCGCTGTCGCTTATCGACCGCGGCTATCCCGGCATGTTCTTCATCATGTTCGTGGTTTCGCTTGTGTCGAGCTCGATTGCGTTGGCCCTGCGCCGCGCCTTGGCACAGGCTGCCGCCAGCGACCGCCGCACGCATATGGTGCTCGAGACCAACCGCATGCTGCAGCGGTGCGCCGATCAGCATCAGATCGTTCACGCCATGGCCACGCAGCTGGCGCGTCTTTCGGGCTGTCCGGTTGTGTGGTACAGCGCCGACGCCGAGGGCGATGACCTGCTGCCGCGTGCGACGTACACGGCCGTGGGCGATGCCGCCCCGGTGCACGAGCTGGCGCCGCAGATGCCGCCGAGGCTCTCGGCGTCCGCCTACGTGGGAACGCCGCTCGACGCCACGTTTGGCGGTTCGGCGTTTTATGGCATCTACCTGACGGTTCGCACGGGCGACGGCTTCGTGCGCTCGGGCGACCCCGCCTCGGTGGTGGGCGTGCTGGCTATCGTTGCCGAGCCCGACGTGCTGACGCACGAGGAGCGGACACTTGCCGATGCCATCGTGAGCGAAGGCGAGCTGGCACTCGATCGCGCCCGCGCCATGGAGGCCCGCGAGGCGGCGGCGGTGCTCGCCAAAAACGAGCAGCTGCGCGCCAACCTGCTGCGTTCCATCTCGCACGACCTGCGTACGCCGCTTACCAGTATTTCGGGTAATGCCGACGTGCTGCTCGACCAGGGCTCGACCGGCACCGCCGTGCTCGACGCCCAGACGCGCCGCGGCCTGCTCCTGTCCATTCGCTCGGATGCGCAATGGCTCAACGCCACCGTCGAGAATCTGCTCGCCATCACCAAACTCGAGGGTGGCGGCATGCATCTGTCGACTACGCTCGAGCTTATGGACGATATCGTCGAGGAGGCACTGCGCCATGTAAGTCCGGCCGTGCGCGAGCACGACCTTAGGGTGGTGGCGTGCGATGAGCCGGCGCTCGTTAATGTCGACGCGCGCCTGATGGTGCAGCTGGTGGTCAACCTGGTGAACAACGCCGTCACCTATACGCCCGCAGGCTCGCATATCGTGATTTCGATTGGCGTCGACGGTGGGCACGTGACGTGCTCAGTGGCCGATGATGGCCCGGGCATTGCGCCCGAGGACCGCGAGCGGATCTTTGAGTCGTTCTACACCGTCAACCACGGTCTTGCCGACAGCCACCGTAGCGTGGGCCTGGGACTTTCGCTCTGCCGCTCCATTGCATTGGCGCATGGCGGTAGCATAGAGGTTGCCGCGGCGGACCCGCACGGCTCGGTCTTTACGATTGAGCTTCCCGTCGCCGACGTTTCGTTTGATAAGGAGTAGCGCTGTGCCGAACTCTGCCGTAAAACCGCTCATCTTGGTCGTTGAGGACGACCCCGCCGTTCGCAATCTTATTGTTGCCGCGCTCGAGGCGCACGGCTTGCGTCATATGGCCGTGGAGACCGCCCATGCCGCCATCGCCGCCGCCTCATCGCAGACGCCGAGCATCGTGCTTCTCGATTTGGGCCTGCCCGATATGGACGGCGTCAAGGTGGTGGAGTCGGTGCGCGCATGGTCGGGCATGCCGATCATCGTGGTCTCGGCGCGCAGCGAGGATGCGGACAAGATCCGCGCGCTCGATGCCGGCGCCGACGACTACCTGACCAAGCCGTTTTCGGTCGAGGAGTTGCTTGCGCGCATTCGCACGACGCTCAGGCGTCTTTCGTATGCGCAAACGGGCGGCGTTGCCTCCGAGGGCTCGTTCGATACCGGCGAGCTGCATATCGATTTTGATGCTGGCATCGCCACGATGGATGGCGAGGAGCTGCATTTGACGCCGATCGAGTACAAGCTCCTGTGTCTGCTGGCGCATAACGCCGACAAGGTGCTGACGCACCAGTTTATCCTGCACGAGATTTGGGGCACGGCAACTAAGAGCGACTTGGCGAGCCTGCGTGTCTTTATGGGCACGCTGCGCAAGAAGATCGAGTCCGACCCCGCGCATCCGCGCTATATCCAAACGCACGTGGGCATCGGTTACCGACTGGTCACCCAAGGCTAGATCGCCAACCACCATCTCAATATGAGTTGCGGTGAAATACGGTCTAAATTTGCCTAATTCCAGGCAAAACAGTCCGTATTCCACCGCAACTTTGTTATTTGCCCTTGGGCTTGCTGGCGTAGAATTTCTTCTTTTTGAGCTTGCCGGCAGGGGAGGGTTTTCCGGCAGAGTTGGACTTGCCGTTGCCGGCCTGCGCGTGCGCGGGTACTGCCGCACGGGGCATGCGGGCTTCGGGGTTGCGCAGTTCCTCAACGCGCTCGGCAATTTCCTCGGCGCTAAAGCCGACCTCTGCCATGGCGTCCTCGATGGGCAGGCGGCGCACGATATAGCAGTGGTGCACCTTCTGGTTGCGTGCGAAGTCCTCGGGGATGGTCTGCGCCGTAATGTCCTGTAGCACCACGCCTGCGCGTGCGAGCTTGCGCGCCTCGGGGCGGAAGCCGCGCAGGTTGCAGCTAAAGATGGCATGTCCGCCCTGTGTGAGCAGGCGCGACACGCCGGCCAAAAGCTCAACATGGTCACGCTGGACATCCCAGGTGCGACGGCCCATCTTGGACGAGTTCGAGAACGTGGGCGGGTCGACAAAGATCAGGTCCCAGCGGTTGCGCGTCTGACGCTGGTCACGAATCCAGGCGAGCACGTCATCGCGCACAAAGTGATGCTGCGGCCCCACAAAGCCGTTCTGACGCATATTGCGCTCGGCCCAGTCCAGATAGGTGTTGGAGAGGTCGACCGTCACGGTCTCCTCGACGCCGCCGTCTGCCGCATAGCAGGTGGCGGTACCGGTATAGGCGAACAGGTTGAGGAAGCGGCGCGCCTGCTTGGCGTGCTCGCGCACTAGGTTGCGGGTGACGCGGTGATCCAGGAAGATACCGACGTCCAGGTAGTCGTCAAAGTTGACGGCGAAGGTGAGCCCGCCCTCTTCGATGAGCGGCAGACGGCGACGTGCGATGTTGGCGCGCTCGCCCGAGCCGCCCTTGCCGGCGCCCTGTTTGCCGTACTGCGAGCCGCCGCGCGAACGCATGCGGGCCTTGGCGTGCACGTGCTCGGCCGGAACATCCAGGATGCGCGGCGCGATGGCCAAGATGTCGAGCATGCGGGCCTGGGCTAGCGCGGGGTCGATGGTCTTAGGCGCGGCGTATTCGGCGATGACGAGCCAGCGGCCCGGCGTCTGCGGGCAGCCCTCGTACAGATCGATGGCGGCGGAGTAATCGGGTAGGTCGGCATCGTAGACGCGGTAGCAGCTCACGCCCTCGCGCTTGGCCCACTTGCGGCGCAGACGGGCATTCTTGCGCAGTCGGTTGGCAAACTGCTCCGACTCGGGGATGAGCACGGGCAGCGGCTTGCCGTCGCCCAGGTCGAGCGTGGCGGCGGGCTCGGGCATGGGGGTGTTGGCGGCGTTGTCGTTGACTTCGTCGGCATCCGTGACCTCGGCCTCGGCATCCGCACTGGTCGAAGCCTCAAACGCCGCGGCGGCGTGGTCGAGCGAGGGCCAAACCTCAATAGTTGCCTCCTCGTTATTGGGCATGACGGCGATCGAGCGCTCGGGCTCGGCGTGGAGCGCGCGGGCCAGCAATCCATCGCGGGTGAGCGCGGCGACCGGCGCCGCGGAAAGCTCGGGCGCGCGGCGCAGCTCACCGACCAGCGTCATGGCGTCGTGCATGAGCGAAAGCGGGGTCTCGGTGGTGTCCGCGACCACGGCGGCACCGGCGACGGCGCCCGCGTGGTCCAGCACGGTGGCTGGCTTGGCAGCGCAAAAGTCGACAAAACGCTTGTAGCCGGCGCACTTGACCATGCGCTCGGCAGTCTTGCGGGCGGCGGGGTCAATGTCCACGGCGACGATGCGCGCCTGGCGCTCACGCGCCGCGGTCTCGCGCTCGCGCGCCTCGGCAAGCAGCTGCTCCCACAGGGCGGCGTCGTGCAGCTGCCAGCCCTCAAAGCCCCAGCGCTCGCGTGCGGCGCCCGGGGCGCGGTCGGTCAGAATGTTCACGGCCTCCAGCAGCAGACCGCCGCCGGCGCACGAGGCGTCGATCAGCGTAGGCAGCGCTTCGTTTTCGTAATCATCGGCCGTCAGCTCGCGCTCGCACAGTGCGGTCCAGCCGACCTGCGCCAGCACCAGGGCGGCGTAGTCGGGGCGCAGCACGTGCGCGCCCTCGCCGGCGCGGGTCGCTGCGGGCGGCAGGCGTTTGAACAGCGGGTCGCCTGAAAGGTCCAGGCTGATGCTCGCGCGGCGCTGGCGCAGCGAAAGCAGCAGGTGAACGTCGGGGTCGGCAGCATCGACGTCGGCGCGACGGCCCGTGGTCTCGGCCAGACGGTCGCACAGCGCGTCTTTGGCGCGCAGGGCCGAGAAGCGCGTGTTGCGCAGCTGCTCGGTCACGCCGCGGGCTGTGATGGCGATGGTGGCGCCGGGGCGGACGATGCTCTCCCAGGCGATGTCGTAAACGCTATCGTACAGTTCATCGGCATTCTGCGCCTCAAAGCGCCCGAGCACCACGAACACGCGGCTCGCCAGGCGCGACCACAGACAGGCGCGGTAGCCTTGCTCGAGCTCGCCCTCAAATGTAGCGCGGCCCTTCAGCCGGCGAACATGCGAAAGCCCGAGGCGTTTAAGCTCATCGGCGAGTGCGGACTCAAAGCCCTCGGGGCAGCTTGCGTAAAATTCCATGGGTGACCTCTCTGGTTGCGTCGCTCCATTATATGATGGATGCTTCGTTTGCCCCCGCCCCCGAAAGGAACCCATATGATTGATGCGTGCCCCTTGATTCCCATTTTCATTGCAACAGCCTCAGGACTCGGGGCCTCGCACAGGCTCCCGCCGCCTTACAGAACTGAAAGCTGGGCGTAGGGCAAATCCATGGCACGTGACCTGCGATTGCTCGGCCATAGATGGCGTAATCGAGGCCAAGGGAGGGCATCATGCGCGAGGGAAACGAGAGCTGGTTCTGGCACGCGAACGACATGGTGGTGGCGGGCGACATGAACCTCGTGGTCCGCGTCCTGTGGGTCGCGCTCATCGTAGGCATCGGCGTCGCGACGATGGCCACGCTCTGGATCGTCACGAGGTAGCGCGCCACGAACGGATGACGAGGCACGCGGCGCATGCCACGCTGGCGGAACCCTAGCCTCGCTGCTGGACAATCTGTTCGATGAGCTTCGCGACGGAGTCCTCGGCTGCGTCCCCGATCAGGTGATGGGCCGCGGCCTTCGCCTCTGGCATCGCGCCCGCGACTGCGTAGGAGTTCGGCACCTTTTCGAGGAGCGTCACGTCGTTTTCCGAGTCTCCGATAAAAGCGACCTCGTCCAGCGTGACCCCAAGGCTGCCGAGAAGCGCGTCGAGTCCGTTTACCTTGCTCCAGCCAGCCGGAACAACATCGAGGAAGAATGGGACGGGCGAGGGGAAATCAAGCTCTGGGCAGGCTTCCTTGCATCGACTCCGAACGACTTCCGTCGGGGCGGAGCTGACGTTGACGAAGATGCCGGCGGTGATGACGTCACGGTTCGTGGGCACGTCTCCGAGCGCCATGTCTCTTCCGGAGTCCTTAACGATTTCCAGGGCGAATTCGTCGCCAGGCTCGACGGCGCAGAGGAACTGCTCGCAGCGTTTGCCTGTCTCATCGACATCGGCGACTAGCCAGAGTGACGTCCCCGCGTAGGGGCGTACGGCGCTATCGAGCTTGACGAGGGCCTCCGTCGAGAGCGTCTTTTTGAACACGAGTTCGCCGCTGGAGAAGACCTTCTTTCCGTTGGCCATGATGCCGGTCGAGAAACAGCGCGCGTCGCCGTCAAAGGCATCGGCCAGGTCGGCGTAGTCGCGGCCGCTTGCGGGGCCGAACGCGATGCCCGCATCAAGCGCCGAAAGAATCGCGCTGTGCGTGCGCTCCGATACGACCCTTGAGCCAAACGGCAGCAGGGTCCCGTCCATGTCTGCGAGGATGAGCTTTATCAAGGGGTCCTCCCGTTTCGGTCTGGGCGTCGGTGCGCCGGTGTGCGTTGTCCTAGCTGTATTGCCTGTCTCCCAAGAGATTCTTCGAGATGATCCTGTTAAACTCTACCGGGTCATCCCAGCAAGAGGTCAGGAAGAGGAACAGCAGCTCGATGACGAAGTTGATCGAGCTGTGCGAGAAGGCGACCTCGGTTCCGGTGATGGCCTGATCTCGCGAGATGGCTCGGATGATATACGTGGCACGCTTCGCGAGCGGCGTATCTGGGTTGTCTGTGATCATGATGATGGGGGTGTTCGAATTCTCGGCAGAGTCGAATATGTTGACGAGGCGCTTCGAGTATCCGGACGTCGAAATGACGAGCAGGATGTCATTCTCCTTGAGGCTGGTTGCGGCGGAGACCATGGCATCGGTGGTACTGGGGCAAAACGCCCTGACTCCAACCTGTGAGAGCTTGAACGCCGCGTTTACGCCCATGCTAATCGAGTTGCCGACGCCCGCAATCAGGACGAGGTTGGCGTTGTGGAGCAGATTGACGACTGCCGAAAAGTCATCGGAGTCAATGAGCGAGGCGGTTTGGGAGAGCTCCTTGACCTTGTGAGACAGGACGTACTTAATGGAGCCCTCGACGTCGTCCAGAGTAACCTTGCCGCCCGTGGCCTTTTCCTCGCCGGAGGCCCTGCTGATGGATATGCCGAGCGCCAGACGCATGTCCGAATAGGTTCGGTAGTCAAGCGTCCTTGCGAACCTCGAAACAGACGCCGATGACGTACCGGTTCCTGCGGCGAGTTCGCGGACGGTCATCGTTGCGACGTCCGACGGGTGGTCGAGCACATACGTTGCGATTGCCTTCTCCGAGGGGGATAGGCTGTTCATGACTGCGCAGATGTGGCTGAGCACATCCCCTGTCTTATCCATGGTTACTCCTTGGCCCTAGTTTGCTTCGTATCTTAGGTCAAGAGAGGTGAAAATAAAGCAAAATGTTTCATAAGCGGTGAAATAGCGTTTCACCGCTGATTTCCTACCGTTCACGGTAAATCGGTGCTTCCCCGGCGCAATCTCATCTTGAGCTGCTGTCTTATGAGCCGTGAAACAACGGCAAGAAAACGATGAAACAACAGAACATTGTTCCAACGCCTCACAACTTTGTTTCACGCTAGATGGCGAATCACTTCGAAGCCCAGACAGGCACCCGGCGAGCAAGAAGGGAGAAGCACGATGCACAACGCCAGGACAAACGCAAGCATGACTTCGCTGTTCTTCGCGAACGTCCTCTACTGGGTCTGCGCGGGCGTGTACTCGCCGTTCCTCTCCGCTCACTACACGAGCCTCGGCCTCAGCGCAGCCCAGACCGGCATCCTCCTCGCGGCGACCCCGGTGTGTGCGCTCGCCATCCAGCCGCTCTGGTCGACGATCGCCGACAAGCTCGGGCGCCGCCGCGCGGTCATCGTGATCCTCTGCCTTGCGGCGGCGGTACTCGCTCCGCTGTATTACCTGGCGTCGACGTTCGTCCCGGTCCTTCTCGTAACCTTTGCGTTCTCGGCGTTTTTCTCGGGGCTCCTGCCCCTGAGCGACTCCCTCGTCATCGAGCTCGCGGATCGCTCTGGCCTGGACTTTTCTCGCATTCGCATGGGTGGCACTATCGGCTATGCCATCGTCGTCCTGATCGTCGGTCGGCTGCTCGACATGGCTCCTCAAATCCAGTTCGCGGTGGTCTCTGCCGCGCTGGTGGTCTTCGCGGCTCACATGTGGCGCCTCCCCGAGGCGGGAATTCGCGCCAATGCCGCGGACGATCCCAAGGTCTCCCACGGAAAGGGCCTCCTCTCGCTGTTTACCAGCAATGAGATCGCCTTCGTCTTGGTCTTCGCCTTCATCAGTTCGGCCGCGATTGGCTTCATCGGGGCGTTCTTGGGCCGCTACGCGGTCGAGCTTGGCGAGGGTCAGAACCTCGTGGGCGTCCTGAGTGCGGTCTCCGCTGCGAGCGAGATCCCCATCCTGCTCGTTTCCTCCAAGCTGGTCAGGCGCTTCGGCGAGATGAACCTCCTGATCTTTTCCTGCTTCATGGCGGCGCTCAGGCTCGTGCTCGTGGGCACCGGCATCGTCCCGGTCATGATCTGCGGCCAGCTGCTGCAGAGCGTGAGTTACATGACCGTCTACTACTCCTGCGTTACCTACATTGCCAACCACACTTACGAGGATTGTCGCGCTCGAGGTCAGAGCGCCTTCGCGATGGTTCAGAGCGGTCTGTCCGTCGTGGTTGCGAACCTGTTTGGCGGTTGGGCGTGCGACGCGCTCGGCACGCACGCGGGTTTTCTGGCCTTCGCCCTCGCTTCAACGATTGCTGCGGTCGTTGCTTTTGTGGCGTACGTACTGTGGCGTCGAAGCGCAGCGCCACAGCCTGAGGGCCAGTCGGCCGCATAGGCTCCACCGCGTTTTGCAAGCGCCTGCCTGCTTCGCGCTTCTCTTCGTGTTCAACCAGCTGACGAGCTGAGAACTGTCCAATCCAATGGTTATCCAAGTGAAAGGAAGACAAAGATGTCTCTCATCAAGGTCAACGAGCTTCTTCAACATGCGACCGAGCACCACTATGGCGTGCCCGCGATCAACGTCATCAACACGGAGACCATCCGTTATGCGATCCAGGCCGCCGAGGATGAGCACATGCCTATCATCATCCAGTACTGGCCCGGCTTCGAGGACCACTGTGCCCTCGACATCATCGCCTTCGCCGCCCGCTATTACGCCGAGCGCGCGAGCGTGCCCGTCGCCGTCCACCAGGATCACTCCGCTGGTTACGAGATCGCCGTCAAGGGCGTCAAGGCCGGTTTCCCCTCCGTCATGGTCGACGGCTCCTCGCTTCCCTATGAGGAGAACTTCCAGCTCACGAAGGACGTCGTCCAGGTCGCCAAGATCTTCGACGTTGACATCGAGGCCGAGCTCGGCCACGTCGGCAACGGCTCCGACGCCAACGACTTCGTGAACAGCGACCACTATACCGACCCGAACCTCGCCGAGGAGTTCGTCGAGGGCACCGGCTGTGGTTCGCTCGCCATCGCCGTCGGCAACGCCCACGGCCCCTACGTCAAGGTCCCGAACCTCGACATGGAGCGCATCAAGGCCTGCAGGGAGGCCGTCAGCGTCCCCCTCGTCATGCACGGATGCTCCGACATCCCCGACGAGCAGCTCCAGGAGGCCGTGAACCTCGGCATGAGCAAGTTCAACATCGCCACGGAGTACTTCCGCTCCATGTACCGCGCCTTCGAGAAGGACATCAGCTCCGGCAAGAACGACGGCAACGGCGTTGGCCTCCTGATGGACGCCGCCCCCGACATGCGCGCGTTCGTCGCAAGCAAGATCCAGCTTCTGAACCCCAACCACTATTCGCTCTAGGAGAGACTCGATGAAGAAAGTTCTTGTCGCGTCGCACGGTCACCTCGCAAGCGGAATCAGGAGCTCGATCGAGATCCTGACCGGTATGGCGGACATGGTGGAAGCAGTTGACTGCTACGTGGACGACTCCGATTTCACCCCTCGCATCCAGGCGTTTATTGACTCGGTGGGCCCTGAGGACGAGGCCATCATCTTCACCGACATCTACGGTGGCTCCGTCTTCCAGAAGGTCGTCCTCATGGAGCCGGAGAAGCGCGGGATCGTCCATGTTACCGGTATGAACCTCGGCCTCGTGATCGAGGCGCTCCTCGGCGCTGAGCCGGTCACGGCAGATTCGATCAAGCAGAGCGTCGAGCTGGCGAGGGCGACGATGCAGGTCGTCGAGCCTCCGAGCAAGGCCGCGGACAACGAGGGGTCCGACGGAGACTTCTTCGATTAGAGAGCACTAATAAGTAAGGAGAGGAAACAATGATTGTTCAGGTTCGAGTCGATGACCGTCTGATTCACGGGCAGGTCGCCCTGGTGTGGACCAAGGAGCTCAACACCACCAGGATCATCGTCGCCAACAAGCACGCCGTGGAGAGCGATGCCCTTCGCATGACGCTTTCCATGGGTACGCCGGCGGGCCAGAAGCTCCTCGTCAAGGATGTTCCGGATGCTTGCCGCATCGCGAACGATCCGCGTGCGGACTCCATGCGCATCTTCGCGCTCACCAACTGCGTGCGTGACGTGCTTGAGCTCGTTAAAGGCGCACCGGGCAAGATCGAGGGCGTGAACGTTGCCAATGTCGGCCGCTTCGACAAGTCCGATCCGGATAGCAAGGTCGCCCTCAACTCCACGATCATGCTCAACCCGGATGAGCTCGAGGCTGCGAAGGAGCTTTGCGAGCAGGGTATTCCGGTTTTCCATCAGCTTATCCCGTCCAATCCCAAGACTCCTCTCAAGAGTCTGATCGAGGCGGCGGAGAAATAAGGGGATTTGGCCAGGCGGTCAAATGAAATGAGAGAAAGGAAGTCAAATGATTGGGTTAGCAGTAATGGCCTGGTTGACCGTGCTGATTTGCTACGGCGGCAACTGGGTTCTCGGTCAGTGTATGATCGAGCGTCCTCTCGTGGTCGGCCTCGTTGCGGGCCTTCTGATGGGCGACGTCAAGACCGGTGTCATCATCGGTGCCTCTCTCGAGGCAATCTTCATGGGCGCGGTTAACATCGGTGGCGCCATCTCCGCCGAGCCCGTTACCGCGACCGCTCTCGCCGTCGCCTTCACCGTTGGCGCCGGCATCGACCAGGGCGCCGCCATCACGCTGGCCGTTCCCGTTGGCGTCGTCACCGCGTTCCTCTCGATCTTCATGAACAACGTGTTCCTCGCTTTCTTCGCCGCCACCTTTGACAAGATGGCCGCCGAGGGTAACGAGAAGGGCCTTGCTTTCCAGCACTACGTTCTGTGGTTTGTTAAGTACGCCGCCTTTGCACTCATCGCCTTCCTGGGTGTTTACCTTGGCGCTGAGCCCGTTGCCGCTATCGTCAACCAGATTCCGGCCAATGTCATGAGCGGCCTCAACGCCGTGGGCGCCCTCCTGCCCGCCGTTGGTATGGCGCTCCTGCTCCAGATGCTGTGGAGCACCGAGCTCAGCATCTACTTCTTCCTGGGCTTCACGCTCTACCAGTACCTCGGCCTCCCGATGATCGCCATCGCGGTTCTCGGCGTCATCATCGCGGTTGCCTCCGCCCTCCGCGACAAGGAGATTTTCGATCTCACCAAGAAGGGCTTGGCCACCCAGGCCGTTTCCAACGACTCTGTAACCAGCGACGAGGAGGATTTCTTCGCATGAGCAACCTGACCAAGAATGTGAGCCCTGAAGACAAGAAGATGCTCAACCGCATTTTCCTGCGCTCCTTCACCGTGTTCGCTTCCGGCGCCGGCGGTTCCGTCAAGGCTGGTGCCGATGGTTGGCTGTACTCCATCCAGCCCGCTCTTAACCGCTACTACGCCGATGACCCCGAGGCTCGCGCCGACGCCATGAAGCGTCACACGACCTGGTACAACATCACCCAGAACGTCGGCACGTTCGCCATGGGCCTCGTCGCCTCCATGGAGAGGGAGAACTCTGAGCACGATGACTTCGATACCGAGTCCATCGACGGTATCAAGGTTTCCCTGATGGGCCCGATGTCCGGCATCGGTGACGCAATCTTCTGGGGCGTCCTGCGTGTCATCGCTGCCGGCATTGGCATCAACCTCGCCATGAGCGGCTCGCCCCTCGGCGCGATCATGTTCCTGCTGATCTACAACATCCCGTCGATCCTCTGCCGATACTTCATGACCTACCTCGGCTTCAGCATGGGCACCAACTTCATCTCCGAGATGTACGAGGGCGGCCTCATGAAGCTCATCACCAAGGCCACCTCCACGATTGGCCTCGTGATGATCGGCGCCATGACCGCGGCGAACGTCAAGTTCAACACGATCCTGTCCATCCCGGTTCAGGATTCTGACCCGGTCATGATCCAGACCTACCTCGACTCCATCTTCAAGGGCCTCGTGCCCCTGGCCCTCACGCTCGTCGTCCTGTGGCTCCTGCGCAAGAAGAACGTCAACGTCAACATCATCCTGGTTGGCATCATGGTTCTCGCGCTTGTCCTCGGCCTCGTGGGCATCGTGTAAAGCGGCTTCAGGGATATCCGAAGCTTGTTCAAGGTAATTCCTGACGGCACGCGTTCGAGCGCTTTCGACGCGTGCCGTCCTATTAGAAGGGGAAACAACATGCGCTACACGCACCTCAAGAACTCTGACGTCGACGTCTCCCAGCTCGCCGTGGGCACCTGGGCGATCGGCGGCGACTCCTTTGGCGAGAACGATGACGCTGCGAGCATGTCCGCCATTCGCACCATGCTCGAGCACGGCGTCAACCTCATCGACACCGCACCGTGCTATGGCAACGGCACGTCCGAGAAGATTGTCGGCAACGCGCTCAGGGGCGTCGACCGCGAGAGCTACCTCCTCTCGACCAAGGTTGGCCTGATCACCAGCGCCGCCGGCTATGACCGCGACTCCTCGTTCAAGAACATCATGAGGGAGGTCGAGAGCTCGCTGCGCAACCTCCGCACCGACTACATCGACTTCTACTTCGTGCACTGGCCCGACGCCAAGACTCCGTTCTCTGAGACGATGTGCGCTCTCCAGCTCCTCAAGGAGCAGGGTAAGATCCGCCACATCGGCGTCTCCAACTTCACGACGGAGATGATTGAGGAGTGCGAGAAGGTCGCCCAGGTTGACGTCCAGCAGCCGCCCTACTCCATGGTCGATCGTTCCTCCGAGGACCTCATCAAGTGGGGTTACGAGCGCGGCATCGACTCCTTCACCTACGGCTCCCTCGGCGCGGGCATCCTGTCGGGCAAGTTCCGCGAGCTCCCGAAGTTCGAGGAGGGTGACGTCCGCGGCGGCTTCTACGATTACTTCCAGGAGCCCAAGTTCTCGCGCGTCCAGGAGCTGCTCAAGGTCATGGACGAGATCGCCGGGGCCCACGACAAGCCCGTGGCGCAGGTTGCGGTGAACTGGAGCACCCAGAAGGAGTACGTGGGCACCGCGCTCGTGGGCGTGCGCACGGACGCCCACGCGATCCAGAACTGCGAGACGTTCGAGTGGGAGCTTTCCGCCGATGAGATGGCCAAGCTCGACGCCAAGCTCGACGAGCTGAAGATTGGCTAATCATGAAAGCCGAGGAGAGGAAGTACCCCACTTCCGAGCTTGAGGTGCTTGAGAACGGCGTGAAGGAGGTCGTCGAGCCTAGCGGGCTCAAGCTTGTGCTGAAGCCCGTGCCGGGTGAAGACCGCGAGCACGTGCTTGACCCGCGCGTCTATGCCCGTGCGCATGCGAAGCTCGCTGCGGCTCCTGCGGCGGGATCGGCACCGGCAGGACCGGTGGACGTGATCGCATGGCGCTCTGCTCCCAACAAGGAGACCCACGTTGTGAGGGGCGCGAACGCTGCCAAGAAGACTGTTGTCATGAACTTTGGCGACAGGGGCATTCCGCTGCACATCTTCACGCCGGAGGGACACGAGGATGGATCTGTCGCGCTCGTGTTCATCCATGGTGGCGGCTTCATGGTGGGCAACATCGGTCAGTACGAGAACTGCCTGCGCGACATCGTGGAGCGCACCGGTTGCGTTGCGATCTACCCGGAGTATCGCCTGTGTCCCGAGACGATGTTCCCGGGTGGCGTCGAGGACTGCGTGAAGACGCTCGACTGGCTTGTCGAGCATGCGGATGAGCTGGGTGTCGATGCGACTCGCATCGCCGTGGCTGGTGACTCTGCGGGTGGCAGCCTGACGAATGCCGTCGTGCTCGAGGGCTCTCACGCGGATAGGATCAAGGCGGTTGTCGAGCTTTATCCGCTCGTTGATGGCGGTCCCGTTCCGGATGAGTGGTCCTATGACCTGTACGAGGTCGTGGATGAGCAGAGGCCCGAGGCGCTGAGCAGGGTTGATCGCATTCGCCTCGCCAACAACGACCTTCCGCCCATGTACGTCAACGGCGATGCGGACAAGATGCTCGACCCGCTGATTTCCGCGCTGTTCGCGGAGGACGTGAGCGCGTTCCCCCGCACGGTCATCATCTCTTCCGAGTATGACTATCTGCGCTATCAGGACGAGCTGTTCGCGAAGAGGCTGCAGGATGCGGGCGTTGACGTCACTGCGATTCGTTATCGCGGCTGCGACCACGGCTTCTTCGAGATGTACGGCGTGATGCCTCAGGCTGAGGATGTCTGTCGCGTCATCTCCGAGGAGCTTGCGAAGATCTAGGGGCTCGTCGCGGCGACCTCCTGGACGAGTGACGGTCCGGCGGGATGCTAGGTGCGTCCCGCCGGACCTTTGCGTTGGCGGGCGCGTGCCGCTTGCCGGCGGGCGCGTGTGGGGTTTGCCTCGGCGGTGCCGGATTGACTGGGAGACGCGTTTACCGCCGATCTTCCAAGCGAGCCCAGCAAGCAAACCGCGAGCTGAGCCCCAAGGGCATTGACAAGGGCGTGGGCGTGGCGCGAGCACTGGAGTATCTGGGATGCAGCCGTAACGCGCGCACCTTTGGCTTCGGCGATTCGGGCAACGACCTGGGCATACTCGCCGCTGTCGAGATGGCTGTCGCCATGGGCAACGCCATGCCCGAGGTCAAGGCGGTCGCCGACTATGTGACCGACGACGTCGAGCACGATGGCACCGTCACGGCGATGCGCCACTTTGGGTTGATCTAGCGGGAACCGCCCAATTACCGTTCACCCGCGGCGGGCGGCTCAAATGGGCCCGCCCTGCAAAATCGTTTTGCTGCTGGAAGGTGTGCTCAAAAACGCTAAAGCGTTTATACCGTTCGCCGAGAAGACAAAAAACCGCAGCTCACGCCTTGATAAACGTAGGTAAAGTGTTTAGCAGTCCAACGCCCATATGCAGACGAAAGGAATCAGGCAGATGGCAATCAAGGTGTTCGCTGACGGTGCAAACCTCGAGGGCATGCTCGACATGTACGAGAACGGCAACGTTCAGGGTTTCACGACCAACCCGTCCCTTATGAAGAAGGGCGGCGTGACGGATTACCGCGCGTTTGCCAAAGAGGTCTTGACCCACATCACCGATGTGTCCGTCTCGTTTGAGGTCTTTGCCGACGACGTCGAGACCATGGAGGTCGAGGCCCGTGAGATCGCTACCTGGGCCGAGAACGTCTACGTCAAGATTCCGTGCGTGACCACCAAGGGCGAGTCCACCGCCGAGCTGGTCCGCAAGCTTTCGGCTGACGGTATCAAGGTCAACGTCACCACCATCTTTACGCCTACGCAGGTCGATGAGATGGTCGAGGCCGTTGACACCGAGACGCCGTCCATCATCTCGCTCTTTGCCGGCCGCATCGCCGATACCGGCGTCGACCCCATTCCGTTTATGACGGAGTCGGTCAAGAAGGCCGCCGCTAAGCCCAACTGCGAGGTCCTGTGGGCGTCCACGCGTGAGCTTATCAACATTTACCAGGCCGAGGCCTGCGGTTGCCAGATCATCACGGTGCCCAACAGCATCCTGGCCAAGCGCAAGAACATCGGTCGCGACCCGTACGAGGTCTCGCTCGACACCGTCCGCGGCTTTGCCAAAGATATCGCGGCACTCGGTTTCCATATCCTGCCGTAACGCGAGCATTGGCTGCTCCGAGGGTTGTTCGCCCCGGCCTTTCCTTTCCTCTATCGCTCACTCGCTTCGCGAGGGTCGCGCCAGGCAAAGGAAAGGCCGGGGCTGCCGACACGAACTTGCCGGTAGGTTGGTGATTGGTTTCCATATCCTGCCGTGGGCAAAGGTACCCCCGCCTGCGCCGTGCAAAATTGAGAGTATTCAGTAAGGTAAAGGCTTTTACCAGCTAGATAAAGCACGGAACAGCCCCCGTTTTGGCTCTGACGACGCTAAAACGGGGGCTGTTTTTGCTTTTTCGCCTCTGAGGGGCATCCGGAACGGCGGAATTTGCAGAATACTCGCGATTTTGCACGTCGCTACCGGGGGGACCCTTGCTTTGGCGGTTTACTTCCCCTGCACCATGGTCAGGGAGATCTTTTTGCGGTCGCGGTCGACCTTCTCTACCCACACCTTTACCGTGTCGCCGACGCGTACCACGTCGCTCGGGTGCTTGACAAAGCGGTTGGCCAGCTTGGAGATGTGTACGAGGCCGTCCTGGTGCACGCCGACGTCGACGAACGCGCCAAAGTCGACGACGTTGCGCACCGTGCCCTTGAGCTCCATGCCGGGTTCCAGGTCGTCGATGGAAAGCGCCGAGCGGCTAAAGACCACCTCGGGCGCGTCGTCGCGCGGGTCGCGCCCGGGCTTCTTGAGCTCATTGACGATGTCGATGAGCGTGAGGGTGCCGCAGTCCAGGTCGCTTGCCAGTGCCGAGATGCTGCCCAGACGGCGCTCGATGTCGGGCACGCCGCCGCGGCTGAGCTCGCTGGCTTTAACGCCGGCGCGTTCCAGGACGGACGTGGCCACCTCGTAGCTCTCGGGGTGGACGCTCGTCGCGTCGAGCGGGTTCTTGCCGCCGCTGATGCGCAGGAAGCCCGCGGCGTTGAGATATGCCTTGGGCCCCAGCTTGGGGACCTTCTTAAGCTGACGGCGATCGGTAAAGGCGCCGTTTTCCTCGCGGTAGGCCACGATATTCTTGGCCACGCTCGGCGTGATGCCCGACACGTATCCCAGCAGGCTCGCGCTTGCGGTGTTCACGTCGACGCCTACGCGGTTGACGACGTCTTCCACCACGTGGCCCAGGGTGCGCGAGAGCTCGGCCTGGTCAAGGTCGTGCTGGTACTGGCCCACGCCGATGGACTGGGGCGGAATCTTGACGAGCTCTGCCAGCGGGTCCTGCAGGCGGCGGCCCAGGCTCATGGCGCCGCGCACGGTGACGTCCAGGTCGGGATACTCCAGGCTGGCGAGCTCGGAGGCGGAGTACACCGACGCGCCGGCCTCGTTGACGATGGTGTATCGCAGTCCGGGTGCCTGCTCGGCAATGAACTCCGAGACGACTTCTTCGGTCTCGCGGCTGGCGGTGCCGTTGCCGATGACGATGGTGTTGACGCCGTCCTTCTTGACGAGGCGGGCGAGCTCGCGCTTGGTGCCGGCGACGTCGTGGCGCGGCTTGGTGGGATAGACCACGCCGTGGTCGAGCAGCTTGCCGGTCTCGTCCATGACGGCGACCTTGCAGCCCGTGCGGTAGCCCGGGTCGAGCGCGAGCACGCGGGCGCCGCGCACGGGGCGTGCCGAGAGCAAGCCTTCGAGATTCTTGGCAAAGACGTTGATGGCCTCGGTCTGGGCGCGAACGGTGAGTTTGGCGCGGGCCTCGCGCTCCAGCGAGGGGGCCATGAGGCGCTTGTAGCCGTCGGCGATAGCGGCGTCAAAGACGGGCGCGAACACGCCCTGGCGGCGGGGCCAACGGCTGCCGAGGCGCGCCGTGGCGACAGCACCGTCGACGTTCACGTGCACGCGGAGTTTGCCCTCGCGCTCACCGCGGTCGATAGCCAGCACGCGGTGGTTGGGTATACGGCGCAGCGGCTCGTCAAAGTTGTAGTAGGGCTCGTAGGGAGTCTTTTCGGCGGGGTCGGTGGCCTCGACGACGATGTCGGCGGTGTTTTGCGTAAAGGCGCGCAGGTCGGCGACGTTCTCGGGATCTTCGGCTACCGTCTCGGCCACGATGTCGGCGGCGCCGGCGAGCGCCTTCTCGGGCGTGTCGAAGCCGGCCTCCTCGTTGACGTATGCCGCGGCGGCGTCGAGTGCGCTGCCCTTGGCCGAGGCCTGCATGATGATCATGTTGGCGAGCGGCTCCAGGCCGGCCTCGCGGGCCTTTTGCGCGCGGGTCATGCGCTTTTTGCGGTAGGGCTTGTAGAGGTCCTCGACACGCTGGAGCTGCGTGGCCTCGCGAATCTGCTGTTCGAGTTCGGGCGTGAGCTTGCCCTGGGCGTCGATGAGCAGAATGACGTCCTCTTTGCGCTGCTCAAGATTGCGCAGGTAGGACAGGCGCTCGTCGAGCGCGCGCAGGGCGACGTCGTCCATGCCGCCCGTTGCTTCCTTGCGGTAGCGCGAGATAAAGGGGATGGTGTTGCCCTCATCGATGAGCTTGACGGCCGCCTCGACGTTGGCGGCCTTAAGGTTGAGCTCGCGGGCGAGCTGGGCGATAAGATCCATGGGACTCCTTGCGTTTAAGGTGCGTTTGCAGCACAGGGCTACCAAGGATACCACCCGTCCCAAAAGACTGTTTTGGGGTTGCGCCACGAAAGGGGCCTATCTACTACGTTTAACCCATATGGGTCGACCACCCCCCGGTTTTCCGAGAATACGCAAGCCGTCTACCTGCAGTTTTTATTTCGCGAAATTTGGCATGGTTGAGGGCGATCGGTTAAACGTAGTAGATAGGCGCGTTTCGTGGCGAACGAATCAAGCCGAGGTGCAAAATAGCCCCCGCCCCAGAAAAATCGTCGGCAAGGTAGCAAAAAGCCCCGCGGGCAGGAGGCTGCTCGCGGGGCAAAGAAGAGGGGCTTATTGGTGGCGGACCGAGGGGTTCGGCATGGGGTTTCTGCCGCGGCCGCTCTTAAGGCATTACAGCTCGACGAGCTGGCCGGTCTCGGCGGCCTCCTTGATGGCGTTGAGAAGCGTGAGCGTCTTGACGTTATCGGCGGGGGTCACGACGGGCTCGACCTCGCGGCGGACAACCTTCACAAAGTGCTTGAGCTGCATCTTGTGCGGTAGCGCCGGGTCCACGGCCGGAATCTCCATCTGCAGCGGCTTGTGCCAGTTGGAGGCGCCGTCGTAGGAGAACTGGTGCAGGCGGGGCAGCGAAAGTGCGCCCTTAGTGCCGCCGATAAAGTAGGCGTCGGCGTCGAAGGGGCGGTACTGCGGATCCTCGCGAGCGGTGGCCTCCCAGTTCCAGGGGCTGGCGGTGGCGTCGGAGATGGTCATGCTTGCAAGCGCGCCATCGGCAAAGCGGACGTTGACCACGGCGGAGTCCTCGGTCTCAAAACCGCGGGCGGCGCTGGACTGCATGCCCTGGACGGCGACGGGCTCGCCCAGCAGATAGCGGAGCAGGTCAACGTCGTGCACCAGGTTGACCAGGATCGGGCCGGCACCCTTCTTGCGGCGCCACTCGACATCGAAATACTCGTCATTCTTATAGATCATGTAGTGGAAGCTCGACACGGTGAGCTTGCCCAGCTCGCCAGACTCGATGATCTCCTTGGCCTTGTTGACGAAGGGGTTGTGGCGACGGTGCTGACCCACGAGCACGGGCACGCCGGCGGTCTCGGCCTCGGCGGCGAAGGCCTGGGCATCCTCAAGATCGTTGGAGATCGGCTTTTCGATCAACGGCACGATATTGCGCTTCACAGCCTCGCGGGCAACGCCCAGGTGCAGGTCGTTGGGGGTGGCGATGATGACGGCCTCGGGCTTGACCTCGTCCATCATCTGGGCGGGATCGGTGTAAAACGGCACGCCGGCGGCCTCGGCCGTGGCACGGGCGCCCTCAAAGGCGTCGGCGATGGCGACGAGCTCGGCCTCGGGCTCCTCGGTGACAAAGCGGATGTGGTTGCGGCCCATGGCGCCGGCGCCGATAACGGCAATGCGGACGGGGTTGAGCTCAGACATTTCGACTCCTTAATACTGGTGACCGGTGGAATGCGACAAAGGGGCTGTCCCTTTGCCGCATCGGTAAAACTAGGCGGACTTCTTCTTGCTGTCGGAGACCATCATGTAGACGGTGAGTACGACGGCGATGGCGGCGATCACAATGGCGCCGTAGAAGGACTGCTGATAGGCGGCGCTGCCGGCCTCGGCGTGATACAGCACGGCGGTGATGGGCTGGCTGATCCAGGTGGAAGCGGCATAGCCCAAAAACATGATGCCGTAGTTGACGCCGATGTTGCTGGTGCCAAAGGCGCCACCGGTGAGCGGCGGGTAGATGACGAGCAGGGCGCCAAAGCTAAAGCCGAGCAGGGCGAGCGCCACAAAGAACATGCTCTGCGTAAAGCTCATCGACATGATGACGAGTGCGACGATGGTGACGACAAGGCTGATGAGCAGCGACTTATAGGCGCCGAGCTTGTCGATGATCTGGCCAAAGGACAGACGACCGACCAGGTTGGCGCAGGTGTTGACGGAGACGACCACACCGCCGAGGGCGACGGCCGCGGCGCTCGTGGGGTCGGCGAAGAGCTGGACGGCGGCGATGGAGGCAACCTTGCCCACGAGCAGGGTGCCCGCGGTGGCGGCAAAGGCGAAGGTGACGATGAGGACCCAGAAGCGCGGGGTCTTGACCATCTCGCCCGGGGTGAGGTCACCGAAGGTGCCGGCATGTGCGCCACCCTTGGGGGCCTCGAAGCCCTCGGGCAGCCAACCGGCCTCGGGGGCCTTCAGGAACAGGGCGGAGGCGGCGATCGTCACAAAGAAGATGACGCCGAGTGCCTTGAGGGCGCCAAAGATGCCCAGGCTCGGGATGAGCAGCGAGGCGAGTACCGGGGACAGCACGGCGGGACCGGCGGTCGAAGCGGCCAGGGTGATGCCGGAGGCGAGACCCTTCTTGTCGATGAACCACTTTTGGCCGGTGGTGAGCGCCGGGTTGTAGCCCAGGCCGTTGCCGACAGCGGCGACGAGCGAGAACCACAGGTAGAACTGCCACGGCTCGGTGACGGTGCCGGACATGAACCAGCCCAGGCCGTAGCACACGGCGGCGGCGATCACGACGTTGCGCGGGCCGATCTTATCGGAGATGCGGCCGGCGAAGATACCCGTCACGGCCATGATGGTCTGAAAGACCGGGAAGGCCCAGGTAAGGGCGCTCGACCACTCGGGGTAGACGGCGAGCAGGTTCTTGCTCACGACGGAATACAGCGCGATGGAGCTGATGAAGAACATGGTGACGCACGCGGCGGAAAGCACGACGGCGCGACCCTTGTTGGAGTTGGTGGAAGCCATTGGACTCTTTCTAATCGATACGGAGGAGGAACAGGCGTGTCCGCGGGTCCTCCCTGTCGGGTTGGTTTACTGGTCAGTCGGCTTGGCGACGCCGGACTCATCGGACCAGAGCTCGACACCCTTGTTCTTAAGGTAGTTGTCGGCATAGGCGCGACGGCCGCCGGGTTTGGCGGTGAGGTCGCCCATCATGTTGGAGAAGCCGCCGTCGACCTTGATGGCGTCGCCGGTGGTAAAGTCCGAGCGCTTGGACGCCAGGAACATGACGGCGTTGGCGATATCGCTGACCTCGCCGATGCGGCGCGTGGCGATCAGGCGGCTGCGGCTCTTTTCGACCTCGGGGTCGGCGTAGAAATTGGCCGACATCGGGGTCTTAACGAAGCAGGGCTCGACGCAGTTGGAGCGGACGCCGTAGGGGCCCCACTCGGCGGCGAGCATCTTGGACATCATGTTGACGCCCGCCTTGGTGGAGCTGTACACGCCCGAGAACGTCTCGGGGGAGTGGCTGGCGACGGTCGAGATGTGCACCAGGCGGCCCTGGCCGGCCTTGATCATCTCTCGACCAAAACGCTGCGAGGTGATGAAGTAGCCGGTGAGGTTGACGTTGAGCACCTGCTCCCAGTCGCTCAGCGGCAGGTCCTCCATGGCGGCGAAGCGCAGGATGCCGGCGGTGTTGACGAGGACGTCGACACCGCCGAAGTCGGCGATGGTGGCGTCGACGGCGGCCTGAACCTCGGCCTCGTCGGTGGCGTTCATCTTGTAGCCCTCGGCGTGGATGCCAAACTCGGCGGCGAGGTCGGCGGCTGCGGCCTTGACCTTTTCCTCGTCCAGATCGAGCAGGACGACGTTGGCGCCGTTGCGGGCGAACTCGCGGCAAATCTCGACGCCCATACCGCCGAGCGCGCCAGTCACGGCGCAGACATCGCCCTCGAGCTTAAGCCAATTGCTCATAGGAACTTCCCTTCTTGTGCCTCCCGGTGGGTCGCTCCCATTAATCGACCCACGTGGTTTTCGCTGGTTATCGTATGCTTTACATTTGCGCAGGTGAATTGCATATTTGTTAGAATGGAGTTAACCGTAGGTTTACGCTGTGCAATGTAGTTTATGCTTAACCGAGCGCGTGACCTGCGAAAATAACCCCCTGTGGCGCCATGTGGCCACGGGTGCGAAAACGGGAGAATGACGTGTACGATCGACGACTTGAGGCCATATCGGCCGCCGCGGAGCTGGGAAGCTTCTCGCGTGCGGCGGCAAAATTGCGCGTGTCGACCCCGGCGCTCGTCAAGCAGGTGTCGGGATTCGAGGCCGAGTTCGGCATCACGCTGTTCGAACGCTCGCACTCGGGCGTCAAGGTGACGCCGGCGGGCGCACTGCTGGTGGACGACGCGCGCTCGATCATGCGGCAGTCCGAGGACGCGCTGCGCCGTGCCCGACGCGCGGCGGGCGATGGCGGTGCCGTGCGCCTGGGCGTGTCGATGATGTGCCCAGGGCGCCAAACGCTGTCGATGTGGTCGGGCATCCACGATCTGGAACCGTCGCTGCGATTTGAGATCGTGCCGGTAAGCGACCTCTACGACGAACGCGAGACCGTCATGCGCAGCCTCGGTCGCGAGGTGGATGTGGTGCAGTCGAGTTTTTCGACCCCGCGCTGGGGTGACGCCTGCCAAAAGCTCCGCATCGTTAACGTGCCGTTTTATATCGACGTGCCACGCACGAGCCCGCTGGCGCGCAAGACACGCATTACGGTTGCCGACCTGGAGGGCATGCGCCTGCGCGTGCTCCGCCACGGCAACGACGCAATGGACAGCCTGCGCATCGACCTTCTGGCCGACGGCGGCGTTGACGTGATCGACGTGGACAGCTTTGACTTTGCGCTCTTTAACGAGGCAGAGGAAAAGGGCGACGCGGTGCTCACCTGCGGCGCATGGTCGGGGGTACACCCGGCCTTTGTGGGCGTGCCGTTCCTATGCGGTCGCGAGGTGCCGGTCTTTTTGCACTATCCGCTCGAGCCCACCCTCCAAGTCCAAAAATTCGTCAACGCCATGGCACAACTTCTCAAATAGCCAAAAGAGTCCCGTCCCAAATTAGCTACCCTTTGCTACGGGTTTAGCGGTCCTCGCGTTGCGGCCCGGCTGCCTCGGCTGTCTTTACGCGGTTCTTGTCGATGTACATGTTTTTGTCGGCCTGAGAAAAGAGCTCACGCATCATAGGCGGTTCATCAAAATCACTGGAAAGCGCGTAGCCCACCGCATAGCTGATAGGCATGTCGGGGTGAGCCCCGGAATACTCGTTCACGTTCGCACGAACCCGAGCGAGACAGGATTCCACAGCGGCTCGGTCGGCATCCCACAGCACCGCGATAAACTCATCGCCGCCGTCGCGACCCACAAAGCACGTCTCCGACGCCACACTTCCCAGTTGTTGGGCAAAAGAGCGAATGTATTCATCGCCCTTCTCATGGCCGAAGTTGTTATTGACCATATGCAGATTGTTAAGATCGAAGACGCACAGCGCAACGGGCGGTTCAGCGGAAACGGGATGCTCCTGCCCCAAGATCTCCTCGCACTTATTCTTATTGGGCAGTCCTGTGGCTTCGTCGAGATAGACTTTGCTCTGCAGCTCGCGGTTGAGCGCGGCAGTGCGCCCCGCGCGAACAAGTTCGACCGCAAAGGTCGCCACCAAGCCCACGATGTCGATGATCACCAAGCCCTCGAGATAGTTGAGCGCCGACGCCTTCTCCTGAGAGTAGTCCTCTGCGAGTCGCGTAGCATCGTCGCAAATGCCAAAGAACTCCTCGCTCATGGAGATGATGTCGGTGCTCTCGTAGCCGACTTCGCGCACGCGGCTAATCTCGGCGCAAAGCTCATCATAATAATTTGCAAGCTCGGTCATCTTTGCCTGATACTCATCGTCGTCGAGACGGACGAGGTTGAGGTCGTCACTTCCGTAACGCAAGCCGTTGATGTATGAATCCACGGCTTTGAGCAGGTCATCTTGAGGCTGGCCCGCGTCCTCGAGCTTAACGATTCGCTGCGTGGTACCGCGCACCAGACCGGCGTAATTGACCACGCGCGCCGCGCCCTGGATATCGGAGACGAGCAGCATAACATTGATGAAGAAGAAGATGAGAACTGCCGTGAGCACCATCATGAGCAGGCGCACCGCCTGGCTGGCCTTCTTGGCGACAGAAGTATTCACAAGTTCACTCCCCTAAATGACAAAAGAGCAGGTAGCACGCAGTGTGCTGAAATTCATGGGTGGTTAACTCTACCATATGGGCCAGCAGCCTCAAACTGCAGCAGACGCTCGTCCAAATTGGCGTGACGCTTGCCTTGTTGTTCTTGACCTGGCTGCGCTATCGGACATGCTTCTGGTCTTGGATCACCATGGGAAAGCTCATCCCGTTTTGTGCGTCTAGAGTGGGATGCGGCTTCCCAAAGGTGCCGTTAGGGGAAACTACATCCCGGTTTACTCCCTTGAAATGGGATGCCGTTTCCCGGAGGGGGTCCAGCGGGAAACGGCATCCCATTCTGGGCCCGAAAAGTGGGATACGGTTTCCGGCTGGCATGAAAAAAGCCCCCACAGCTCATATGAACTGCGGGGGCTTATGCGTTGCGGCGTAGTTCCGGGTTGCCAGATCTACTCCAGCTCAAACGCTCCGGTGTAGAGCTGGTAGTAATACCCGCGCTTGGCGATCAGCTCGTCGTGGTTGCCGCGCTCGATGATGCGGCCGTGGTCCAGGCAGATGATCGCGTCGGAGTTGCGCACGGTGGAGAGGCGGTGCGCGATGACAAACGTCGTGCGGCCCTCCATGAGCTTGTCCATGCCCGCCTGCACGATTGCCTCGGTGCGGGAGTCGATGGAGCTCGTGGCCTCGTCCAGAATCATCGCCGGCGGATCGGCGACGGCGGCGCGCGCAATCGAGATCAACTGGCGCTGGCCCTGCGACAGCTGCGCGCCGTTGCCGGTGAGCATGGTGTCGTAGCCGTCGGGCAGACGGGTGATAAAGTCGTCCGCTCCCGCGAGCTTGGCCGCCTTGATGCACTCCTCGTCGGTGGCGTCCAGGTTGCCGTAGCGGATGTTGTCCATCACGGTGCCGGTGAACAGGTTCACGTCCTGCAGCACCACGCCCAGCGAGCGACGCAGGTCGGACTTGCGAATCTTGTTGACGTTGATGCCGTCGTAGCGGATCTTGCCGTCGGCAATGTCGTAGAAGCGGTTGATGAGGTTGGTGATGGTCGTCTTACCGGCACCGGTGGCACCGACAAACGCGACCTTCTGGCCCGGCTTGGCATATACGGACACGCCGTGCAGCACCTCGTGGTCGGGCGTATAGCCAAAGTCCACGTTATCCATGACCAGGTCACCACGCAGCGGCACGTACTCGATCTCGCCGGTCGCGCGGTGCGGGTGCTTCCATGCCCACATGCCGGTGCGGTGGTCGGCTTCCTCGAGCTGCCAGGTCTCGGGGTTCACCTGTGCGTTGACGAGCGTCACGTAGCCCTCGTCGGCTTCGGGCTCCTCGTCGAGCAGCTCAAAGATGCGCTCGGCGCCGGCAAGGCCCATGACCACGGCGTTGATCTGCTGCGAGATCTGGCCGATCTGGCCGCAGAACTGCTTGGTCATGTTGAGGAACGGCACCACGACGGCGATGGAGAGCGCCATGCCCGAGAGGCTCAGGTTGGGCACGCCCAGCGCCAGGAAGATGCCGCCGGTCAGCGCGACCAGCACGTAGAGCAAGTCGCCCAGGTTCCCGAGGATCGGCATGAGGATGTTGGCGTACATGTTGGCCTTCTGCGAGACCTCGAAGAGCTTCTCGTTGCGCTCGTCAAAATCGGCCTCGGCAGCGGACTCGTGACAGAACGCCTTGACGACTTTCTGGCCGTTCATGACTTCCTCGATATGGCCCTCGACCACGCCGAGCTCGGTCTGCTGCGCGATAAAGAAGCGCGCGGAGTTGGAGCCGAGCAGCTTGGTCATAAAGGTCATAAAGGCGACGCCGGCAATGATGACCAGGCACATCCACACGCTGTAATACAGCATGATGAAGAACACGGTGACGATGACGATGATCGTCATGAGCAGGTTGGGCAGCGACTGGCTGATCATCTGACGCAGCGTGTCGATGTCGTTGGTGTAGTGGCTCATGATGTCGCCGCGCTGGTGCGTGTCGAAGTAGCGAATCGGCAGGTCCTGCATGCGGTTGAACATCTTTTCGCGCAGCTTCTCGAGCGAGCCCTGCGTGATGACGGCCATGGCGCGGTTCCAGAAGAGCGAGGAGACGACGCCCACGGCGTAGATGCAGCCGAGGGTGGTCACGAGCTTCAGAATCTTGGGCTGCGCGGCCGTCCAGTCGCCCGACTGCCACGATTCGCTAATGACCTGCAGCGCGCTCTGAAGAAACGTCGCGCCGATGGAGTTGATGATGGCGCAGAGCACAACGCCGGCGACGACGAGGGGCAAAAGCACCGGGTAGAAGCCAAAGAGCATCTTGATCAGGCGCGTCATGGTGCCGCCCTTGCGGTTGCGCGCGCTCTCGGCGGTAGCGGCCTTACTCATGTGCCTCGCCTCCTTCCTGGGTCTGAGCTTGCGGTGCGGATGCCTCGGTGTCGGCTGCGGCGGTCTCGCCCGCGTCCTCGCCTTCGGCACTCATCTTATTTTGCGAGGTAAAGGTCTCGCGGTAGATCTCGCTCGTCTTGAGCAGCTCATCGTGGTTGCCGATGTCCTTGATGCGGCCGCCCTCCATGACGATGATGCGGTCGGCGTCCTGCACGGAGCTGATGCGCTGGGCGATGATGAGCTTGGTCGTGTTGGGCAGATAGCTCGCCAGGCCCTCGCGGATCTTGGCGTCGGTCTTGGTGTCGACGGCGCTCGTGGAGTCGTCCAGGATCAAGATCTTGGGGCGACGCAGCAGGGCACGCGCGATGCACAGGCGCTGCTTCTGGCCGCCGGAAACGTTGGAGCCGCCCTGCTCGATCCAGGTGTCGTAGCCCTTGGGGAAGCCGTCGACAAACTCGTCGGCGCAGGCCAGATGTGCGGCCTCGCGGACTTCCTCGTCGGTGGCGTTCGGGTCGCCCCAGCGCAGGTTCTCGGCGATGGTGCCGCTAAACAGCACGTTTTTCTGCAGGACCATGGCTACCTGGTGGCGCAGCGCGTCCAGGTCGTAGTCGCGCACGTCCACGCCGCCGACGCGCACGGTGCCCTCCGTGACATCGTACAGACGGGCGATCAGGTTCACGAGCGTCGACTTGGCCGAGCCGGTGCCACCGATAATGCCGATGGTCTCGCCGCTCTTAATATGCAGGTCGATATCGTCGAGCGCCTGGCGGCGGGCATGCTCGGAATACTTAAAGCTCACGTGATCGAAGTCGATGGAGCCGTCGGCAACCTCGTGCACGGGCTCGGTCGGGTTAGCGATCGTGGGCTCGGCGGCCAACACCTCGGTAATGCGGTGCGCCGACTCGTCTGCCATGGTCACCATGACAAAGATCATCGACAGCTGCATTAGGCTCATCAGAATCTGGAAGCCGTAGGTAAAGATGGAGGAGAGCTGGCCCACATCGAACAGGGTGCCCTGGCTCGTGATGATGAGCTTGGAGCCCAGGTAGATGATGACGACGAACGCGCCGTTGACGCAGATGTTCATCATGGGGTTGTTGAAGGCGAGCAACTTCTCGGCGCGGGTGAAGTCCATCTGGACGTCGCGCGCGGCGGTGGCGAACTTCTCCTTCTCGTAGTCCTGGCGCACGTAGCTCTTGACCACGCGCATGCCGGTGACGTTTTCCTCGACCGATTCGTTGAGCGCGTCGTACTTGCGGAACACGCGGGTAAAGATCGGGCGCACCTTATAGATGATAAAGAACAGGCCAAAGCCCAGCAGCGGAATGATGACCAGGTAGACCATGGCGACGCTGCCGCCCATGGCGTATGCCATGGTAAAGGCAAAGACCAGCACCAGCGGCGAGCGCACGGCGATGCGGATGAGCATCATAAAGGCCTGCTGCACGTTGTTGATGTCGGTGGTGAGGCGCGTGACGAGCGAGGAACTCGAGAACTCGTCGATGTTGGCGAAGCTGAACGTCTGGATCTTGTAGAACAGGTCGCGACGCAGGTTCTTGGCAAAGCCGCAGCTGGCATGGCTGCAGGTGATGCCCGCAGCGGCGCCAAAGGCGAGTGACGTCAGCGCGATGAGTACGAGAAGGCCGGCGGTGGGCAGCATCTCGGTAACGGCGGTGCCGTCCTTGATGGCGTCGATCATGTCGGCGGTGATAAACGGGATCATCATCTGGCAGATTACCTCGCCAAGCACCAGCAGCGGCGTGGCGATCGTGACCTTCATGTAATCGCGGATGCTGCCCATAAGGGTTTTAATCATCCAGTTCCTCCCAGGTTACGCGGATTTTCTCGAGCATCTCGGCGAGCTGTTCACGCTCGTCGTGGGTGAGGGCACTAAAGGCCTGCTCCCTAAAGCGGATGCGGGCGGCCTGGTCGATGCGGGCCTTCTCCCAGCCGATCTCGGTCAGGCGAATGGTGAGCTGCCGGCGATCTTTTGGATTGCGGCTGCGCTCGATGATGCCGGCGCACTCGAGCTTGGACAAGATTTCGGAAAGCGACCCCGGCTTGAGGTCGAAGTGCATGCCGAGTTCCTGCTGCGACATCTCGCCGTTTTCCTGCTTGGCAAGCAGGCAGACGATGGGCGCCTTGCCGGACACGCCGCCGCCGTGAAAGTGCATGTAGTGGCCGCAAAAGCCTAGGCCGCTCAGGATGCGCTTGGCGAGCTTGTCTTCGCCGTTAACCGCTTCGGGCACGTCTGCCGGCTGCGACGGGTCGCCGCCGGGCTCGTGCGGACGAAGGTTAAGGGGTTCATCGCACATGAATTCGTATCTCTCCTTTCTTTAGTTAGGTAGTGGAATTGTTTTGTGCCTAACTAATCTAGGAGTGCTATACAGGAATGTCAAGGTACCAAACTGATTGTTACGCGGTTTTCCAAACCTATTGGTCCCGCCGTTCTACCGAACGGCGGACCGGCCGACGCTGCGCGGGCCGCATTTGGACAATCTGACGTTCAACTTCAAGGGCGCGACCAGAAGGTCAGCGCCCTTTCGTTTCACGTCACCTTGTCTCAAATGCGACCCGCTCGCTGGCATTGCCAAAACATCGACGTTTACATGTTGGAATGATCCGTGGGGGACGGAGGAAAAGGGATCATTTTCCGAAACCTTTCCGCAACAATGCGCTCTTCGCGGCCCTGGCGCCTGCTCGCAACGTTCCCTGCGCTACACTTAGTCGCATTGTGGCGCTGCCGCGCCGCGCCCGACCCAAGGGGGACTCTCATGAAGAACACTCAGCTGCTGCTGATCAACGATATGTGCGGCTACGGCAAGGTCGCGCTCTCCGCCATGCTGCCGGTGCTGTCGCACATGGGCTATCGCATCCACAACCTGCCGACGGCGCTGGTGTCCGATACGCTCAACTATCCCAAGTTCTACATCCATGACACCACCGAGTACGTGCGCCAGAGCCTCGCTATCTGGGAGGAGCTCGGGTTTGAGTTCGACGCTATCTCGACCGGCTTTATCGTGACCGAGGAAGAGACGCGCATCATCTCGGACTTTTGCCACCGCCGTGCGCAAAAGGGCACCAAGGTGTTCGTCGACCCCATCATGGGCGACAACGGCAAGCTTTACGCCGGCGTGCCCGAGTCCACGATCGGTCTCATGCGCAGCCTACTCGAGTGCGCCGACTATGCGGTACCAAACTACACCGAGGCGTGCCTGCTCACCGATACGCCCATTGCCGAGCAAATCACGCCCGATGAGGGCCGCGTTCTTGTGGATGCCGTGCGTGCCCTGGGCGCCAAGTCGGTGGTCATTACGAGCGCTGTGGTCGACGGTGCGAATGTCGTCATCGGTTACGACCATGTGGCGGGGGAGTACTTCACGATTCCCTTCGAGCTGATTCCGGTCTACTTCCCGGGCACGGGCGACACGTTCTCGGCGGTGCTTGTCGGCCGCGTTATGGCCGGTTGGAGCCTGCAGCGCGCGACGAGCGATGCCATGCGTGTGGTAGCGGAGCTCATCGAGCGCAATGCCGACCAGGAGGATAAGTCCGCTGGCCTTCCCATCGAGGCCTGCCTGGATGTGATTGACCATGAGTAACGCCGACGAGAGCAGCACCGAGGCGGCGGGCGAGAACAAGCCGCTCGGTGCCCCGCGCGGCAGGCGCCCACGTATTCGTATTAGCTGCGTGGACCAGCTGGGCACATGCCGCTGCCATCACGGGCACAAGCCGGGTGACGTCTTCGACTTCGACCGCGACCGCGGCAAGATGTGCGCCATGGCCTGCCATGTGGGCTTTCCCTATATCGATATCCTGCGCTATGGCGGAACCGTGCCTGGCAACGAGCCTGGTACGGCAAAGTTCTGCTGCCCCGAGGTCGATACGCTGAACGTCTGGCTTGCCGAGATCGTCGACGAGTAGTCGAGCGCAATGTGACAAAGGGACAGTCCCTTTGTCACATTCGCCGGGGCTGCCCCTTCTTTTTGCTTATAATCCTAAATCTCTGCATTTCATCCGATTTTAGGTTCTAAAAATCCTACATTTCATCGATAATTAAGCGCATAAAACTTTGCATTTCATTTGATGACACTGAGGGGAGAGCCTATGCTGCGCAGGAAAATAGCGGCAGAGCTGGAGCGTTGGCTGAAGTCTGCCGAGCAAAAGGCCTTATTCATCACGGGTTCTCGCCAGATCGGCAAAAGCTATTCGATTCGCGCATTTGGCAAAGCCAGCCATGCAACCTACATCGAGCTCAATCTCATGGAAAATCGCCAGGCAAAAGATGCTCTTCTCGAGGCGCGGAATGCCGATGATTTCATCAGCAGGGTGACGCTTCTTTCGGGAAAGTCGATTGCACCAGGCAAAACGCTCGTGTTTATCGATGAGGTCCAAGAGGCCCCCGACATCATGACGATGGCAAAGTTCCTTGTTGAGGACGGGAGGTGCCGCTGGGCGTTTTCGGGGTCAATGCTCGGGACCCAGTTCAAGGGCGTCAGGTCCTATCCCGTGGGGTATGTCCACGAGCTTAGGATGTTCCCGCTCGATTTTGAGGAGTTTTGCTGGGCAACCGGGGTGAGCGAGGGGGCTCGCCAAACGATACGTGACGCGTGTATCAGCGAGAGGCCCATTCCTGATTACATTCATGACGCGATGATGGCAAACTTCAGGACCTATACCGTTGTCGGCGGAATGCCGGAGGTCGTGCAGCGTTTCCTTGACACGCAGGGCGATCTTGCCTCTGTTCGTCAGCTACAGTCAGAGCTCAACGAACAGTACCGGCGGGATATCTCCAAGTATGCAAGCGGGCGAGCCCTTCAGGTGCAGAGCATCTACGATCAGCTCCCTATTATGCTCGAGGGCGAAAATAAGCGCTTCGTGCTCAATTCCATTGACCCCAAGGCTCACTACGAGAAGTATCAGCGAGATTTTGTATGGCTTGTCGATGCCGGCGTTGCTCTCAAAGCAGATATCGTAACCGAGCCAAAATCGCCCCTGCTCAAGACGGCACGGCCATCGCAGTTCAAGCTATATCAATCGGATACGGGCATGTTGATGGCGCGCTACCCCGTTGGAGTCGCCCAAGCGGCGTATCTTGATAGCAAGGAGCCCAATCTGGGCGGCATTTACGAAAACGTGGTGGCCCAGCAGCTGACTGCCCAAAATCGCCAGCTTTACTACTATCAGACAAAAAAGCGTGGTGAAGTGGACTTTGTGGTCGATGGACCGGATGGGACGGCTGTTCCGATCGAGGTTAAATCGGGCTCCTATTACCACGCGCACGCTGCGCTCGGCCATGTGCTTGATACGGCTGAATATGGCGTAAGGCTCGGGATTGTTTTCTCGAGAGGCAACGTTGAGCGCAATGGAGCGGTTCTCTATTTGCCGCTATATGCGACCTGGGCCCTTTCGGATGTTTTGGGCGACTCCTGTGCCGAGGGGATAAAGCTGGAGGTCAAGCCGGTCTAGGGCCAGTCCCGGATGTGACAAAGGGACAGCCCCTTTGTCACATTCATGAGTGTGGATTTTCTCCCACCGAGATAACGAGCGTGGATTTTCTCCCGTTTAGAGCGCGCTCGAACGCTCAAAGTGGGAGAAAATCCACGCTCGTTTTATGCCGATGGCGTGGCCCGTGTGCCCGCGCCGCCCGAGCGCCTACAGCTGCTCGAGCATAGCGGTGCAACCGGCGAGTACATCGCGGTAGGTGGCGTCGAAATTGCCGGTGTACCAGGGATCGGCCACGTCGCCGGGGCGATCGGTCCAATCGAGCAGGCGCGAGATCTTGCCATCGGGGTCCTTCCCAAAAATTCGGTACAGGGCGCGGGCGTTCTCGTCGTCCATATAGACAATGTGGTCCCAGTCGCCATACTCCGCGCGACGCACCTGACGTGCGCGATGTGCGACGACGGGAATCCCGACCTCGCGTAGCTTGGCAATGGTGCCGTGGTGTGGCGGGTTGCCGATCTCCTCGGTCGAGGTCGCAGCGGAATCAATGACAAACTCGCCCGCGCGCCCGGCGCGCCGCACTAGCTCGGTAAACACGGACTCAGCCATCGTCGAGCGACAGATGTTCCCATGGCAGATAAACAGTACACGTTGCATATGCGGTTTCCTTTCGATCGCCATCATCGAGCTCGAGTATCGCATCTACGCCTGCGCCCTTGCCCGCCTGCGCTCCCAGTGAGCCAATTTAATCGTCACCAGCGTAAGCACCCAGGCCACAAGCGAGAACGCGGCACCCACTGCGCCTACGTGCGCAATGCCAATGCTGCTTACCACGGCACCGCCCACTGCGGTGCCAAACGAGATGCCGACGTTAAACGCCATGGGCTCAACCGAACTTGCGAGTACCATCGACTTGGGATGGCGGCTGCGTGCCACGTCCATGAAGTGCGTGATGCACGACACCGAGAACAAGTACATGAGCAGCGCCAAGCTAAAGACAAAGGCCAGCGCGAGCGGCATGGTGCCGCCCACAGCAAACAGCCCGAGTAACGCCGCAGCCTGCAGCACGAACGTCACAAGCAGCGCCTTCATGCCAAAGCGCGCATCGATCCATCCGCCCAGGATGTTCGAGATCAGGCAGAACACGCCGTAGGCCATGAGCGTGGTACTGGCTTCGACCGTGCCCATGCCCAGCACCTGCTCAAGATAAGGCGTCACGTAGCCATAGAAAACGTAGACCGACCCCACGCCAAACAAAAAGATGAGCATGCCGGTGACGATGCTCGGCTCGCGTAGCAGACCCGCCTGCTCGCGAAAGGTGGCGGGCTCGTCGGTTTGCCCAGCGCGCGGCATAAACATCACGAGCGCTCCGCAGATCAGAACGGCAAAGGTCAGCGTGCCGTACATGGCCACGTGCCAGTCGAGCGTGTCGGCCACAAACTTGCCGATCGAAGTGACAAAGACCATTGCCACGGAAAACGCGCCGTACACCACCGAGATGGCGAGTGAGGTCTGCTGCGGGGACAGCAGCTCGGGGATATACGTCACGCCCACGGCGAGCAGTGCGCCCGAGACGGAGCCCAAGATGATGCGCGAGGCGAACAGCACTTGAAAGTTGGGTGCCAGCGCCATGACCAGATTGCCGAGCACAAAGACGATGCTATAGCACACGAGCAGTTGGTAACGACGGAAGCGCCCCGTGCTGAGCGCGAGCACCGGCGTCGCGATAGCGTAGATCAGTGCGAACACGCTAATAAGTTGGCCTGCGGTGGCAAGCGATACGCCGAGTTCCGTCGCCAAGTCACTTTCGATGCCGATGACCACGAACTCCGAACAGCCGAGCGAAAAGCCTAACAACACGAGCAGCGCCAGGCAGAGCTTGGTGCGCGCGGGGGAGAGCGCGGCGGCGGTTGACTTACTTTTTGGCGTGGTTGCGGCGGTCAAGGTTGTCACTCCAATGTCGCGTGAATAAGCGGGATTCAATCCCTGCAACTCTAACAGAATGTGACAAAGGGACAGTCTCTTTGTCACATTCGCGGCGTGGCTGCCGCCTAAACCGTCACAACATTCGATGAAAATCTCGAAAACGAGGAAAAACGTCGAATGTTGTGACGGTTTTCGTGTCCGGCGCGGGTGAGCTTCGGTGCCGTCTGGGGGTATAAGACTAGCGAGTGTTTATTTGCGAGGCCTAAGGGGCGCCCCGTATGGATATCGATAACTTTGAATGGTGGTATAGCGAGGGCGAGGCTCCGGACGAGGAGTGGGACGAGCCCGCGTCGCGTGACGTGTCGAGCGACGAGGACGAGACCGGCAACGATGCCGCTGTCGAGCCTGATGCCGCCTCCGATGCCGCCGAGCCCCTGACCTTTGAGCAGGCTTGGGCCCAAGCCGAGGCCGATGAGGCTAAGGCCGATGCCACGGCCACACTCGGTGAGCCGGCGGACATGTCCATCTCGCCGGCAAAGATCCCGCAGCCGCGTCACACCATCGACCCCGACAGCACGGCATCCTTCAGCATTCTCGACGTGCCCGCGCAAGGCGCCCAGGCGCCTGCGCCCACACATCGCCCCGACCTGGCTCGTGAGGAAGACGCGGGCCGCCGTTCTCCGCTCGGCCCCATCCTCATCGCCTTCATGGCCGGCGTTATCGCCTGCTCGGCAATCGGTAGCGTTTGGAGCCATGTCGAGCAGCAGCGTCAAGACGCCGCCAAGGTCGAGATGTCTGTCGAGCAATCGCTCAGCCGCACGCGCTCGGTACATGTGTCGGTCGAGGTCAAGGACGGCGCGATGTGGGACACCGCGCGTGGCGACAGCCAAATGCTCATCCACATCGTGGGGCGTACGCTCAAAGGGCAGACGATTGACGAGTATCAATACGTCAATTCCGCTGGTGACGGCATCGAGCTCAAGCCCGGCGACTACGAGCTCACCGTCGACGAACCGCCCGTCGCCACCGACGGCACGCGCTTCCGCGCCTCAAAGCGCATGGTTCCCGTGAGCTTTAACTCGCAGGCGCCCGATACGGTCGATAGCACTCCGCAGGGCGGGTTTGACCTTTACGCTATTGCTCAATAACTGCGCCTGTCGCTCAACCCCGCCGCCAAGAGTGGGACAATAGCCCTCGACACTATTGTTTACTTTTGGAGGAAGTAGCATGTCTACCGTCACTACCATCAAGCGCGGCAGCCTCACCGCGGCCATCGATTCCATGGGCGCCCAGCTCACGAGCCTTGCCCTCAACGGCAACGAGTATCTGTGGCAGGGCGACCCCGCCTTTTGGGGCAAGCACGCGCCCATCCTGTTCCCCATTGTGGGCTCGCTGCGCAACAACACGGCAACGTCTGCGGCCGGTACCTGCGAGATGCCGCGCCACGGACTCGCGCGCATTGTCGAGCACAAGCTGGTCGAGGTTTCGGAGGACGGCTCCTCGGTAACGTACGAGATTACCGATACGCCCGAGTCGCTCAAGGCGTTCCCGTTCCACTTTAAGCTCAACATGACCTATGCCTTGACCGGCGACGCCACCCTCACGCAGACCTTTGCCGTCACCAACACCGGCGACGTGGACCTGCCGTTCTCGGTGGGCGGCCACCCCGCATTTAACGTGCCCGCCCCCGGTGCCGAGGACGAGGCGTTCGAGGATTACGAGTTGGCGTTTACCGAGGCTTGGACCAACGAGGCTCCCATCATCACGCCCGACGGTCTTATGACGTTCGAGGGCAGCTACAAGGCGCCCGATAACTCGGACGTGCTGCCCATCACGCACCGCAGCTTCGATAACGATGCCATCATGTTCACCGATACTCCGGGCTCCACGCTCACACTGCGCGGCCGCAAGTCGGGCCACGGCGTCAAGATCGACTTTGAGGGCTTTAAGTACATCGGCGTGTGGTCTGCCGCCAACGACGCTCCGTTTGTGGCGCTCGAGCCCTGGACCGGTCACACCACCATGGACACCGAGGACGACGTCTTTGAGCACAAGGTCAACACCATCACCTTGGCTCCCGGCGAGACGGATGTTCGCAGCTTTAGCGTTACCTTGCTCTAGAGGTTCCGCCGCTCGGTCGATGCTGCGCGTCGTCCAGAGCGACAAGTTGTCATTTAAAAGGCAAGACATAGACCTTCTGGTCATGCCTTGCCTTTTTCATGCCACTTGTTCGCTCTGGACGTCGCTCGCCGGCATTGCCAAAACATCGGCGTCCCCAATGGCTACCGTGTGTCTATTAATTTTTCGAGCTTGTGCTGCGCTGCTGGTCGCTGGCGTATATCCTGTTAAGTCGTCAGCATACGATTCAACAGGGAAGGCAGATTATGCATTCTCCCCAACAGTGCGATGCGCAGCGCCAGCCGGTATGCAGCCGTCGCATCTTTTTGGGTAGCGCCCTCGCTGCGAGCGCTTCCGTCGTCGCCGGCGCGCTTGCCGGCTGTCAGCGCCCGTCAACGCTCAAGGTGGTTCAGCCCACGACGGGCGGCGGTCGCGACGACCTGTCCGATTCCGTGATCGGCAAGGATAAGATCCGCATTGGCATGGAGGCGGCCTACGCCCCGTACAACTGGCAGGTCTCCGAGGCCAGCGAGTACACCATCCCCATCGACAACGTGCAGGGTGCCTATGCCGATGGCTACGACGTGCAGATCGCCAAGATCGTCTGCAAGGCCCTCGGTGGCGAGCCCGTTGCCGTCAAGCAGAGTTTCTCGGGCCTTATCGATTCGCTCAACAACGGCCAGATCGACCTCATCATTGCCGGCATGAGCGCCACGCCCGAGCGCGAGGAGTCCGTCGGCTTTTCCGACCCGTACTTCATTGGCTACTTTGGCCTGTTCGTAAAAGAGGGCTCGCCCTACCAAAATGCGACCAAGCTCAGCGACTTTAGCGGCGCTACGGTCCTCGGCCAAAAGGACACCATGCTCGATACCGTCATCGACGAAATCCCGGGCGTTGTGCACAAGAACCCGGTCGATTCGGTCCCCACGGTGTTTTCGAACCTGCTGCAGGGCACCTGCGACGCCGTGACCTACAACACCGAGAACGAGAAGGGCTATATGGCCCAAAACCCGGGCATCGTCCCCATTCAATTTGCCGAGGGCGAGGGCTTTAAGCAGGAGGTCACGGCAAACGTCGGCTGCCGCAAGGGCTCGGACAAACTGCTTAAGCTCATCGACAAGACACTCAAGGGCATTAGCCAAGAGGAGCGCGACCAAATGTGGGACGCGTGCCTCGACCGTCAGCCGGCATAGGGAGGCAGCATGAAAACCATCAATCGCCTGGCCTCCTTTATCAAGGCAGACCACCGTTATGTATACCTGGGCACGAGCGTCATCGCGGCGCTCGGCCTGGCGTTTAGCCAGCGCAACCCCACGCCGATGAGTTTCTTGGCGCCTACGGGCGTGTTCCAAGACTGCCTCTGGGCAATCCTTTGGGCCTGGCTCGTCGTGTCGGCGGCGGCGCTGGTCACCAAGCTCATGCACTGGAACGACTATCGCGAAAAGTCGCCGTTCGCATCCGAGCGCTGCCGTCGTGGCGCACGCCTGGGCAGCTACGTCGTGGTCGCCATCGCGGCGATCTTTTTCGTGGACCGCTGCGTCATGTCGTTTATCGACCTGGTGCAGGTGAGCATTGTCTCGGATTCCAACCCCAGCGACTTTTTGTCGAGCCTGGTCTACATGACCTACAAGAGCGGTGACTTCTTCATTCGCGGTATCGAGATCACCATCGCGCTTGCCACCTTCGGCACCGTCATCGCATTCTTCCTGGCGCTGCTCTTTGTGTTCCTGCGTATTCAGACCTTCGACCGCGTGGATAACGACCTGGTGCGCTTCTTTAAGAGTATCGGCCGCGGCTTTGCGACCATCTACTCCACCATCGTGCGCGGCACGCCCATGATGGTCCAGGGCCTGCTCATCTATTACGCGGGCTTCACCGTTTTGCGCGGCATGGGCTTCGAGACCGCCCAGGCCAACCAGATTTGGAGCACCTTCACCGCCGGCCTCGTTACCATCTCGCTCAACTCCACCGCCTACATGATGGAGGTCCTGCGCGGCGGCATCGAGTCCATCGACCCTGGCCAGGCCGAGGCGGCGCGTTCGCTGGGTCTTTCGCAGTGGCAGGCTATGCGCAAGGTTGTGTTCCCCCAGGGTATTAAAAACGCTATTCCGGCGCTCACCAACGAGCTCATCATCAACATCAAGGATTCGTCGGTGCTCTCGGTCATCGGCGTGTTCGACCTTATGTACGCTACTACCACGGTCGCCGGCGTGTACTACCGCCAGATGGAGGTCTACTGCGTGGCGCTCGTGGTCTACCTGATCCTGACACTCGTGGCGAGCCGCCTGCTCGAAGCCTTTGGCAAAAAGCTGGGCGCCGAGGCCCCTGCCACGCTGCCCAGCTCTAACTAGGCTTAAGACGAGGAGAATCATCATGGCAGATACCGCCACTACCGGCGCTGCGGCCGCCGCGCAAAACCAAGAGCCGCTCATCCGCGTCGAGGGCCTGCGCAAGAGCTTCGGCTCGCTCGAGGTACTCAAGGGCATCGACCTCGCTGTCAATCCCGGCGAGGTCGTCACCATCATCGGCGCCTCGGGCTCGGGCAAGTCGACCTTCTTGCGCTGCCTCAACCTGCTCGAGACCCCGGACGCGGGCCATATCTGGTTCCACGGCCAGGACCTCACGGCCGAGCGCTGCAACATCAATAAACTCCGCGAGGACATCGGCATGGTGTTCCAGGGCTTTAACCTGTTCAACAACATGGATGTGCTCGACAACTGTACCCTCGCGCCCGTCACGCTCAAAAAGATGAGCAAGGCCGAGGCCGAAAAGGTCGCGCTAGAGCATCTGGCAAGCGTGGGACTCGAAAAGTTCGCACACGCCGCCGTGGGTCGCCTGTCCGGCGGCCAAAAGCAGCGCGTGGCCATCGCCCGCGCCCTGTGCATGAACCCGCAGATCATGCTGTTTGACGAGCCTACCTCCGCGCTCGATCCCGAGATCGTGGGCGAGGTGCTCGAGGTCATGCGCAAGCTCGCCGCCGACGGCATGACCATGGTCGTCGTCACGCACGAGATGGCTTTTGCCCGCACGGTGTCCGACCGCGTGGTCTTTATGGACAAGGGCGTGGTGCTCGAGGACGCCGCGCCGGCCGAACTCTTCGGCAACCCCAAACACCAGCGCACCCGCGAGTTCCTCTCGCGTTATCTCAACGACAAATAATGCAAGCGAACGTGGCAAAGGGACCGCCTCTTTGCCACGTTATTTTTGGAGGAAGGCATGGCCGAGGTTTGGCGCTTCTTTGCGCACGAGGATGATTTTGCCGATATCGATGAGGTCGGCGCGTGCGAGCGCCTGGGCCGCGTGCTGTCGTTTCCGACGATTTCGAGCATGGATGCCCAGACGGTGGACTGGCAGGCGTTTGACGACCTGCGCGCCTATATGCAGCAGGGCTGGCCGCGCGTGTTTGCGACGGGCGAGGTCGAGCTCATCGACCATTCGCTGCTCGTGACGCTTGCCGGCACCGACCCCGCCCTCAAGCCGGTCATGCTCATGGGCCACATGGACGTGGTTCCCGTGGTGCCGGGCACCGAGACGGACTGGACGCACGATCCCTTTAGCGGGCACGTGGACGACACCTATATTTGGGGTCGCGGCGCCATCGATATGAAAGACCAGGTTGCGGGCATCTTGGAGGCCGTTGAGTATGCGCTGGCGCACGGCTGGCAACACGAACGAACGCTGCTGCTGGCCTTTGGCCAGGATGAGGAGACCACGCAGTACGGCGCGGGTGCCATTGGTCGCGCGCTCGAGGAGCGTGGCGTTGAGCTTGAGTACCTGATCGACGAGGGCGACTATCGTATCGTTGCGGCTGCCGAGTACAGCGCAGGTGAGGGTTGGCTTATGCATGCCGATCTTGCCGAGAAGGGCTATGCCGATATCGTGCTCAGGACGAAGAGCGAAGGCGGGCATTCTTCCAACCCTTACGGCGGCACGTCGCTCGAAGTGCTCAGCCGCGCTATTGCCGCGATTTGCGATATCGAGTGGCCGGCGCGTGTGACCGACCTGCTTGCCGCGCAGCTCGTCGAGCTGGGGCTTTATACCGCAGACGAGATTGCTGCCAGCAAGGATGCCATCGTGCGCGACTGCCTCGCCAGCAAAAAGCTGTACCCGCTTGTGACCACCACCTGCGCGCCCACGCAAATCGAAGGCGGCAGTACCGGTGCCAACGTAATGCCGCAGGATATGTGGGCCAATATCAACTTCCGCATGCTCGAGGGTACGAGCGTGGCCGATGTCGTGGCCTGCTGCCGCGAGGCCGTTGCCACCGCTGGGCTCGCTGGCCGAGTCGAGGTCGAGCTGGGCCTCGGCAGCTCCGAGCCCTCACCGTCCCCGCGCGTGGGCGGTCCGGGGCTCGAGGCCGTCCGCGCCATCGCCGCCCGCTATTTCCGTGGTCCCAAGGGGACAGAGGAAAACGGATCGTCTGCGGTGGGCCAAGAGCCGATGAGCATCGTGCCCTCGACCGTGATTGGTGCAACCGATGCCGCCAACTACCAGCGCATTTGCCGCGAGTGCATCCGCTTCTCCGCCTTTGTGGTCGACGATGACGAATGCGACCGCGGCGTCCACGGCACCAACGAGCGCATCACCCGTCGCGCCTACCTCCAAGGCACCCGCTTCCTCATCGCCCTGCTCCGCACGCTCTAGAATGTGACAAAGGGACTGAGCCGATTTCATCGGTAATGAGACAAAAACTGTGGTTGATTTCCGATCTCAGCCGAACACTTTGAGCGGATAGGCCGTTCCCGCAG
>DAWDVX010000010.1:0-3444 GCA_052346145.1 Collinsella sp.
GCTGCGGGAACGGCCTATCCGCTCAAAGTGTTCGGCTGAGATCGGAAATCAACCATCGCGATAATACCTATAATGACGATAGCTAAAACACGATTCGCTTCCCCATCGGAGGATGTCTATGACCGAAAACGCTACTGCTCTCGTCGAGACGCGCGATACCAAGCTCGAGATCATCATGGGCCGCGAGGCACTCGACAAGCTCGCCGATGCTACGGTACTGGTGCTCGGCTGCGGAGGCGTGGGCTCCAACTGCTGCGAGGCACTCGCCCGCGGCGGCATCGGACATTTCGTCATTCTGGATAAGGACATCATCGCGCCCAGCAATATCAATCGCCAGGCCATCGCCTTTCACAGCACCGTCGGCAAGCGCAAGGTTGACGTGATGGAGGCCATGATCCACGATATCAATCCTGCCGCCACCGTCATCAAGCGAACTGAATACCTGTTGAGCGATAACATCGATGAGTTCTTTGCGAGCGTTTTGGAGCAGACGGACGGCAAGCTCGACTACGTCGTCGACGCCATCGACACCATCTCGGCCAAGCTCACCATTGCCAAATATGCTCAGGACCACGACATCCGTTTGGTTAGCTCCATGGGCGGGGCCAACAAGCTCCATCCCGAGTGCCTCCGCTTTGCCGACATCTTCGATACGGTACGTGACCCCATGAGCCGCATCATGCGCAAAGAATGCAAGAAGCGCGGAATCAAGAGCCTGCATGTACTGTTTAGCTGCGAGGAATCGGTTAAGACACAGCCCCGCGACCCTTCCAACATCCACGAGCGTACCGAACTCGGAACCGCCAGCTTTATGCCGCCCATCATGGGTCAGATGATTGCCGGCGAGGTTATCCGCCAGATCAGTGGGCGCGGCACCGAGCGCGTGCGCGCCGATGGCCAGCGCCTGGACTAGCAGGATGCCCTGCGATGGAACCGCGATTCTTTGACACGCATTGTCACCTTGATTTGACGCTCAGCCCCGATGCTGCAGCCAGTGAGTCGGCGGCGTTGGGTCTGGGGCTCTTTGACTGCGGGGTCGACCCACGCGACTTTTCGGCCGCAAACGAGCGCGCTCATCGCCATCCGGGCATCATCGCCGGCATTGGGCTCCACCCCTGGTGGCTCGCCGACGGCCGCTGCGGTCCTGCCGAAGTCAATCTGCTTTGCGAAGTTGCTGCCCAAGAGCGCTACATCGGCGAGGTGGGACTCGACTTTTCCGCGCGCTTCGCCGGAAGCGAACTGCTTCAAATACAGGCATTTGACCGGCTCTGCGATGCGCTCGTGCAGCATCCTCTTACCGGGCGCGTGATATCAATTCACGCCGTTCGTTCGGCAGGAACCGTGCTGGACGCCCTCGAATCGCACGGACTACTCATCCCAAACCCCGACTCCCCCGCTATCATCTTCCACTGGTTTAGCGGCACTTCGGACGAACTCGACCGCGCGCGTAATGCGGGTTGCTATTTTTCCGTCAACGAACGCATGCTCGCGTCTAAACGAGGACGCGAATACGCACGACAGATTCCACTCGATCGTTTACTGCTCGAGACCGATGCACCGGCGGAGGCAAACACAGAAACAAGCGCGCAGTCGCTCATCAGATCGCTCACATGGACCTCGATGCGCATTGCCTCACTCAAAAACTGTGACGCAAAGCGCATCGAGTCGGCAGTTTTAACAAATGCGCACTCTGTTTTTGACCTTCGCTAACCCCTGTGGGCAAAAAATGCCAAGGGACATGCGAATCGCACAACGCAGTCCCTATTGGTAGGCAGTACAATTCGGCAGCTTTACACCAATTCGTGCATGAGATCACGGTTGCGTGCATACAATTCGTCAAAGATATGACGACGCGACGCATATAACTCGTGGGCAGCCATATCGGGCTCGATTGTTTGCGCAACGCCAAGGACTTGGGCGAGTTCATCCCATGATGCGTAGGCGCCACCTGCGAGAGCTGCCATGATGGCATCACCGAAGCATGCGCCCACCGTAACCTTGGCAACCGAGACCTCGCGCCCGCATACGTCGGCGATAGTCTGCATCCAAACTGGATTCTTGGTTCCGCCTCCGACAAGCATAATGCGCCCAATTGGCAGTCCATGCTCTCGCTCGATAATGTCGACATGGGATGCAACAGTATACGCGACGCCTTCCAAGGCGGCGCGAACCATATGGGCTCGCGTATGCCTTCCGGTCAGGCCAAAGAAGACGCCACGCGCCGCGGGATCATTGAGCGGAGTACGCTCCCCCGCAAAGTACGGCAGACACAGGAGCCCATCGGCACCCGGCGCCACGTCGGCGGCATCATGCGCCATAACCGAATATGCATCGGGACCACCGTGGTCCTCGGCCTCCACGGCATCACGATACAGCTCTTGGCGCAGCCACGATGTGAGCGCACCCGCCGTATTGGTCCCCGCGCAGATCCCGTAAGTTCCGGGAATGATAAACGTCCCTGGCCACAGGCGGGCATCATCGATCATATGATCAGCTAGGTAGATGAAATACGCCGTACTCCCCAACTGAACCATCATATCGCCGGGACGGAATACACCCGTCGAAATGGCCTCGGCACCAGAGTCGCCCGTTCCCACTAAGACAGGTGTCCCTGCCGCGAGCCCCGTCGCCTCTGCCGCACGCTGCGTAATCACCCCGGCAATATCGGTAGCCGACATTACCTCCGCCATCTGGTCAGGCCGGCAGAAACGAGCACATTCCCGAGCATCAACCTTCCAAGTGTAGCGGTCATATAGGGGAAGAAAATCCTCCGCCAAATAACGGTCCACCGTAAAACGCCCCGTCAACTTTGCGCATAGAAACGACGACGCCGTCAGGAACTTCGCGGCACGTTCGTGCACCTCGGGCATATTCTCCTTAAACCACAAGATCTTGGGAGCAATATCTGACGAACAGGGATCGTGCCCGAAAAGCTCGCGAGCGCGGTCTGACCCATATTCGGAAAGAAGCTCGTCAATCTGCGGCTTCGAACGTGCATCGACTCCATACAAAATCGCGGGTGCCAGCGCGTTGCACTCGGTATCGACCGGCACACAGTCGCAACCCAATGCGGAAAGGCCCACGCATCCGATCTGCGCCGCGTTAACCCCCGATCGCGCCACCAGCTCGCGCGACAAGCGGCAAAAATCGCCCCACCAAACTGCCTCCGCATCATGCTGGTACCATCCATCACACGGGTTGTCCGTCTCGTGTCCACAAGAGGCTTGGCAAACGATATTGCATCGATCATCGATTAAAACGCCTTTAGAGGCGCTTGTCCCAATATCAATACCCAGATAGAGCGCCATAGGTGCCTACTCCCCTCGCGCCGTACGAGCGGCAGCCATAAAACGAGCTACCCGCTCAACATCAACCGGGGCATCCAGCTTTCCGTCGCGCTTTAAGCAGGTGCCGACAAACGCGCCATCGTAGTGAGCAAATACG
>DAWDVX010000010.1:3454-11896 GCA_052346145.1 Collinsella sp.
GCAAATACGTCAGCCACGGTATTTTCGCGACAACCGGTGCCACATACCACAGGCACTTCGCCAACACGCTCGCGGACTTCATCGGCAAGCTCGCCCGAAGCGCCACGACCGGCAGCCGAACCGCCGATGACCATTGCATCCGGAAGGCAATTAAAGAGAAGTGAATCGGCAATGTCCGCAGTCGTGCGGTCGTTGAGATAAACCTCCCCCTCGCTCGTGATGAAGTGAAAAAGCTTGAGGTCGTCCAAGCGCAGCGCCGCCTTGCGACGCATGGTGTGAGCGAAATCTCGGTTAATCAGCCCAAGATCACCGGCCCAGGCACCGCAAAAATTGCAGCGTGTGAACTGCGCGTCGACGGCAGCGCACAGCTCGATTGTGGCATCACCATCGTAAATAGCCTCAGCTCCCCAAGGGGTCGACAGATCATGGGATAGAGCCCCGATTACATAGCCCATCGATGCAAGGGTTGAGGGAGAAACGTGCTGCTCATAGGGCATCGAGAGCTCATTGGTAATCAAAATGCCATCGACACCGCCCTGCTGCAACGCCTCGAGATCGCGCTTGGCGGCTTCCACGACCTGCGACACGCTTCCGCCCGGGTAATACAGTGGATCGCCCGGCAGAGGACGCAGGTGCAGCATTCCGATAACCGGCTTTTCGGTCTTGAACATCGAGGTTAGAAACGACATAACGTGCTCCTTCATAGAGTTATTGCAGGGACGTTACTCCCCCAGCACCTCGACGTACACTTTTCGCTTCTGCGGACCGTCAAACTCCGCAAGATAGATGTTCTGGGCACTTCCGCACACGATGTGGCCATCTTGGACGGGAAAGAAGCAACTGTTTCCACAAATCATGCTCTTGATATGCCCACAGGAGTTGTTGCCGGTGGCTCCATAGCTCGGCAGGAAGTGTGCATGCGCATAGGGGGCATTGAGTGGGGCGATGCGATCAAGCGTCTCCATAAGATCCGTCTCCACGCAGGGCAGCCCCTCGTTTACCACGATTCCACAGGTCGTATGCGACAAAATAATCGCTGCCAAGCCATTGGTCACCGAGCTGCGTTCGATGGCAGCGTGCACGTCTTCGGTAATATCGATGAACTGGTCCGGAGCAGTCGATAGATAGCTCAATGTCTCGAGCGTCACCATGTTTACTCATCCCCTTCAAGAAAACGCAGGGCATTACCCCAGTAGAGCCTTTCTCGCGCATCATCGCGCATGGGCACGGTATCGAGCGCCCGCTTGAGTTTGAATGCACGGAAGCGCGGCGTATTGCTGGCGAACATCACTTGGTGCGATAGCGCGCGCTCATACCACAGCGGCCCCATATCGACCGTGAAAAGACGCTGCATCATCTCCTCGGGCGAATCGATGTAAGTGATAGAGGTGTCCGTGTAGCAGTTGGGATACTTGAGCAGCATCGCCACGGTCTCGCGTACCCAGGGCCAGCCAAAGTGAGTCAAACTAAAGCGCACATTTGGATGCGTTGCGATTGTGTGCTCAAATGCAAGCGGGTTACTGCGCGAGAGCTCTGCGCCAGGCTCCCAAGACATACCGGCATGGAAAACCACCGGCTTGTTATAGCGCTCGCACAGCTCGTAAAGCGGCTCGGCCACAGCATCATCGGGGGCAAAACCCTGCTTTGCAGGATGCAGGCAAAGCCCCTTTGCCCCCAACTCGGTAAAGGCGCGCTCCAATTCGTCTGCGGCACCGCTCACCTGCGGGTCTACGCTCGCAAATCCCCACAGACGATCGGGATGCGCGGCAACCAGCATGGCAATCTGGTCGTTGGTGCCAAAGTGCCCTCCGCATGCCGTGGTTACATCGAGCGGCATGAGCAAGCTCTTCTGCACATCGCAGACGTCCATCTCAACTTGAAGCTCGTCCCAATCCATGGGACCCATATGCCCCATACCAAATTCTCGTGACCAAAAACCGAATCCATCAGGCTCATCACCCGGCGTACAGATCTCGCCGTAGAGCATGGGCTGAACCAACATGTCGATAACCATTTCGTACTCCTTTCCAGGCATTTGACCCTAGTACGGCTCAAACGAACCAATCACTCGGGACGACAGCTCAGCGCCCGCCTTCATACACGCCGGAATATCAAGGCCATCGATCACGCCCTTGGTAAACCCGGCAATATACGAGTCGCCGGCACCCACGGTATTAACGACCTTCTCCGCCGGTACGATCCCGCACTCATAGAAGCGCTCACCGTCATAGGCAATGCTTCCCTTCTCGCCAAGCGTGGCAACCGCAACGCGCGGTCCCAATTCCTGCACGTGGCGTACCCAGTCTCGCAGCTCCGGAGTGTCCTCTTCAAACGACATGAATGCATAGTCAACGTAAGGAAAATGATTCTCGCAGGCATATTCGGGATCCTGGCTGAACACCGAGAAGTCCATAACCACCGTCTTGCCCGCATCATGCCATTCGGGCAGGAGGTCCAAACAATTGCCAAACAGGTCGGTATGAATGATGTCATGCTCTAGGATAAACGCCCGGTCATCTTCATTCGGACGATATGTCTCCATTACGCCATCGATTGCCTCGAGATGCACGCGATCGACGCCGTCTTTCAATGCCATGAGCATCACCGAGGTGTCGCCATCCTCCACCCGCAGATGTGAGATATCGAGCCCCTCAGCGGCCAGCGCCTCTCTCATCTTGTCTCCGTACTCGTCCTTGCCGACAACCGACACGGCGGATACCGAAACGCCCATTCGTGCAAGATGGATACCCCAGTCAATGCCATTACCAGTCGGATAGAACACGCCGATGTTTTGATAGACGTCCGCACAGCAAAAACCAGCCGCGCACGCTTTAATACCCATGGTCTTCTCCAATGTTCAAAAGGGGACCCACCACATGGCGAGCCCCCCTTTTCGCGTTTCGCTTATTGTTTTGCATCGGCCGTCCAAGGCCTCATAGCCAGACCGCCGTACGCTTTCTTAAGCTATTCGACGATTGGTGCTCCGTGGCCCCAAGAACCTTCCATACCGCACACGGTCGAGGCAAACCCGGCAGCAAAGTCGAGCGCGCGCTCGATGGCCTCGGCGCCATCCTCACCGCGCTTGGCGGAATCGAGATAGCACATCAAAAACGAGGTGAGGAACGAGTCGCCCGCCCCCATGGTGTCCTTCATGTCCGTTACCGGTTTAGCCAGCTGGCGGTAATAACGCTCGCCGTCGTAAGCAATGCAGCCCTCGGCGCCCGCCGTAGCCGACACAAAACGCGGACCCAGGCCCTTCACCCATGCCAGACGCTCGCGAATCTCGTCCTCACTCGCAGCATCCGCCGCACTAAAGAATGCGAAATCGACGTAGGGCGCAATCTGCTCGTAGTACTCGTCGGTAGAGTCGTCCGAAAAGTCAAAAGAGACCGTGACGCCCGCAGCCTTCAACTTGGGCAGCTCGCGCTCGGTAAAGCAATAGTTGCCCGAATGAACCACATCGAACTGCTTCATGTACGCAAGGTCAAAGCGATCGAGGACATAGCGCGCATCGCCACGGATACCGCCCTCGTTGGAGCCGAGGAAGACACGGTCACCGTCGACGACGGTCACGCGAGCCGCTCCGTTCTCGCCAATCATCTGCTCGCACTTGTCAAGCTCGATACCCTCATCCTCGAGGCTTGCAATGACATGCTCGGCAGCGGCATCATTGCCAAAAATGCCCATGTATGCGGAGCGTGCGGCACCGCATTTCTTGGCATAAACGGCGAAGTTCACCGCATTGCCGCCGGGATACATGGTGTGGATATGCTCGTAGCGATCGACGACGTTGTCGCCAAATCCGAGCGCGTTAACGTTAAATGCCATGGCCTTTGCTCCTTCTAGTACTCGACAACACCCATATAGCGACGGAAATCGGGATCGTGATCAAACACCTTGCCGCGTGCGGCACGCAGCTCGCAGTTCATGGCGTAGAACAGCACCGGGTCCAGATAGGCACGGACGCTCGCCGGCACGGCTTCCATACCGTACTCCTTGGCATCGAGCACCATCAGTGTATCGGTATGCGTCTTAAGGAACGCCAGGGCGCGCTCGTCCATAGCACGGCACTCGCTGGAGCCCATCTGCAGGAAGTAAAAAACGCCATCCTGAGTAGCCTCGAAGGGGCCATGGAAGTACTCGGCAGAGTGGATGTAGCTGCAGTGCTGCCACTGCATCTCCATAAGAGAGCAGATAGCGAAACCGTAGGTCTGGCTAAAGTTGGGACCGCTGCCCAGAATATAGAAGAACTCGTGCTCCTGGCAAAGCTTGGCAAAGCGATCGCCCAGCTCGGCATTTACCTTCTCGCGTGCCGGGGGAAGAATCTTATCCATCTCGGCGATACCGGCATACATATCGGCAAGATCGGCGTAACCCTCCTGCTGATCGAGCAGCTCTGCCGCAAGCGACAGCGAAATGCCAGCGGGGACCTCGGCCTGCGGCACGCCCTCGCCCCACGGGTAGACCCACGTGGTCCATTTACCGGTGTCGATCTTAGATCCAGCGTTGTCGGTCTGGGCGATCACCGTAGCGCCGGCAGCAAGGGCAATCTCGCAGCCCTCGACGACCTCAGGGGTGTTGCCACTGTGGCTACAAGCGATGACCAGGGACTTCTCGCCCAGACGACGCGGACGCATGATATCGAACTCGCGAGCCGTATAGATATACGAAGTGAAGGTGGTTGCCTCGCGCTGCAGAAGCTCATGGGCCGGGATCAAATCGATCATGGAGCCACCGCAAGCAATCCAGTAGACGCTGTCGAACTTGCCCTTCTCGGCAATTGCCTCTTTGATCAGATCGTGTGCGTTCATATCCAGTTCCTTTCTTGTTTGGCCGCAATCAATGACGTTGGCTGCGTGGCCGATAGTTGTTTTAGTTAATCAGATATTTCTCGAATGCGGCCATGTTCTTGGCATCTGCCGCCGCCGGATCATCGTAGTAACGACCGTCCGTGATTTCCTGGCCCAGCATGCCGTCGAAACCATGGGCGTTGAGCGTGGCGACGAAGGCGTCCATATCGTGCTTGCCATCGCCCCACACCAGATGGCCATACGGGTCACCGTCGATAAAGTGCATCTCGTGAATTGCCCCATCACCAAAGGCGGCAAACCAGTCCTCGAGTGTCTCGCCTGCAACGCCCATCGCGGTTGTATCAACCATGGGCTGTAAGTACGGGCTCGCGACCTCGTCAATCATGCGCTTCGCATCGGAAACCGTCGTCACAAGGTTGCTCTCCTCGGGACGCAGGCTTTCCATCGTAAGCACCAGACCGTGCTCGCCGGCATACTCCGCCAGAATGGACAAGTGCTCGCGGCTGCGCTTCCAGGCTTCCTCGCGGTCCTCGTCCCAGTCGCCCCAACCCGAGTTGACGGACATACGGTCGCACCCAAGTACCTCGGCAAGCTCAATGCCGTGCTTAAAGTACGCCAGGCTGCGCTGTTCATGCAGCGGTTTGCGTGCGCAGTACTGCCAAGGATAGACAACATTCTCGGGGCACAGAGTACGATACCTAAGCCCACGGTCTGCAGCCTTTTTCGCCAGGACCTCAGCCTCAAAGTAGCCCGTGTGATCGAGCGTCACATGCGGCTCCGCGCACCACAGCTCAATGGACTCAAAGCCCAAGCGCTGCTGCACATCAAGGAAGTAATCGAGCGACCACATGATGTAGTGGATATTCATGCCTGCAATCTGTTCGCGGCGCAGCGTCGGTTTGGATTCAGGCATCTTATGCCTCCTTATTTCGATCGAACACGATTTGTCCGTCCGACATCGTCATATCAACCGCAAGATCGCGTGCGTCGCGATAATCGAGGTCGAACACATCCCGATCGAGTACGCAGATATCGGCAAGCTTGCCAACCTCAAGCGTACCCAGCTCGTCTTCGCGCATCAGGTCGTACGCGCCCCCGGCAGTCCAAGCGCGCAAAAGCTCGACAAGCGTCAGCACGTTGGCCTCATTCACGGGAAGTCCGTCGGCGAAGAACCCGCCGCACGCGCTGTAGATTGACTCGCCCAAGCTCGGAATCAACAGCGGCAAATCAGTGCCACAGCACACTGTGCATCCGGAATCTTCCATGCCGCGGCGATTCCAGCTGTGCAAAAGTCGCGTCTCGCCAATTTGTCGACGCATCATCGACAGGCAATCCTCGCGCCGGTCCAGCGTCAGAATCTGCGGATAGACCTCGCAAATTCCACCTAACTTGCCAAACTCGACAAGATCGGTCGGGTCAGAGTTCTCGAGATCGGTAATCGCATGGCGGCGAAGCATCCGTCCATGCTCGTCTCGAGGCAGCGAGGCATAGAGCGCCACGGTGCGACGAACGGCGCCATCGCCCTGGCAATGCAAGGAATATCGGAAGCCGTCAGCATCAATTGCACGCAGCTCGCTTTCAATCAGATCCCACTCTGGCTCCTCGACGACCGTCTTGCCGGCAGCGCCCGCATCGGCCGTATCCTCATAGGGGTCAATCATCTCGGCAAGCCCCGCCCATACGCCGCGATCGGTCATACGGTTGAAGCCAGAAAAACGAACGAACGGTCCCCGGAAGCGCTCTCGTGCCTCGCGAGCATATGCCAGATTTGCACCAGCGCCCACCGGCTGCGACATCATAGAGACGCGAACCGTCAGCTCGCCAGATTCCTCACGGCGAGCCATTTCGTCGGCAAAGCCGTAGTAGTCATCAAACGCCATCTCCTTGATGGCGGTAACGCCGCGCTCGTTAAGCATGCTCATGTAGTCCGAATACCCCGCGCGCACCTCGGGCAACGCGAGGAAATCGCTCATCATGCGCCAGATCTTCTCGGCATAGCACGCCTGCGGTGTAAAACCGTATCGCGCACTGGCGGCAGCATTGAGAACGCAGGTCTCCGCGCCCGGTGTAAAGCAGACGACAGGGATATCACCAAAAAATTCGTCAAACACAGCTGCCGTATTTGCGTTCTCGGCATCCGATGCCAACGTTTCGGGCAGGTTGTGGCCAAAAGCCGCCGCGCAATCCGGATGATCATCTTTCCATGCACGCAAGAGCGACACGGCCTCTTTGGCATCGGCGACGCCGGACAGATCAGACCCCAACGTCCGCATTGCCCAGCCCGTATAGAAGGTATGCACATCGATCAGGCCGGGCATGACGGTGCGGTCGCCCAGGTCAACTACCTCGTCCGCTTGGGTCAAATACGAAGCTACCTCGCACTTGGTGCCAACAGCCTCAATTCGATTGCCACGGACCGCTACGAAACCTTCAAACGGCAGGTCCCCCGTACCGGTAAAGACGCTCTTAGACGTCAGGACCGTCAAACGATCAGACATCACAACCACCTACACCGGAAGCATGCCAGAAATTGCCGTTACGATCAGGCCAAAGACGACCATAAAAATGAAGAACTTCCAAATGGTCTTCCACCATTGACCAAACGAGATCTTTGCCACGGCAAGACCGGCAACCGTCATGCCCGCCACGGGACTGATGGTGTTGATGGTCTGATTAGCAAACTGGAGCGCGGTAACGGCGGCTTCGGGATTGAGGCCCATAAGCTCGGTCAGCGGACCCATGACGGGCATGGTGAGCGCCGCAAGTCCAGAGCTCGAGGGAACCAGCAAAGAGAGCAGGCCAAGGACGATATACATAAACGTGGTGTAGACGGCGGCAGGTGCACCGGCCAGTGCAGTAGCGAGCGCCTGGAGGATGGTGTCGATGATCATGCCACCCTCTGCGATGACCAAGATACCGCGAGCGATGCCGATGACGATAGCGGCATACGCAAAGTCGGCAATGCCTTTAACGAACTCCTCGGCGATCGTCTGCTGGTCAAGGCCGCCCAGGATACCGGCAAGCAAGCCCATACCAAGGAACACGGCGGAAATCTCATTCATGTACCAGCCCTGGGTAACAAGACCCCAGACGATAATGCCCATGCCGCAGGCAAAATCGATAAGCACGAGCTTCTGACGGGTAGTGAACTCTTCCTCGATGGAGGCATCGGTCACGGAAAACTCAACACGCTTGAGCTTATCGTCCTCGTACGTAATGGACGACTCGGGATTTTTCTTGACGCGCATGGCGTAGCGCATGGCCCATGCGATACCGACGGCAGTGAAGATGACCCAAGAAACGGCGCGCAGCCACAGTTGCGGATTACCCTCGATGCCAATGATGCCTTGGGCGATCAAAACATTAAACGGGTCGATGGTCGAAGCACAATATCCCAGGTTAGGACCAAGGAAGCAGATGATGAATGCCGTCATCGAGTCATAACCGATACCCATCATGATGGGAATGAAGATGGCATAGAACGGCAGGGCTTCCTCAGACATACCAAACGTAGTGCCGCAAATGGACAGCAACGTCATCGTGATGGGAATGATGAGGATGTCCTTGTTCTTGAGCTTTTTAATCACACGGCTCATGCCGGCATTCAAAGCGTTGGTCTTGGTGATGATCG
>DAWDVX010000010.1:11906-36440 GCA_052346145.1 Collinsella sp.
TGATCGCGAACGATCCGCCAATCAATAAGACGAACGCAACGACGTCGGCAGCCTCTTGGATACCCTTGGTGGGCGCTTGCAGGACCGCAAAGATATCCTGGCCCAGATTGATGGTCTCGCCGGTCTCGGAATCGGTGTAATTCTTATCGACCTGTTCATAGGTACCAGCAACGGCGACTTCACGCTCGCCCGCCGCTGTCGAAATCGTCTTGCGCTGGTACTGACCAGAGGGAACGATCCAAGTCAGAACCGCAAAGACAACGATCAGCAAGAACATGATCGTATAGACATGCGGTAATTTGAACTTAAAACGTCTGTTTGTCTTCTTCGCCTTCGTATCTGACATAGATACCTCCAAAGAACTCGAGACTGCATCGCATCTCGCTTCAACGTTTGCGCAAGGCAAACGTTCTATGACGTTCCATAGATTACCAGCAGCTTTTCCCCTCATCAAGATAATTTCAAACTGATTGCCGCGACGCGGCTGAACGGTTGCGTTCGCGCCGTGAACGGTATGGAAACGCCCGGTGAGATGATCCACCGGGCGCTTCCATTCGCAATGTCCTAGATGTCAAAAATGTAACGAGATCCAACGATCCGCTGACGACCGATGATAAACGGCCGCCGCTGCTCATCGAAAAAGAAGGCATCCATGTAAAACAGGGGTTCGCCAACGGGAACCGCCAACAGCCGAGCGACCTCGGGCGACGCACACGCGATCTCGAGCGTGCACGGGTCGGTAAACGCGGGCGTACGGCCCGTCCGGTTGCGCACGAACTCAAAAATGGATTGGTTAGATAGAGGTGCCGTTGATAGATAGGCGTTGTCCTCGTATACGTATATGTTGTTCTCGAGCATGACGGGGACCCCATCGGCAGTACGCACACGCTCAACGCAAATCAAATCAGTTCCAACGGGAACACCAAAGAACTGTGCTTCGGTGGAATCCGCCGGCAGTATCTTTCTCGAAATGACGCGCGCCCCCGCCTCCATTCCGTTAACGCGGCATGCGTCCGAAAAACTCTGGACGTCATCCTTCTGGCGAATCTTGCGCTTAAGCTTAGGGGCATTGACGAACGTGCCTTTCCCCTGCCGCTTCGTTAGATAGCCCTGCTGGACGAGCTCCTCAATAGCGCGTCGCACGGTAACGCGGCCAACTTTATAGCTCTCAGCCAATTCGAATTCGTTGGGTATCCGCGCGCCCGCCTTGTAGGCACCGGAGCTGATTTCGTTTTTAATGATATCGATAACCTGTTGGTACAGCGGTATCGCTGCTTTACCGTCAGCTAGCCCTTCAGTCGGTGGCATATACCCTCTCCCAGCACAATTACGTCTAAAACGGGCTTAAGGGCATTCAACAAGCCCTTAAGCCCGCATTAGCATTAAGTATGCTTGCTGCCGCACCAAAATGTCGGGTATTTACTCATCAGACCCGAAAAACGCGCAACTACCGCGCTCCTAAGAAAGCGTGAGCAGCTCCGGCAGCTGGTCGATAATCTTGTCCGCGGCATCCTGGCTAAAGCCAAAGCGTTCCTCGCGCTTGGCAATGACTGTCAGACCGGCTCGCTTGCCGGCAGTGATGCCAGGCACCGAGTCCTCAACGCAGCAGCAGCGATTCGCGGGCAGCCCCAGCAGATCCAGCGCATGCAGGTAAATGTCGGGCTCGGGCTTGCTCTCCTTAAACTGCTCGCCGCTCACCACATACTCAAAGGCATCCGACAGCCCGCATGCGTTGAGCACTTCCTCGATGCTAACCATGGGAGACGAGCTGGCAAGCGCCACGCGAACGCCACGGCGCGGCAGCTCTCGAATCGTATCCACGGCGCCTGGGTTAATCAAAGCCTGATAGTCGCGCGGACGTTTATGCGCCCACTCGTCCCAACGGGCCAACGCTTCCTCGCCAGTGAAATGCCCCTTACCGGCGCGCTCAAACCAATCGACCAGCATATGCAGGAAGAACTGATGGGAGGTACCGACCTGCCCATTCAGCTCCTCTTGAGTCAGATTAAGCCCCAGCTCCTTGGCAAACGCGGCAGTCTCGCCCAAGTAGTAATACTCGGTATCGACAATGACGCCGTCCATGTCAAAGATAACGGCGTCGAACGGAAATGCGGACACGGCACCCTCCCTAACAAAAGGACGCCCGCGAGCAGGCGCCCGAATCATGCATTAATCGGCGATTCTAGCCCAGCAGCTTATCCAGCGCCACCGCAATACCATCTTCGTTGTTATTGGCGGTCACCATCTGGGCCACAGCCTTAACCTCATCGACGGCGTTGCCCATGGCTACACCCGTGCCGGCCCACTCAATCATGGACTTGTCGTTCTGGCCGTCGCCAAACGATACGACATCGCTGGCATCGATGCCGAGCTTGGGCAGGGCACCCTCGAGCGCACGGGCCTTGTCGATACCGGGCGCCGTGTACTCAAAGTACCAGTCGGCCGTAAACATGCCCGAAAGCGTCTGCTTAAAGGGCGCATACATCTCCTCGTAATGCGCCTGCAGGTAGGCCGGATCGCCCGCCGTCAGCAGCTTGTCCACGGGATAAGCGTCCACAACCTCATGCAAGCTCTCGACCTCGCGAATCTTAAGATCGCACGCATCGCGCTCATACTTGACGATATTCTTCTGCGAGTCGTCAGGCAGCGTGATCATGCAATGGTACGAATCCTCGACGTGCAGATTACGACCGAGCGAAATCATAGGGATCACGTCAAAATTACGCAGATGATCAATCAGACGGTGCAGCTCGTCAGCCGGCATGGCCTGGTCAAAAAGGACCTCACCGGTCTGAGCATCGACCACATGCGCGCCATTGAAAGCGACTAGCAGACCGTCATGGTTTTGAAGGTCGAGCTCCTGCGCCAAGGCGTGCAGCCCCCATGCGGGACGACCCGAAGCCAAGATGAGCTTAATTCCCGACTCCTGCGCCGCGAGCAGCTTCTCGCGCGTACGCGGGCTGATGACCTTTTGGTCGTTGGTGAGCGTACCGTCGATATCCATCGCGATGGCTTTGATTGCCATATGTGCCTCCTTGCATCGTTTTTATCGCGCACTATCTTATCCGAGCCAGGGCACGTTCGCACAGCGCGCGCATGACGGTTGCAAAACCACCCCATTTGAAACAAAGGCAAAAAAGTACTTGCAAAGACGCGTTCCGACATATAAGTTGATAAAAGACCGCCGTTGCGGTTTTAAGTAGATCGAGCATATGAAGTTTGAGTTTTAGCGTGTAAGAGAAGGAAGATCGGCAAAGTACAACCCCAAACGCAATGACAACTTAATGAGGTAACTGCCACATGTGAGGCACCCAGGGCATTGCTGTCTCGATTTTGAGCACGATGCCTTCCGCCTTGCATGGGCCGTTCCATCCCGCCCCTGCAGCAACTGCCTCATGGGCTCATTGAAAACCGCATAGCACCCAAACGTCAGCACATCACCCACGGCAAGCACATCACTCACGACAACCAACACATCAACAAACAGCACGAACATCAACCGATTGGAGAAGCTATGACAAACCACCACGCTGAAGACGGCGATAAGAAAAGCATTCTGGATGCCCGCATTGAGCGAGCATATGCAAACGAATATGACGCCGCCTTTGCCGCCGCGACCATCAAGAACTACGCGTCGCTACCGCTCGCGACGATCTTGGCCGACCACCCTCAACTGCTGAAGCGCTGCACAAAGATCATGGGCAACCCCGACATTCGCAAGCTGACAGACCCCTATGCCCCAAAACGCGACAACGATTCGTACGTTCTTACCGTAGGCTGCCTAGCCCATATGCTTACGGCGCTCGACACGAAACTCAAGCTCGCATGGGAACCCGACGAGCGTCATGAACTCGAAAGCAAGCGGAACACCCTGCGCACCGCACTGTTCCTTCCGTTGGACGGCCTCAAGCGCTGCAACGTCGAGCTCAATGCACAGGCGCGGCAAAAGCCCGGGACCACGGGGCAGAAAACTCCAAGACCCCATGCGGCCATCGTCGACCGCAACCGATATAACCGCATGACCGCGCACTTTTCCGCAGAGGGAGCAGCCATAAGGACGCTGATCGACCTGCTGTGCCTCCTGAGCATCAACGAGCTATTTGAGGGCTATCTCGCCCTTGTTCCCGCGACGGCACCCAAGTCGGTAGCAAAGATCATCGAGACCTGCAGACGCCAGTTTGAGCGCCATCGCAATGGCAGCGAGATGAACGCCAGCATCGCGCAGTACTACGCGGCTCATTACAAAAATGACGGATGTGCCCCTGTCGAGCATCAGCTGCGGCTCGCCTACACCACGCCCGTCGCAACGCTCCATCGCTTTGGAGCCCTTGGCGCTTGCGAGCCGCACGAACAGGCAGCCTGCCCCACAACCGAGCTCGATCTCAGGCTCGGACGAACCCTGTAGCCCGCCAGCCCCTCCGCGGGCAACAATCCTATTCCACAACACAACCAACAGAAAGGAGTCCTCATGGACACCAATCATTCCCCCATCATCAGCCCCCTCACCATGCGTGAATCCGCCCGAGGTATCACGCTCACCAGCATTTACGATGAGATGCTCGCCCGTCGCGAGCTCTCCGTCATGGGAAACATCGAAACCCCGATGGCTCACGACCTATGCCAGCAGATCCGCCTGCTCGATGCCACCGACCCCAGCCGCCCCATCACCATATTTGTCGCCAGCGCCGGCGGAAGCGTGCGATCGGGTCTTGCGATCTATGACGCCATGCGCCTCGCATCGTGCCCCATCCGCACCGTCTGCCTGGAATTCGCCGCGTCCATGGGCGCCGTGATCTTTATGGGCGGCGACGATCGCCGTATGGCGCCCCATGCAGAGCTCATGATTCACGACCCGCTGATCCCCCAGGGGGCAGGCGGCTCGGCACTTGCGCTGCAGGAAACCAGCCGGCGTCTCATGCAGACCCGCAAGACCCTCACGCAAATCCTCTCGGACCGCAGCGGTCTCACGCCCAAGCGCATCCAGTCCCTCACTGCAAAAGACACCTACCTTTCGGCCGAGCGCGCCGTCGAGCTCGGCTTTGCCCACGAAATCCTCTCGACCACCAAGGAGGTCGCCCATGTCTAACCTCGCCAGCCGCCTCGCCGCATCTGAGTCCGCATCGTCCACCATCCTCGCCAAGGATCGAACGCTTTCCTGCGACACCCGCCAAACGGGACTCAACAACAATGCACTTGTGATCGGCCCCTCGGGAGCCGGCAAGACCCGCAACGTCCTCAAGCCCAACCTGCTGCAAATGAACGCAAGCTACATCGTGCTCGACACCAAAGGCACGCTCTGTCGCGAAGTGGGACCCGTGCTGGCAGCCCACGGTTACCGCGTGCAATGTCTCAACTTCGCCGACCTCAACACCGTCCCGGCCCTTGCGCCCGGCATCGAGCGCTGCGGCTACAACCCCCTGAGGCACATTCGCCGCAAGGCGGACGGCAGGCCCAACCAGCAGGACATCCTCTCGGTGGCAAAGGCCATCTGCCCCATCGAGGACAACAACCAGCCTTTTTGGGATCATGCGGCGGCAAACCTGCTGTCGTGTCTTATCGCCTACGTCACCGAACAGCTACCCGCCGACGAGCAGACGATCAGCTCGGTCATCAAGCTGATTGAGCACCTGCAGGACGGTGCCACGGGTCGATTGTTTGACGACCTGATCACGACCGACCCCCAAAGCTATGCCCTCTCGCTATGGCGGCGCTACGCCATTACGCAAAATGCCGAGCGCATGCACGCGAGCATCGTCGGCATCCTTGCCGAAAAGGTCATGTGTCTGGGATTCGACGGTGCGGCACAGCTCTATCGTGAGTGCCATCAGGTGGACTTCGCTTCCATGGGACACACCCCCTGCGCCCTGTTTGTAACCGTAAGCGATATTGACCGCAATCTCGATCCGCTGACCGGCCTCTTTATTACGCAAGCGTTTATGGGCCTCATTCGTGAGGCCGATAGGCAGCCCGACGGCAGTCTGCCCGTGCCCGTGCGCTTTATGCTCGATGACTTCGCAAATCTGCAGATCCCCCAGATCGACAACGTGCTCTCGATTATCCGAAGCCGCAACATCTGGGCAACGCTGCTGCTGCAGTCGACCAACCAGCTCGATGCGCTCTATGGCGAGGCACGCGCACGCTCCATCATGGGCAACTGCGACACGCATCTGGTGCTGGCGTTCCAGGATCCCGAGAGTGCCCGGGTGTTTTCCGACCGCGCCGACGCGCTGCCCAGCACGCTCATGGCGACGCCGATCGATCGCTCGTGGCTCTTTGTACGCGGTCGCACTCCCGAACAGGTCGAGCGCTTTAGGCTCGAAGACCATCCGCTCTACGGGGAGCTGCCCGAGGCGCAGCGAGGCCATGCGGAGGCCGAGATCTAGGCGCAGGGTTCTCGCAGCGCGCGACGCCCCGGCGATGCTCCACAAAGGCCGTGCGCCCCGGGACCACGGCAAAGCAAAGGGGCCCGCATCCGATAGGATACGGGCCCCTGACTATAAGGCGCGATGCGTTAACAGCAGCGACTACTTGCGATGCGCGCGATAGAACTCGATGAGCGCCTGGGTCGAAGCGTCCTGCTCGGCCTTGGCGGCAACGTCGTGGAAGGCAGGGGTGATCTGCTTGGCAAGCTGCTTGCCCAGCTCAACGCCCCACTGGTCGTAGGAGTCGATGCCCCAGACCGTACCCTCGACAAACACGATGTGCTCGTACAGGGCGATGAGCTCGCCGAGCGCGAACGGGCTCAGCGTGTCGCCGAAGATCGAGGTCGTCGGACGGTTGCCCTCAAAGCAGCGGGCCGGAACGATCTGCTCGGGCGTGCCCTCGGCGCGCACCTCGTCGGCCGTCTTGCCAAAGGCGAGCGCCTTGGTCTGAGCCAGGAAGTTGCCCAGGAACAGCTCGTGGACGTCCTGGCCGTTGTCGGTCGCGGGGTTGGCGGTGTTGGCGAAAGCGATGAAGTCGGCCGGAACCACCACGGTGCCCTGGTGCAGCAGCTGGTAGAAGGCGTGCTGGCCATTGGTGCCGGGCTCGCCCCAGAAGATCTCACCGGTATCGGAGGTCACGGCGCTGCCATCCCAGCGGACGTGCTTGCCGTTGGACTCCATGGTGAGCTGCTGCAGGTAGGCCGGGAAGCGGTGCAGGTACTGGCTGTACGGAAGCACGGCGTGGCTCTTGGAGCCGAAGAAGTTAACGTACCAGACGTTGAGCAGGCCCATCAGCGCGACGGCGTTGTTCTCGAGCGGCGTGTTGCAGAAGTACTCGTCGATGGCGTGGAAGCCCTCAAGGAACTGCTGGAAGCGCTCGGGGCCAAGCACGACGATCAGCGACAGGCCCACGGCGGAGTCAACGGAATAGCGGCCGCCAACCCAGTTCCAGAAACCGAAGGCGTTGGCGGGGTCGATACCGAAGGCCTCAACCTTCTCGAGTGCGGTGGAAACGGCGACGAAGTGCTTTGCCACGGCCTCGGCGTTCTGCTCATCGGAGCCATCGATAGCGCCCTGAGCCTTGAGCTGCTCGAGCATCCAGGTCTTGACCTCGCGGGCGTTGGTGAGGGTCTCGAGCGTGGTGAAGGTCTTGGAGACGATGATCACGAGCGTGGTCTCGGGATCCAGGCCCTTAAGCTTCTCGGCCTGGTCGTTGGGATCGATGTTGGAGATATAGCGGCAGTCGATACCGGCGTCGGCATAGGGACGCAGAGCCTCGTAGGCCATGACCGGGCCCAGATCGGAGCCGCCGATGCCGATGGACACCAGGTGCTCGATCTTCTTGCCGGTAACGCCCTTCCACTCACCGGAGCGCACGCGCTCGGCGAAGGCGTACATGCGGTCGAGAACCTCGTGCACGTCGGCGACGACATCCTGGCCGTCAACGATGAGCTGGCCCTTCTCGCTTGCCGGGCGGCGTAGCGCGGTGTGCAGGACGGCGCGGTCCTCGGTGGTGTTGATGTGCTCGCCGGAGAACATGGCATCGCGGCGCTCCTCGAGCTTCACCTCGCGGGCAAGATCGCACAGCAGCTTGACGGTCTCATCGGTCACCAGGTTCTTGGACAGGTCGAAGTGCAGGTCACCGGCGTCAAAGCTCAGCTTGTTCACGCGCTCGGCATCGGCGGCGAACCAGGCCTTGAGGTCGATACCTTCGGCCTCGAGCTTCTCCTGATGAGCCTCGAGCGCCTTCCAAGCGGCAGTCGACGTAGCATCGATAGGTGCGGCAACAGTTGCCATAGAGTCCTCCTCAGCATACGGGCGCACGCCTCCATGCGCCCGGACATTCAGATGCCACTATTCTAGCGCAGGTCAAGACTATAATCAGCGAGCGTTGCCAATCGGCCCCCAAACGGCAACCGATCAAAAAGGAACAGGCTTATTTTGGCAGGTCAAACGCTTTACCAACCAAAATTAACCTGTCCCTTCCTGGCAGGTACTACACCGCAGAGCACACGCTGCCGAGCAGTTCGCGCAAGGGAGACCCGATACCCTCCAGCAGTTCGGGCGCGATGATGGCAAAAACGGGAACCTCGCCGGCACCTACTACGGCAGGCACCTTGCCCTCCGAGACAATGCATCCATAAGGCACAAAGCCGTCTTCGCCGGCATCGAGCGCCGCCATGCGCCGCGCGAGCTCGCGCGCAAAGCCAGCAGTATCGGCATCGCCAATCGCCAGGACAAAGTCCACGCCTTCGTCGGTCGCCAGGGCCACGGCTTCGTCGATCAGCTCGTCTCCCCCGTCGCTCTCAACCGAGTCGCAGCGAAAAAGCACGCGTTCGAGCAGGGCGCGATCGAGCGAGCCGAGCGCCGCCGAGACGAGCTCATCGTGCGTATGTTTGTCACCGCCCAACACGACCAGCGCCTTGGTGCCACCGTAGTGAGCGACCAATCGTCCGCACCAGCGAGCCACGTCTCCATCCGCAACAAGGCGCGTCGGCATACCAAACCCATAATTGACCATCTTTCCCACAACCCTTCCGTGCGTATAGGCGGTATCGATCGTTAGGCTCATGCTACGAAGCGAGCTTTTCCGAGCTGTTTCGCGCTCTTTAGGGCTGCGTTAAAAACCCGATGCAGCTGCACGACTATACCTGCCAAAAAGGGACAGGTTTTGACGATGTCCGGATGAGCGGGTATTATCGAACATGTATTCGATAAGAACATGTGTTTGATGAAAGGGCACGGATGGCGCACGAGCAGCACACCTATATCTGCATCGACCTCAAGACGTTTTATGCCAGCGTCGAGTGCGTGGACCGCGGGCTCGATCCACTCACCACCAACCTGGTCGTTGCCGACGAATCACGCGGACGCACGACCATCTGCCTCGCCATCACACAGGCCATGAAGGACTTAGGTATTCACAACCGCTGCCGTCTGTTCGAAATTCCCGATGGCATCGACTACATCACGGCCGTACCGCGCATGCAGCATTACATGGAGGTGTCGACGAAAATCTACGGTATCTATCTGGAATACGTCAGCCCCCAGGACGTGCACGTCTACTCCATCGATGAGTGCTTTATCGACGTGACGCCCTATCTGGACCTCTATCACACCGATGCGGAAGGGTTCGCCTGCACGCTGCGCGACGAGGTCCTCGCGCGCACCGGCATCACGGCTACGGTCGGCATCGGCCCCAACCTATTCCAGGCCAAGGTAGCGCTCGACATTACCGCCAAGCACGTACCCAGCCGCATCGGCATACTCGACGACGAGGCCTTTCGCAAGGAGATCTGGCCCCATCGTCCCATCACCGATATCTGGGGCATCGGTCCCGGCGTGGCAGCCCGCCTCGAGAAATACGGCGTCTACGATCTGATGGGCGTCGCGGCGCTCGACGAAAACCTGCTCTACGACGAGCTCGGCGTCAATGCCGAATATCTCATCGACCATGCCTTCGGGCGCGAGCCGACAACCATCGCCGACATCCAAGCCTATCGCCCGCAAGCAACTTCGACCACCACAGGACAGGTGCTCTCGAAGGGTTATGCCTACGAACAGGCCTATACCGTCTTGCGCGAGATGGTCGATGCCGCCGTGCTGGATTTGATCGACAAGCACGTGGTGTGCGACAGCATCTCGCTCTTTGTGGGCTATGCAAGCGAGCGCGCCGACATCCGCAGGCTTGATGCCAGCGGCACTGCACAATATGTGGACGGATGCGGACACCTGCGCTCGAGTACGTCGAGCATCGAACCCACCGCAACCGCCGGCCCCGAGCTCGCACCCCGTGCGCCCAAGCCCGTCCAGCGCGATGACGAACGGCGTCGTCTGGTACGTGAGGCGCAGGCAATCGACGGCATCTTTGTGGGAGAGCATGGCGGCAAACCGCGCGGTGGCTATGCCGCACTCTTTGCGCACTCCAACGCCTCGCGAAAGCTGCCCGAGCGTACCAATTCGTTCAAGAAGATCATGGGCTATTTCGATGAGCTCTGGGCGCAGACTGTCGATCCCAAACGACCGGTCAAGCGCATCAATCTGGGATTTGGCAACCTCATGCCCGAGGAATTTGCCACCATCGATCTGTTCAGCGATATCGAGGCCGATGAGCGCGAGCGCGACCTGGCACGCGCCGTGCTGGCCGTGAAAGGCAAATACGGCAAGAACGCGCTGGTTAAGGGGCTGAGCTTTACCGCCGGCGCCACCGCGCGCGAACGCAACGATCAGGTAGGAGGACATCGTGCCTAAGTCCCAACAACAGCCGATGCGGCCACCGACACCTTTTGAACGCCTAGCGGACCCCGAGGGAAGACGTCGCTCCGCCGACCCAAAGCTCACCGCCAACGGCACCGTCCGTGCCGGCCGTGCCGCGCAGTTTATGCCCTTTGCCGCCCTCGCGGGATACTACGAGCTCGTGCGTAAACAAGAGATCACCGCCGAGCCAAAATGCGAACTCACAGAAGAAAAAGCCCACGAACTTTCGAAAAAGCTCGAGGGCCTCAAGCGCGGCGACTTGGTTCGTGTCACCTATTACGATGCATACGGCTATCGCAGCCGCACCGGCATCCTCGACGAGGCGCTCCCTGCTTTCAAACTCCTCAAGCTCAAAGATATCGCCATCGACTTCGACGACATCCAGGACATCGAGCTACGCGGACGAGCCTAGGCAAGGACGCGCATCCAAGGCAAGGCCTACAGCGTCATGACGTAGTAACCCGCATCTCTCACGGCAGCCTCAAGGACACCGCGATCGATCGGCCGCTTGGAGCGCACGCGCGCTGTGTGGTCCGCATACGTCACCGTTGCCCACACGCCATCCAGCGCATTGAGAGCATTGGCTACGTTCTGAGCGCAGCCGTCACAGCTCATGCCGCCGATGAGCAGCTCATCGCTATAGGGATAGTGCGATGCATCGGTATCCACCACAACAACCTTTTTGGCCTTCTTACCGCTCGCGCCATCGCTGCAGCAGCTCTTTCCGTGTGTCGAAGCGACAATGCGACGCAGTCCAAAAAACATGCCGACGGCAATCACGGCAAGCACGATGAGATTCGCAGGGTTGAGCAAGTCACTCATGCGTTCCCCTTTCAAGTAGCTCTATCTAGATACCCCCATGGGGTGTCCCCATCTTAACCCAAAATCATGTCCGTTCGGTCAATTAGTTTCCCTCTTCAAACTTTTTTGTTGACCGTGGCTTACTTTCGTGTATAAGTTTTCCTTGGCTAACAACTGAGGACCCGAAAGGGGCATCGTGACTCGAACCATTGACATCCCAACATACCAAACGGCTGTCGTGCGCAACTGCTCCCCTACGCTCGCAGGTATCAAGCCGGCTTCGCTCTTTACCTATCCCGGCGTTTACGCCAACCAAAACGGAAAACCCAGCGCCGCCCATATCGAAGAGCGACGCTCTCGCCTGCTCGCCGTCATAGCCCAATGCAACTGCGAGCTCCAGCCACTCGGGATCCATATGAGCGTTTTGGTCTGGCGCCCCTGCGGAGCGCTCATCTATGTGTACCGCCCTGCGGACCTCATGCGATACCTCTCCGACCCCCGTGCCACGACGGCGCTAGCCGCCGAAGGTTACGATGTCCACAACCTGCCCGCATCCCTGGTGCATCTCGCCGCGCGCATCACGCTGGCAAGCAGCAATGCCGCAGAAAGCGCCTATGACGGCAGCGTCTGCGCACTCGCGCGAAATAGACACTGCGATACGGGGTGCATATGCGAGTTCCCCCACGAAATTGGCTATTTTTTGGGCTATCCCTACGAAGATGTCCATCAGTTTATCGTCCAGCACGGCGAAAACTATAAGGTCTTTGGCGCATGGAAGGTATACACAAACGTTGAGCAGGCGCTCACGACCTTCGATTCCTATCGCGCATGCACGCAATACCTTACCTACATCTATCAACAGGGCTGCACCCTGGGACAACTTGTCCAGGCAACCCGATAGAGCATACAAAACGCGGCCGCACGCCGCACAACCGAAAGGAAAACATATGAGCAAGATCGCCGTCGTCTACTGGAGCGGTACAGGCAACACCGAGGCCATGGCAAACTTCGTTGCCGAGGGCGCAACCGGTGCCGGCGCCGAGGCAGAGGTCATCTCCTGCGCCGACTTCTCCGCAGACAAGGCCGCCAGCTATGACGCCATTGCCTTCGGCTGCCCCGCCATGGGCTCCGAGGAACTCGAGTACGATGAGTTCCAGCCGATGTGGGACGAGGTCAAGGAGACTCTCGGCGACAAGAAGGTCGTCCTCTTTGGCTCCTATTCGTGGGCCGAGGGCGAGTGGATGGACAACTGGAAGGCCGACGCCGACGAGGCGGGTGTTAACGTCGTCGATTCCGTCATTTGCTACGATGCGCCCGACGATGAGGGCGAGACCGCTTGCAAGGCCCTCGGAACCGAGCTCGCGTAACGAACCCAGGACCTCCAAAAGAGTCTGCATCAAAGCGCATCCTTATCCCTACAAAAGAGCGGGGGCTGGATTCAAGTCCAGCCCCCGCTCTTTTATAACGGCAGTTACACCAACCGGCTACGAGATATTGCCCAAGAACGCCTTGGTACGCTCGCTCTTGGGGTGGTCGAAGACCTCGCTCGGCGTACCCTCTTCCACAATGACGCCGCCGTCCATAAAGACGACGCGGTCGGCGACGTCGCGGGCAAAGCCCATCTCGTGCGTCACGACGATCATGGTCATACCGTCGCGTGCCAGGTCGCGCATGACACCCAGAACGTCGCGAACCAGCTCGGGATCGAGTGCCGACGTGGCCTCGTCAAAGAGCATAACGTGAGGGTTCATCGACAGGGCGCGGGCGATGGCAACGCGCTGCTGCTGGCCGCCCGAGAGCTGGCTCGGCATAAAGTCGATACGCTCGGCAAGACCGACCTTGGTCAGCTCCTCGACGGCAATCTTCTCGGCCTCTTCCTTGCTGCGCTTGAGCACCTTCTGCTGCGCGAGCATGACGTTCTTTTTGACTGACAGGTGCGGGAACAAATTGAACTGCTGGAACACCATGCCCAAGTGCGTACGCACCTTATTGAGGTCAACGCCCTTGGCGCACACGTCCACGCCCTCAACGACAATCGAGCCGCTCGTGGGATGCTCCAGACGATTGATGCAGCGAAGCATCGTCGACTTGCCCGAGCCCGAAGGACCCAGGACTACGACGACCTCGCCCTTGTGCACATCCAGATCGATATCGCGCAGGACCACGTTATCGCCAAAGGCCTTCTGGAGGTTCTTGATGCTGACGACGACCTCGTTCGAGTTATTGGTTTCGCTCATGATAGGACCTCCTTACAGACCGGCGATGTGATCGGCAGGCGTCGCGACAACCTGCCCGGCGCTCTTGGTGGGACGCTTCTTTTTGGTTTCGGCCGTACCCAGCAGTCTCGCCTCAAGACCGCTCACCAAGCGCGCAAGCGGCAGGGTGATGACCAGATAGAACAGGGCGGCAACCACGTACGGTGTAATGGAGCCCGTCGTGGCCACGATGGTACGGGCGTTCATGACGATCTCGACCACACCCACGGCGGCAAGCAGCGACGTATCCTTGTAAAGCAAGATAAACTCGCTGGTCAGCGTAGGCAAAACATTGCGGAACGTCTGCGGAATCATAACGTAGAGCAGCGTCTGGAAGGCATTCATGCCCAGAGAGCGAGCAGCCTCGTTTTGGCCCTTGGGGATCGATTGAATACCGGCACGGAAGATCTCGCACAGGTACGCAGACGAGTTCATGGCCATGACGATGACGCCCAAGACATAGTCGTCCACCTTGACGCCGGCCAACGGCAGACCGAAGAACGCGATATAGATCTGCAGGAACGCCGGCGTACCGCGAATGATATTCACATAGATGCCGGCAAGGCAACGCAGGATGCGCGACTTGGAGATGCGCATGAGCGACAAGGCAAAGCCAAAGGGGATTGCCAGCGGAAACGCCACGAGCACGATCGAGAGCGACATGAGGAAGCCCTTAAAGACGATCGGCAGGCTTTGGACCAAAATGACCGGGTTTAAGAACAGGCGCAGAAACATATTGGAGTTCCAGGCCTCGACCCACGGCTGCTCCTTAAGGTCGGCCAGGAAGTTATCGAATGCCGTCACGCCCTTAATCTCGACGGGAGGAATCTTGGAAATCTTCTTGGTCGAACCGTCGGCGAGCGTATAGGTGCCGCTAAAGGCCTCATCGCCGCCCTCGACGGGAAACGTCACACCGTAAACCTCGACACGGAAAAAACCGCCGGCAGGCGCCGTCTCGCCAAAGTCAATCTTGAGCGTCTGGCCGTCAGCCTTGCACGTGGGCTTCATGGGCGTACGGTCCATAAGGTCATCGCCCGAGAGCATCGTCAGGCGCGTGTCGTCCGCGCCAAAGGTCGTGCCATTGGCAAACGTCAACGAAAGGCCGCTCAGCTCCTCGTCGGCATCGGCCTGGACCTCCCAGGTGATGCGCGTCTCGGTACCACCGACCACGTCGCTACCCGAACCGGTGTTGGGTCGAGCGGTGATCTTAGCGGTCTCAAGCGCCTGGGCAGTCGAGGGCACGCAGGCCCCCGCGCACACCAGGGCAAGCGCCACAGCTAGGGCGCAGGCTAGCTTTTGGAGCATCGAGGGCAGCGGATGGCTTTTGCCCATGGCTCCTTGGTTCAATCGAGACAAGGTGGCTCCTAACGTGTAAGTTGCCGACATAACGGGGCGGGACGACGCCCATTCAAGAAACGCAAAGGCCCTCTCCGCCAAAACGGAAAGGGCCCGCGCGCAATCAAGTAGCTATTTTACTTGATATTGTACTTAGCCATGAGGGCGTCAACGGTACCGTCATCGGTCAGGTCCTTGATGGCCTGGTTGATGTCGTCCTTGAGCTTGGTGTTGCCCTGGTTGATGGCGATGGCATACTCCTCGCCCGTGCTGATCTGCTTGATGGTCTGGCAGGTGTTGAACTGCTCGGCGGTCAGCTGGCTGGCAACGGAGCGGTTGGTCACGACGGCGTCACCCTTGTCGGACTGCAGGGCGCTGAAGCACTCGGTGGCGTCCTTGTAGGGGACGATCTTGGCCTTGGGGAAGTTCTCCTGGGCAAAGGCCTCGGCGGTCGAGCCGGACTGGACGATAATCGTAGCGTCGGCGTTGTTGAGCTTCTCGCTGTAGTTATCGGCCGTGATGTCGGTGTTGTCGACCTTGGTCACGATAGCCTGATCGTCCATGTAGTAGGAGTCGGAGAAAGCGACTTCCTTCTCACGCTCGGGCGTATCAGTGATAGCAGCGATGGAGACGTCGTACTTGGCGCCCGAAGCAACACCCGGAACCAGCGTGTCGAAGTCGTTGTTGACATACTCGACGTCCAGGCCCAGCTTGTCGGCGATAGCCTTGATAAGCTCAAGGTCAAAGCCCTGGTAGTCGCCGTTGTCGTCCTTGTACTCAAACGGCGCATACTCGGCAGAGGTGCCGACGGTCAGCGTACCGTCCTTGACGAGCGCGTACTCCTTGGAGCCGTCGACCTTCTCGACCTTCACGTCGTCAGAGCTGCTGGAACCGGCATCGGAACCAGAGGTGGCGTTGGACGAGCCGCAACCCGTCAGTGCAAGGGCGAGCGCCATGGCGCCCGTGGCGGCAAATGCGCCAAGCTTCTTGAGCTTCATAATCAGTCTCCTTCCGGTGACCCCACTTGATTCAGAGGTCTGCAAAAACTGTTGGCTATTATGCACCCGTAATTGCAAATCTGCAATTAGAAAACTGATTGAAACAAACCCATAACGTGAATGGAGCACTCCACTTTGCGACAGTCATTACTGCTGCAACGAGCGTAACAGGGTAATTTCCGCTGCATAACCTGCAAGTTCGTTCGGCGTCTCCAAAATGAATGGCAGCGCACGTAAACGGTCATTCGATACAATATTGTGCATAATCTGCAAACCGCCACCAAGTTCCTCGCTGCCAAGGTAGCCCTTGCCGATACACTCATGGCGGTCCTTGTGGGCGCCGCAGGGGTTCTTCGAATCGTTGATGTGTACGGCATGCAAGCGGTCGATACCCACCACTCGGTCGAACTCATCGAGCACGCCGTCCAGATTATGGATGATGTCGTAGCCGGCATCGCTCACGTGGCAGGTGTCCAGGCACACGCCCAGCTTATCGGACAGCTCGGGGCGCTTGGCGGCAACACCCTCAATGATGCGCGCCAACTCTTCAAAGCTACGGCCAACCTCGGTGCCCTTGCCCGCCATGGTCTCGAGCAGTACCGTCGTCTGCTGTCCCTCGAACATCACTTGACACAAGGTATCGACGATCATCTGAATACCAGCATCGGCCCCCTGTCCCACATGCGCGCCGGGATGGAAGTTGTAGTAGTTACCGGGCAGTGCTTCCAGACGCTGCAGGTCCTCGGCCATGGCCTCAAGGGCAAACTCGCGCGCCCGCTCCTTGGCAGAGCAGGGGTTATAGGTATAGGGGGCATGCGCCACGAGCGGGCCAAAATCATTTTGCGCCATAAGGTCACGCAATGCCGCCACGTCATCCATGTCAAGGTCTTTCGCCTTGCCGCCGCGCGGGTTGCGCGTGAAGAACGCAAAGGTATTGGCGCCAATGGATAGCGCCGTCTCCCCCATCGCCCGATAGCCCTTCGTCGTCGAAAGATGACACCCAATCGTCAGCATCTCCAGCTCCCTCCTCATCAGTTGCGGTGAAATACGGTCTATTGGTGCCCTATTTTGGCGCAAACAGACCGTATTCCACCGCAAGTTATAAAAGGGGCATCAGGGGCAAAGGCCTCCAAGGCATTCCAGGCGCTGGCGCCATGCCCCCACGCACTAAAGTTTCAAGCGAATCGCATCGATAATGCGCGCGCAGCGCTGCGTGGCGGCAAGGGGCATGACGGGACTCTCGAGTTTCCCCGCCCGAATGAGCTGGGTCGCATGCTGGATTTCGCCGTAGAAATCATCGATCTCAAACGGGGCATTTATTTCGAGCGTTCGACCGTCGGAATACTTCACATGGGCGAGCTCGGGGCGATGGAGACGCTCGATTTCCAACGAGCCTCGCTCACAGACAATCGTTAAGCGGCTTTCATATGTTGCTTTGCCGTCGCACACCATATGAATGGGTATACCGCCGACGCTCATACGGATCTCGTCGGCCCAATCGACGCGGCCGCCTGATACGTCACGCCAGCGAACTTCACGGGATGAAACCTCGCACGCGCCCGCGAGCAAATCCTCAAACCAACCGACCGCATAGCAGCCCATGTCATATAGACAGCCGCCCTGCAACGAATCAAGCAGATAGCCCGAAGGAGGCTCGCCGTAATCGAGCTTTTGCACGCTTTCAATCGAGACAATACGGCCAAGCTCACCCGACGCAAGCAAGTCCTTCACGCGAGTGCGCATCGGGCAAAACCGATTCTTCATCGCCTCCATAAACAGTACGCCGCGCTCACGGGAAACGGAGGCGATCGCATGAGCCTCTTCTTCATTCAAAACGGCCGGCTTTTCGCACAGTACGGCCTTTCCCGCGCGCAGTGCCCGACAGACCCAATGCGTATGCATGCCATGTGGAAGAGCCAAGTAGATTGCGTCGACATCGGGGACGGCAATCAGCGCATCATAAGCCGCATCGCCGCTATCGTCAGCCGTGGCATAACTGTGCGCGGCATCAATCGAAAACGCCCTGCAAAACTCCTCAACATGCGAAGGAGTGCGACCGGCGGCAGCCACAAGCCGTGCCCCGTCCACCTCCTTGAGCGACGATGCAAATCGATGCGAAATGCGCCCAGCGCCCAAAACGCCCCAACGAACCTCACGTAAATCATCACATGAATCCCGATGGCCCACGACAGCCCCCTTCAGTTGCGGTGGAATAGTTCCTGTTTGGCCCCTATTCTGCCGCAAACAGGAACTATTCCACCGCAAGTTATAAAAGGGGCATCAGGAGCACGTCTTGCAAAAGGCTTTAAGCGCGGCCGTCACGGGGCCAGGCTGGAAACGTCGGCGCACGTCATCGAGACGCTCGGGGATATCGATATGCTGTGGGCAGTGGCGCGCGCATTTGCCGCACTTGACGCAATTGCTCACCAGCTTGGCCTCGCTTGTGCGCACCGCGCTCGCCGTAAAGTACTGCGATAGACCCGTAAACCAGCTGTGCGCATAGCTTGCGTTGTAGGCGGCAAAACATCCAGGGATATTGATTCCTTTAGGGCACGGCATGCAATAGCCGCATCCCGTGCAGGGCACGCGATTCGATTTTTCAAACTCATCCAGCACGTGCGCGATCGTGTCGAGCTGGTTGGCAGTCATCGAATCCGGCAGGGCCCGATCGGCCAACACCGCGTTCTCATCCACCTGCGCGATATCGGTCATACCCGAAAGCAGCATCGTCACCTGAGGATGATTCCAGACCCACGAAAGACCCCAGGCGGCAGGAGTGCGCAAATGCGTGTCACGGGCACTATCGAGCACAGCGCGGGCCCGTGGCGGCAGCTTGCCCGCTAAACGCCCGCCCAGCAGTGGCTCCATCACAAACACCGCGAGCCCGCGCTCCGCAGCCGCCATGAGTCCTGCCGTTCCCGCTTGGTAACGCTCGCCGGCATAGTTGTACTGTATCTGGCAAAAATCCCAGTCATATGCGTCAAGCATCGTCAGGAAATCCACCGCGCTGCCGTGGTACGAAAAACCAATCTGGCGAATGCGCCCCGCCGCCTTTTGACACGCGATCCAGTCCTCAATGCCCAACGCCACCACACGTTCCCACTGGGCGGGCGAGGTAATGTTATGCATGAGGTAATAGTCGATATGGTCGGTCCGCAGGCGCCGCAGTTGCTCATCGAAGAACCGGTCGAAATCCTCCGCGCACTTGCACGAAGCATGCGGCAACTTGGTCGCCAGCAACACCCGGTCACGCAGCCCCAAGCGCTCAAGCGAGGCGCCCACGCACGCCTCGTTACCGGGATAGAGATACGCGGTGTCCAGATAATTAATCCCCTGCTCCACCGCACGGGAAATGATGGCATCGGCTGTCTTCGCATCCGGACGTCCCGGCGCACCGGGAAACCTCATGCAGCCCAGACCCAACGCCGAGATACGGTTGCCGCTTTTGGGGTCAACGCGATATTGCACGGCCCCTCCCTTCGCCATCAGCGCCCCGGCAAGGCGAAACACAATGGTCACGCAGCCGAAACATCGTGGAATCGCAATCGAGAACGTATCGTAACGCAGCAGAAATCGAGCTGTCACGGCACCGCTTTAACATCAGCAAAAAGCCCGATGAAAGGAGCCGGGCATGACCACGCGCATGTCTTTGCGGTCTGCCCTGCAGCGTAGCGTCCAGGCAAACGTTTCTTTTTTATAACAGCCGCCCCGCGCACCCACCAATCACCCTGGCAGCATACAATCCATCAGGCGCCCCTTACGCGGGCGCCTTTTACATGGGGAGATGATTCACATGCAGATCAACAAGGTCGCCTTTATCGGCAAGGGCGGCGTCGGCCTGCTCTACGGCAGCATGATCGCCCGGGCGCTCGGCAACGACGCCGTCGAATACATCATGGATGACACCCGTTTTGAGCGTCACGCGGGCGATGCGCTCACTGTCAACGGCAAGTCCTGCGATCTCACGTCCGTCCGCGCCAGCGAGGCGACGCCCGCCGATCTGGTCATCCTGACAGTCAAGACCACCGGTCTCGACCAAGCACTCAAGACTATGGAGCGCGTCGTGGGACCCAACACGCTCATCGCCTCGCTATGCAACGGCATTACGAGCGAGCAAAAGATTGCCGAACGCTTTGGCTGGGAGCATACCGTTCTTGGTATCTGCCAGGGCATGGACGCCGTGTTCCTCAACGGCGCGCTCACCTTTACCAATGCGGGCGAGATCCGCTTTGGCGCGGCGGCCGGCACGGACCCCGCGACCGTCGCCGCTATCGACGGGCTCTACACGCGCTGCGGCATCGCCCATACCGTCGAGCGCGATATTGCGCACCGCATGTGGGCCAAACTCATGCTCAACGACGGCATCAACCAGACCTGCATGGCCTACGGCGGGACCTACGGAAGCGCCACGGAGCCGGGCTCCGAGCAGCGCCGCTGTTTTGTCTCCGCCATGCGCGAGACGCTTGCGGTTGCCAACGCCGAGGGCGTTGAGCTGACCGAAGCAGACCTGACGCAAATGGTGCACCTCATCGAGGGAATCGACCCCGCCGGTATGCCCTCAATGGCTCAGGACCGCATCGCGCAGCGCAAAACAGAGGTCGAGGAGTTCGCGGGCACCGTCCGCCGCCTCGCGGCCAAGCACGATATCCAGGTTCCGCAGAACGAATGGCTCTATCAGCGCATTCGCGATATCGAGGCAAGCTGGTAACGCCAACGCGCCGCATTCAACAGCCTTAGCAGCAAAACCGCCGCAAGGAGCACTCCCCTTACGGCGGCTTTCATCTTCGTCTATGACCGGCGGTCAATCTCACAACAGCTAGCGTTGCGACTCCGGAACCTCGTCCTCATCGTCGCGACAAAGGACAACACCGGCGCTTCCCAGCAGCGTGGCCGCGATCAGTACGCCGACCACGATAGGAGCAGCCCCGCATGTCCCCTGCATGCCCGCGACGAGCGCGGCCGTGGGACCAAGGCAGCCAAGCATCAACGCGACGGCGGCAACGGTAATATCTCGAGCATTCACAAGACCACTTCCTCCAAGAGAAAGACCTTATTTCTCAAGAACCAGTGTGCTCCGCATCCATTCGCCCAGCGTACCGCTACGGTAAGGGCTCTGTTAACTCAAACGCATACATAGAACGGACGTCCTTACGTTGCCCTAAAGCTCGGTAAAGACGCCCGTCCGCCAAATATCCGTGATGCAGAAAAATTACCAACCGGTGTAGTAGTCGGTGGTTCCGGCAGCGCAGCCGGAGTCATAGACCTTGCAATCACCCTTGGAGCCCGTAAAGGTCGAGCCCTGGGCCATATCGCCCGCGGCAACAACGTAATAGCCGTCGGAATCGCGCCAAAAGCCCTCAGAATCCTGAGTCCATTCGCCCGTGCGATAGTGATAAAGCACATTGCTGCTGTAATAGGTCTCGCGGCGCCCGTTGTAGTTATTGACACCCGCAGAGCGCGTCAGGCCCGATCCGTTCGCGCAGGACGCGGCAGACGCGTAGGACGAAGTGTAACCGGCGTTGTAGTACGAAGCCTGGGCGGCCTCGGCAGCCTCCGCCTCGGCGGCAGCAGCCTCGAGCGCTTCGCGCTTGGCATCCTCAAGCGCAGTGCGCAGCTCATCGAGCTCGGTCGACTTCGCATCGACCTCCCCCATCGTCAACAGGCTGCCCGCGCCATCGATACAGCCCTGCAGCACAGCGCGCTCGTCATCGGTGGCATAGTCACCGTACATGTTCATGATGATCTGAGCGCGCATCTCCAGGGAATCGCGCTTGGCCTCCATCGAGGCGTTCCACTCCTGCATGGAACCATAACCATCGCCGCGATAGTCAACGGGCTGCACCAGCGTCGTCTCGGACGGCGTAGATCCAACCGTATCGGACAGTGTTGCGGCGTGGGCATCAGTTGCACCGGCGCCCGCCAAAAGTGCCACGGTCAGAGCGGCGGAAAGGGCGGCGGCTTTCGGTTTTCGTGAATCAATCCTCATGTAGCTGGAAACCTCCGTAGTGCGTTTTTGCTGCGTTTGAGCTGCGTGTGATTCGATCGCGCTGCATAGTACCCCGAGCAAATCGCGACCTGCGGTTTTACTTAAAAGGCGCACGTCAATTGCGTAAAACTCACATCCTCTCAACAGGAGTTTTCCACAACTCGAATGCATAAAGCGTGTCAAAAACCCTGTGTTTGCGCCCTCTCTATGCAAAAAAGGCGCCTGTGCAACCATTGTTCGCACAGGCGCCTTGAGCAGGCATTTTATACAGTTATACCTATCGAGTCGCAAGGGGTCCTTGCACAAGTCGCCTTACTCGTCCAGCGCGGCGAAGGCCTGCTTCAGATCCCAAATGATATCCTCGGCATTCTCGGTACCGATGGAAAGACGGATCGTGGAGGGCGTGATGTTCTGCTCGGCGAGCTCCTCGGCAGACAGCTGGGAGTGCGTGGTGGTAGCCGGGTGCACGACGAGCGACTTGACGTCGGCCACGTTGGCGAGCAGCGAGAACACCTGCAGATGATCAATGAACTTCCAAGCTGCCTCCTGGCCACCCTTAATCTCAAAGGTAAAGATCGAGGCACCGCCGTTGGGGAAGTACTTCTGATAGAGCTCGTGATCGGGGTGCTCAGGCAGGCTCGGGTGATTCACCTTGGCAACATGGCTGTCACCAGCCAGGAACTCAACGACCTTCTTGGTGTTCTCGACATGACGGTCAACGCGCAGCGACAGAGTCTCGGTGCCCTGGAGCAGGACCCAGGCGTTGAACGGGCTGATGCAGGCGCCCTCGTCACGCAGCAGGATGGCGCGGACATAGGTTGCGAAGGCGGCGGGACCGGCAGCCTCGGCAAACGAGACGCCATGGTAGGAGGGGTTGGGCTCGGCGATCTGCGCGTACTTTCCGCTCGCCTTCCAATCGAAGTTACCGCCGTCGACGATCACGCCGCCCAGCGAGGTGCCGTGGCCGCCGATGAACTTGGTTGCGGAGTGGACGACGATGTTGGCACCATGCTCCAGCGGGCGGAACAGATACGGGGTGCCGAAAGTGTTGTCGACGACAACCGGCAGACCGTGCTTCTTGGCGATCTCGGAGATGGCGTCGATGTTGGGGATGTCGGAGTTGGGGTTGCCGAGCGTCTCGAGATAGATGACCGTGGTGTTGTCCTTGATGGCGCCCTCGACCTCGTCCAGGTTATGAGCGTCGACAAACGTGGTCTCGACGCCAAACTGGGAGAGCGTATGCTCCAGCAGGTTGTAGGAGCCACCGTAGATGGTCTTCTGGGCAACCACGTGGTCACCGGCCTGGGCAAGAGCCTGCAGGGTATAGGTGATGGCAGCAGCACCGGAGGCGACGGCGAGACCTGCCACGCCACCCTCGAGTGCGGCGATACGGTCCTCGAAGACGCCCTGGGTGGAGTTGGTCAGACGGCCGTAGATGTTACCAACATCGGCAAGGCCAAAGCGGTCGGCGGCGTGCTGGGAGTTGCGGAACACATAGCTCGTGGTCTGGTAGATAGGCACGGCGCGGGAGTCGGATGCGGGATCGGCGCTCTCCTGGCCAACGTGAAGCTGCAGGGTATCGAAACCAAAGGTGTGCTCGGGGTTGTTGATGAACTGGCTCATGATGATCTCCTTGATCGAACAAAAGTAAACAAATTAGAGAGAAGTAAGTCGCTGTCTCCTGATCACGCCAACGGGCGCAAACAGGAGCCCGGCATTCGTCTTGGTAAGCAATTCATATGCGGGCCTCCTTTCGCATCCCGGTTCCGTGGTCGGTTTAATTACCTACCGCCTTTGTGTGTTTTGAATAGTACGAGCATTGTTTCGCTCGGTCAATCACTTAAAAGCGCTAACCTGTTATCGGTTTTATAGATAGCAATCGAAAGGATGGCGTCGATGACCCTTCAGCAGCTTCGTTTTCTGATTGCCGTGGCAGAGTCCGGCTCAATCAACGCCGCAGCTCAGCGCCTCTATACCGCTCAGTCCAACATCTCAAACGCCGTCAAAAGCCTGGAACAGGAACTCCATCTGGAGATCTTTACGCGCTCCAGCCGCGGCGTCACGCTCACCAACGACGGCACCGAGCTTTTGGGCTATGCGCGTCAAGTCGTAGAGCAGGCCGATATGCTCGAGGCGCGCTACGAGGACGGCGGCACCCCGCAAGCCCGCCTCGCCATTTCCGCCCAGCACTACGCCTTTTCGGTCGAGGCCTTTGTCAACGTGGTCGAGCGCTGCCGCGACAGCAAGTTCGAGTTCATCATGCGCGAGACCACCACATCGCAGATCATCGATGACGTCCGCGCGTTTCGCAGCGATATCGGCATTCTGTATCTGGATGACTTTAACGCCCGCGTTCTGCAGAAGGCCTTCGCCGATGCCCGCGCAAGCTTCCATCCCCTCTTCGACGCAACGGTCCACGTCTTCGTTAGCGAGCGCCACCCGCTCGCACGCCGCCCTCAGCTGTCCCTTGCCGACCTTAC
>DAWDVX010000010.1:36450-51151 GCA_052346145.1 Collinsella sp.
TATACGCGCTACAGCTTTGAGCAAGGCACCTCGAACTCCTTCTATTACGCCGAGGAGCCGTTTAGCTACATCCCCTGCGATCGCAACATTCGAGTCTCTGACCGCGGCACGCTCACCAACCTGCTGATCACCTCGAACGGCTACACGCTCTCCACCGGCGTGCTCTCAAACGAAATGCAATGGGGCATGGCATCGATTCCACTGGCAGATGCCCCGACGATGCACGTAGGCTATATCATGCACGATGAACGCAAGCCCTCTCCCCTGTTGCAGCAATACCTCGACGAGCTCGACCGCATCATCCAAGAAAACCAGCCATCTGAGGACAGGGTAGATATGGTAGATTGCTAGCCCTCGGCGAACGCGGCGCTACAATGGTCACTCACACGAAACGTACCCAACGAAAGGAACCATGTGAAGGTCATCATCTACACCGACGGCTCGGCCCGATCAAATCCGGGACGCGGCGGCTACGGCGCCGTGCTCAAATACACCAACCCCGCCGGCAAGACCTTCACCTCCGAGCTTTCGCGCGGCTACGCCAAGACCACCAACAACCGCATGGAGCTCATGGCGGTCATCGTGGCGCTCGAGGCGCTTAACCGCCCCTGCGAGGTCGAGGTCCATTCCGATTCGCAGTACGTCGTCAACGCTTTCAATAAACACTGGATCGACGGCTGGAAAAAGCGCGGGTGGAAAACTGCCAACAAGCAGCCCGTCAAGAACCGCGACCTGTGGGAGCGCCTGCTTGCCGCCAAAAGCAAGCACAAGGTGGAGTTCATCTGGGTTAAGGGACATGCCGGCCACGAGCTCAACGAGCGCTGCGATGAGCTCGCCACCACGGCAGCCGACGGCAGCAACCTCGATATCGACACCGGCTTTAACGAGAGCGACCTGTAACGGCGTTTTCGCACGCTTTTGTGTCCTCCCGCGCTACACTCGTCCTGTAGGCCAAACAACGCAAGGGGGACACATGCTGCGTATCGCAACCATCGGCACGTCCATGATCACCGACGACTTTATTCAGGTCGTCAATGCCAACGACCAGGCCGTATTCGTAGGCACGCTCTCGCGCAATGCCGAGCGCGGCGCCGCCTTTACTGCCGAGCACGGCGGCGAGCGAAACTTTACGTCACTCGATGAGCTTGCGGCAGCCGCCGGCGTCGATGCCGTCTACATCGGCAGCCCCAATGCGCTCCATTACGAGCAGGCGCTCGCCTGCATCGCCGGTGGCAAGCACGTCATCGTCGAGAAACCCTTCTGCGCCACCGAAGCACAGGCGCTGGAAGTCTTCCGCGCTGCCGAGGCAGCAGGTGTCGTGGCCCTCGAGGCCATGCGTCCCCTCCACGATCCCGCCTTCCACGCCATCGAGGACGCCCTGGGCGAGATCGCCCCCATCCGCCGCGCCTCATTGCGCTTTGGCAAGTATTCCTCGCGCTACAACGAGATTCTCGCGGGACGCGCCACCAATATCTTCGACTGCAATATGGCATCGGGTTCCCTCATGGACATTGGCGTCTACACCGTCGAGCCCATGGTCGAGATTTTCGGCATGCCCTCCGGCCTTACGAGCATGACTACTCTGCTCGACCCCACCACGCGACAGCTCACGCACGGCCCCATCGACGGCTGCGGTTCCATCCTCGCCAGCTACGGCGGTGGCCGCATCTCCGTCGAGCTCGCGCACTCCAAAATTACGAATGACCTGCTGCCCTCGCAGATAGAAGGCGAGCGTGGCACTATCCAGATCGACCATCTGTCCACGCCCCGCAACGTCCGCATCGACTATCGCGGCGACGTTGTACGCGGCTCGGCGACCGAGGCACCGCGCGAACAGGACGAGAACGGCCGCGTGCTCGACCTGCCCAAATCGAGCAACACTATGGAATACGAACTCACAGACTTTATCACCGCCATCGGCGGCATCGATAACGTTAAGGAAGAGATTTGGGAGACCCCGGCAGGACGCCACGAGCTTGGCCACTACCGCGATGTCACGCTCGTCTCACTGCGTATCATGGATGCCGTGCGCCGGCAGGCCGGCATTACCTTCCCGGCCGACGCAGGCAAGCAGGCATAGCGATGGGCCTCTTCGATACGTTCTTCTCCAGCGTCACCGGCGGCAGTCGAGAGCCTCAAAAACCATCAAACGTCGAGCTCGAGCTGCGCCGCAGGCTTACCGTACTCGCAAGCGACGAGGCCACTCAAGACACTCCCCTGCGCTATTTCCTGCGCTGGGCGGGGCAAGTCCAAGGCGTTGGTTTTCGCTTTACCAACACCAACCTCGCACAGGCACGCGCACTCACCGGCTGGGTGCGTAACATGGAAGACGGCTCAGTCGAGATGGAGATACAGGGAGCTCCGGCAAACGTCCTATCTCATCTCGAGGCGCTTCATGCCTCCTATGAGCGCATGGGATCGCGTTTTCGCCTCGTAGACGCCCAGGCCCGAGCCCCACTTGCCAATGAAGACGGTTTCAGTCCTCATTATTAGTATTGTGTGCTAAATACGGTATCATTTACCTACGACCGTTAATAGAAAAGAGGCGAGGCGCATGGCGGTGCAAAGAAGGAATACCAGGCAGCGAAAGCTGGTTCTTGACGCCGTGCGCCAAAGCTATAACCATCCCACCGCCGACGAAATCTACAACGTCGTGCGCGCGCAGGATGACAAAATCAGCCGCGGTACGGTCTACCGCAATCTCAATCTCTTGGCCGACGCAGGCGAAATCCTCTCCATCAAGACGCCGGGCGGCAGCCGCTTCGATCGCACGATCGAGCCGCATGCGCATATCATCTGCACCTCGTGCAGCCGCGTCATCGACGTACCGCTCCCCTTCGATGCCCAGCTCGACGCCAAGGCGTCCGAGCAAATCGGCTGGCACGTCACGTCGCACTACACCATCTTCGAGGGTCTCTGCCCCGACTGTAGGTAGATTTCTAGGTATGTCGCGAAAACCTACTCGGCGAGCAGACGGCGCAGTTCTTCTTCGACCGTGCGCACGTAACGGACGCGGTCGTTGATGTCGCGCATGGTGGGGTTGCAGCTCTCCATCAGATAGGGATGGCCCACGACGTTGAGCATATCGCGATCGTTCTCATTGTCGCCAAACGCCATCATCTCATCGGGCGAAATACCCAGGGCACGACCGTAATCGGCAAGCGCGGAACCCTTACCCGAATCAAAGCCGATAAAGTCCGTCCATTCGGTTCCCGACGTCATCACATCAACCCGATCGCTAAAGCGACGCACAAAATACTCCAGCGCCGCCGGCTGCTCTGTCTCAGGCGTTTGAAACGCAATCTTAATGACATCCTCGTCAATGTCCTCGGGGCGGTCGACCACCGCCACATCGCAGTGGACCTCATAGCGCAAATGGTCGACGAACGCATCGTTGCCGCTCATGGTGTAGAGGTGTCCCTCACACGAAAGGGTCACGTCGGCATGGGGATACGCAACCACGGCATTCGCGATATCCATAGCAAGGCTACGCTCCATGGAGCGCTTGACAACGGCACGCCCCTCGCTCATCACCAGGGCTCCGTTCTCGCATACATAGGCGAGCTCATCGGCCACCGGGGTAAACAGATAGCGCAAGCTCGCATATTGACGACCGCTCGCCGGCATAAACACGATACCGCGACGATGCAGCTCATCGATAAGCTCAAAGGCCTCGGAACGCGGCTCGCGCTCCCCCGGATGCAGCAACGTGCCGTCCAAATCGCAGGCAATCAGCTTGATTCCCTCAAGACCCATATGTTCCCCCAAAGCCTCCTATCAACAGCAAGACGGACCTTGATTGGTCGCCCCTCAAAGCCCGTCTTGCGCATATGCGTGCTTAGCCGCGCGCCTTCTTTACGATCGTAAAGTCTGGAGCCATACTCACAACGGCATCCGCCGCACTCGACGCAAAGCGCCGGTCCGAATCGAGTTCACGGGTAACCGTCGAGAGCCGAACGCCCTCGACGCCCCGGAGCATGCGGCCCAAAACAGGCTGCACCGGCGTATACATGCGCACGGTATGCTCGTCCGAATCGCCTCGAAAAAGCGGCGCATGCATATTGCCGATCTCCCAGCACGCATGCGCGAGCGCAATCGGGTCCAAGCGGTCAACTTCGACCAAATAAACCTCGGCGCTGCGCAGGCGCACAACAACCGCCACGGGCACCACGCCCGAACGGTCGACGGCGAGCACGTCGCCGTCGACAAAACGACCGCCGTCGGCAGTATCCAGCCGAACATCGACCGTGCGCCCCAGCTCCGTCACGCCCACAAACGCGTATACATCAGCCTGGTCCCAATCGAGCAGCAGCTCGTCAACTTCAAAGACGCCGCCCAGCTTCCGGCGAAGCAGGAGTTCATAGGACGGATCGTTGAGATTTCCCAAGCATGTCGTCGAAACCAAGCGCTCAGGCATGCTCTAACCCTCGACCGCGACGAGCTCGATATCAAAGTTGAGGTCCTTGCCGGCCAGCTCGTGGTTGGCGTCGAGCGTCACGGCCTCGGGCGTCACGTCAATGACGACGGCGGGGACAGGCATGCCGCTCGGCGTGGACAGGAAGAGCTTCATGCCCTTCTCGATCTGCTCGATGTTGGGAACCTGCTCGGCCGGGAAGGTCAGAACCATCTCGGGATTGTGCTCGCCATAGGCATCGGCAGCAGGAATGTGCACGGTCTTCTTCTCGCCCACCTGCATATCGACAACAGCGGCGTCGAAGCCCTTGATCATCTGACCGGCGCCGCAGGTGAACTCCAGCGGCTCGCCGCGATCGTAGGAGCTATCGAACTGCGTGCCGTCGTCGAGCGTGCCGCGATAATGGGTCTTGACCTTCTTGCCCTGGTTGGACATGGTAACCTCCGTGATAAGGGCGGCGCACAACGCGGGCCGCCGTGAACATATGGCGCTAACTATACCCTAGTCATACAATTCAATGACAGTTTGCAAAGAAACGCTGCAACCGGAGGAACCATGGCATATCCCGTATTTGACCTACACTGCGACACCGCCGACCGCATCGGCTGGGCCACGCTCGATCTCGACCTGCGCTTTACCGCCGGCACCGACGGCTATTTCCCCGGCGACGAAACGCATCCGCAAGATTTCGACCTCATCGAGGGTAACGCCTGTGCCATCTCGCTCGCAAAGATCGGCAACACGCCGTGGGCACAGTGCTTCGCCACGTTTGTCCCCGACGAGATTCCCACCGCCCACGCCGCGCGCTTCCAGGCGCAGATCATGGCGCATATGAGCGGCCAGGCAATGCTCAACCACGACCGTATGGTCAACGTGCGCAGCGCCGCAGACATTCGCCCCGCGCTCAAGGACGGCAAGGTCGCTTGCATCCACACCATCGAAAACGCCACGTTCTTTGCCGAGGACCCCGCGCTGATCGAAGTGCTCAAGAGCTTGGGCGTGCTTATGTCGTCACTCAGCTGGAATGCGCAGGGGCCGCTCGCGAGCGGCCACGACACCCACGCCGGCCTCACCGGCGCCGGCATCGAGGCACTTACGCAGATGGAGCACGCCGGCATGGTACTCGACGTCTCCCACCTCAACGATGAGTGCTTTGACGAGGTTGTCGCCCACGCCACGCGTCCCTTCGTCGCCAGCCACTCCAACTCCCGTGCGGTTTGCGGCGTCAAACGCAACCTTACCGACGACCAGTTCCGCACCATTCGCGACATGGGCGGTATCGTCGGCCTCAACTACTGCAGCGAGTTCCTTTCCAACGACGCAACCGACAAGACCGCCGCAGACGTCACCTTCGACCAGCTAGCGGCACATATCGAGCACTGGCTCGACCTGGGCGGCGAGGATGTCATCGCGCTCGGCGGCGACTGGGACGGTGCCACGGTGCCCGCCTTCCTCTCCGATGCCAGCAAGATGCCCGAGTTCCAGAACATGCTCTCCAAGCACTTTGGCAAGACCGTGATGCAGAAGCTCTGCAGCGATAATGCCCTTGCCTTCTTCGAGCGTTATTAATTTCACATCCCCTGAGCGGGCCGCATGCCGAACGGTCGACATGCGGCCCGTCCCCAATCTGAAGGACCGCTTTTGACGCAGCAATTTACGATTACCGTATCCCGACCGGATGGCACATCCATCCCCGTCGTCGTTACCAAAAAGCGCGTCAAGAACTTCAACCTACGCGTCACATCGAGCGGTGAGGTCCACACCAGTGCACCGCTCGACGCCAGCCGCGAGCGTATCGAAGCGTTTGTGAAGCGCAACAGCGCCTGGATTATCAGTCGACTTGCCCAGCGCGAGCAACGTCAGGCGACGGCACGAGAGCCGCTCAGCCCCTCGTCCATCATTGCACTTTGGGGCAAGCCCATCACGGTACAAGATGCGCTCGATCGCAACTTTGCATCACCCGCACCGCGGCCCAAGCAGGCCACCTTCGCAAGTTTTATGGGTGCCGACAAATCGAACGAACGCCCACAGGCCAAGCGGCGCGCAACCCTCGACGGCCTGACGTCCGATGAGCTCCAGACCCGCATCGACCAGCTCTATGCATCCGAGGTCACCACGGCGCTGCGCGATATGGCGCGCGCGTACGAAATCGCAATGGGTGTCGCCGTTTCCCGCGTTTCCGTACGTAGCATGAAAACGCGCTGGGGCTCATGCACGCCCAAAACCGGCACCATTCGCATTGCACGCGAACTTGCCGCCTACCCCGTCGAGTGCCTTGACATGGTTGTCGCCCACGAGCTCGTCCATTTGCTCGAGCCAAGCCACAATCAGCGGTTTCACGCCCTGCTCGACACGTACTGTCCCAACAATAGAGCTCTGTCGCAGCGGCTCAAGCAGCCGCCCCTCAACAAGCTCTAGCGTCGACTAGCGCACGCGCTCGATCTCGACACCGCAGCTTGCCAGGGGAAGACCGACGGGCGCCCAAGGCTTATCGAGCTTAACGTGCACGCCAAGCAGCAGGGGGTAACGACGCAGCAGCATCTGGGCCACACCCTCGGCTGCAGCCTCGATGAGCTTAAACGTATGCTCGCGCAGATAGCCATCGACATCGTGGCATACCGAGCCGTAGTCAATCGAGGCGTCCAGGTTATCGTGCTCCCCCGCTGCACGCAGGTCGGCATAGAGCACCAGGGACACGATGAACTTCTGGCCCAGCGCGTTCTCTTCGGGATATACGCCGTGGTTAGCAAAAACCTCAAGACCTTCAACGGTGATGCGGTCGGCATGGCGCAGATCGTCATAGCTCACGTGGGGTACCGCCGTTGCGGTGGATATTTCGCCCCTTCCACGGCGGGCGAGCTCGGCGCCTTCAGTCTTGGTTGCATTCTCGGGCAGTTTCTTGTTGCTCATCGCGATCGTCTCCTTCGTTTAGAACCCCGACCGCGCAAACTAACTACACGCGAATCGACAGGTTCTTTTTATCCTCGCTCCAGTTGCAAGCATTGCGCGCGGGACATGCAAAGCAGGCGCGCGACGCTTTGTCGGCTGCATAGAGCAGACGCTCAAGCGGTTGGCTGTTCACACGCAGCTTTCGATGGCCCAGAATGGCCGTCTTAATGGCTGCGGCATCGGCCGGCTCAAACGCCACATCATCGGGCATGCCGCCGAGAATCGCATCAGCGACGCGTTCGCTTGCAACATCATGGGATATACCCGATTCATACTGTTCATCTTTGCCGATATCGTGAAGAAGTGCCGTGGCGTAGATGACCTCACGGTCAAATTCGAGCTGTTCCTCGAGATTCTTGATCCACATAATGCGAGCGACATCGAGAAGATGGTCAATACCGTGGCGGCAGAAGATGCGCCCCGATTCCAACTGTGCAATGTTGCCCAGGTGCCGCCGGAACAGCCCGTTGGCACAAATGTAATCAATGCGAGGCATGGCACCAAAGGGAGTCAGGCCCGAAGCCATAAAGCCGCGACGCGACGTCCCCTCATCGGTCTTCGATGTAAAGTCGTTGACGACCCTCATGCTAACGGCCCAGCATCCTAAAGAACCGCTCCTCGAGCGCGGGATCGGTCTCAAAGACGCCGCGGCGAGCGAGCGTCACGGTCTTGGTGCCAGGCTTTTGCACGCCGCGCATGGTCATGCACATATGCTCAGCTTCCATGAGCACAATCGCTCCCTGGGGAGCGAGATACTCCATGAGGGCATCGGCAACTTGTGCGCACAACTGCTCCTGCAGCTGCAGACGACGGGCGTAGACCTCTACCGTGCGGGCAAGCTTAGAAAGCCCTGCGACACGGCCGTTGGGGATATAGCCAATGGCGGCCTTGCCATAAAACGGCAGCAAATGGTGCTCGCACAGCGAGTAGAACGTGATGTCGCGCTCGATAACCAAATCGTTCGAAGCGACGGCAAAGGTTTTGGACAGGTGCTCCTCGGCACTCTGGTCCATACCGCCGGCGATCTCACCATACATACGGGCAACGCGCGCCGGGGTCTCCAGCAGGCCCTCACGAGTTGGGTCCTCGCCTATGCCCTCAAGCAACAGCTTAATGGCGGCCTCGACTTTTTCCTGATCGATCATCTGGGCCTCACTTTTCCGATTTTGCGTTCGCGCTATGGTACCACGCCCTTTGGCATCGGCCACAAGCTACATAGTATGGGTCGAATAGACTGGATCGTCCCGCCAAAGTTCAACCGCATCACAAAGCGCAACGCCCTCGCGCACAGCACGGGCGCGCGTGGCGTTCATATCAATCACGCGCTGATTGCTCGAGCCCCTAAAGCGCAACGAGATATCGTACAAATCCTGAACGAACGGGCCGTCCACCAACATGTCGAGGCAGGCCAGGATACGGTTCGTCACCTCGGTATGATGGCGACCGCCCGGCATAAGCTCCTCGAGCACGTCGCCGGTAAAGCACCAAATGGTCTTGCCCGACCCCGCGGGATAGGCCGCACGCACGCGTTCGATAAAGTCAACAAGCCCCACCTGATTCTCGGGCTCCATAGGCTCGCCGCCCAGAATCGTCAGGCCATCGATAAAGGGATGGTCGAGGCTCTCGATAATCTTGTCCTCGACGGCACGATCGAACGTTTCACCCGCGGCAAAGTCCCACGCGACGGAGTTAAAGCAATTCTTGCACCCGCGACGGCACCCGCTCACAAACAGAGAAGTACGAACGCCTTCCCCATCAGCAATGTCGAAATACTTAATGTTCGCGTAGTTCATAGGTAACTCTCCCGGGAGGCCGGGACATATCATCCCGTCCTCAAACATTCTCGGCCTTCGGCCTGCGAAACTGCGGGCGGGACGATATGTCCCGGCCTCATGCAAAGGGTAACTCAATGAACGAAGCGAACATCGAGTATAGGGTTCGAGGTCCAATAAAAACTTTGTTGCAGCTCAACCGCCATCGCAAGCAAAGCGTTGTTGCAAGTCAACTCATTTCCGCTAAGAACTTCGAGGAGTGAGCAGGCCGCATGCTGCATCTCAGCTACATCAACTTGGCCGCCCCGTAGCGAGGCCCCGGGCCTTTGCTCGATATGAGTTCCGCACGAACAGGAGGCGCCAGTGGCGCCTCCGTCGTGAGCCAGGACTGTCCGAAATAGCGAGTAAAGGCCCGGGGCCTCGCTACGGGGCGGCCTGGGATGGTTATTAGAGATGCAGCACGCGGTCGCGGATCTCCTCGGTTCGACCCTGGTTCCAGAATTGGGTACCGATGTAGCCGCACGTACGACGGGCGACGTTCATCTTCTCCTGATCGCGGTTGCCGCAGTTGGGGCACTCCCACACCAGCTTGCCGTCATCCTCGACAATCTTGATCTCACCGTCGTAGCCGCACACCTGGCAGTAGTCGCTCTTGGTGTTGAGCTCGGCGTACATGATGTTGTCGTAGATGTACTGCATCACGCGGATGACAGCCTTGAGGTTGTCCTGCATGTTGGGAACCTCGACGTAGGAGATGGCACCGCCCGGCGAAAGCTGCTGGAACATGCCCTCAAACTTGAGCTTGTCGAATGCGTCGATCTCCTCGGACACGTGGACGTGGTAGCTGTTGGTGATGTAGCCCTTGTCCGTCACGCCCGGGATGATGCCAAAACGACGCTGCAGGCACTTGGCGAACTTGTAGGTCGTCGACTCAAGCGGGGTACCGTACAGCGAGAAGTCAATATCGCTTTCGGCCTTCCACTCCGCGCACTTGTCGTTCATGCGCTGCATGACGGCCATGGCAAAGGGCGTGCCCTCCTTCTCGGTGTGGCTGTGGCCCGTCATGTACTTGACGCACTCATACAGGCCAGCATAACCCAGACTAATGGTGGAGTAACCGCCCACGAGCAGCTTGTCGATCGTCTCGCCCTTCTTCAGGCGGGCGAGGGCACCGTACTGCCAAAGAATCGGTGCGGCGTCAGAAAGCGTACCCATCAGACGCTCATGACGGCACAGCAGGGCGCGGTGGCACAGCTCAAGGCGCTCGTCGAAGATCTTCCAGAACTTGTCCATGTCCTGATGCGAGCTCAGCGCGACATCGGGCAGGTTGATGGTCACAACGCCCTGGTTAAAGCGACCGTAGTACTTGGGCTTGTTCGGGTCATAGTTCAGCGCGTTGGCCACGTTGTTAAATCCGTTACCGGAGCGGTCGGGCGTCAGGAAGCTGCGGCAACCCATGCAGGTATAGCAGTCGCCGTTGCCCGCGGTCTCGCCCTTCGACAGCTTGAGCTCGCGCATCTTCTTCTCGGAGATGTAGTCGGGCACCATGCGCTTGGCGGTGCACTTAGCAGCCAGCTGGGTCAGGTAGAAGTACGGGGAATTCTCGTGAACGTTATCGTCCTCGAGTACATAGATGAGCTTGGGGAATGCCGGGGTAATCCACACGCCGGCCTCGTTCTTAACGCCCTCGTAGCGCTGGCGAAGCGTCTCCTCCACGATCATGGCAAGGTCGTGCTTCTCCTGAGGCGTACGGGCCTCGTTAAGATACATAAAGACCGTCACGAACGGCGCCTGGCCGTTGGTGGTCATAAGAGTTACGACCTGATACTGAATCGTCTGAACGCCGCGACGGATCTCGTCACGCAGGCGGTCCTCAACAACCTCGCGGACCTTTTCGGGAGATGCGGAAACGCCGAGCTCCTCGAGCTCGCGGGCGACCTCGCCGCGAATCTTTTGACGGCTCACCTCGACGAACGGGGCAAGATGGGTCAACGAAATCGACTGGCCACCGTACTGGGAGGAAGCAACCTGAGCGATGATCTGCGTCGCGATGTTGCAGGCAGTCGAGAAGCTGTGCGGCTTCTCGATCAGCGTGCCCGAAATAACAGTGCCGTTCTGGAGCATGTCCTCCAGGTTCACCAGATCGCAGTTGTGCATGTGCTGGGCAAAGTAATCCGAATCATGGAAATGGATCAGGCCCTCATTATGGGCATCCACGATCTCTTGGGGCAGCAGCACACGCTGAGTCAGGTCCTTGGAGATCTCGCCGGCCATGTAGTCACGCTGAACGGAATTGACGGTCGGGTTCTTGTTGGAGTTCTCCTGCTTGACCTCTTCGTTGTTGCACTCAATCAGCGACAGAATCTTGTCGTCGGTCGTGTTCTTCTGGCGCTTCAGGCTCTGAACATAACGATAGATGATGTAATGGCGGGCCACTTCGTAGCAGTCGAGACGCATAATCTCGTCCTCGACCAGATCCTGAATCTCCTCGACCGACACGGTGTGGCCCGCGTTCTCGCATGCCTCGGCGACGTTTTGTGCCGCGTAAACCACCTGGCGGTCGGTAAGACGAGAGCTCTCCTCGACCTCCAAGTTTGCGGCGCGGATGGCATTGACGATCTTATCGATGTCAAAGACAACCTCGGTGCCGCTGCGCTTGATGATCTTCATCCTCTTGCCTCTTTCGCGTCGAAATCGTATTGCGCTTCAGAGCCAAACGATGCCCGGCAGGGCTTGCCCCTGTCTTGCGGCGCCGTCGCGCAATCTGTGTTTTCGAAAACCATAGGCCCTCATGCGGACAATCCTCGCAGCCAATCAAGGGGCTCGAAGATCCATCCAAATGGGGCGAATAAGGTCCTCGTTCTCTGTCCGCCATCTATCATACGACAAAGAGGCATCTATATCCTGTATTCTTTTTTTAGGTCAAACACAACATATAGTGTTTCAGCAGGTCAAAGCAATTGGTCATTTTGCAGACGCATTAATTATGAGGGGTTCTTGGCAAATCGGTAAAACGTTACCAACACGGCTACCTGCACGGCAGTTATAAAACCCCCTTAGTCAAGCCGCTGACAAATCCTACCAAAACCAAGCCGCTCACGCCAAAAGAATCCAAAAGATTGTGCTTGACCAACATGTTGCGGTCACGATCGGCCAGGACGTGCGCAATCTGCCGGCACCCCTACGGGATGCGAAGGCCATCGCATACAGACCTTGGATCAGTATTTGGTGGTTATTTGGCGGCGTACTTGGCGACATAAAACAAAACAGCCCAGAGGACATAGCCTCTGAGCTGCGAACATTTGGTGGGCGTTAGAAGATTTGAACTTCTGACCTCTTCCGTGTCAGGGAAGCGCTCTCCCCCTGAGCTAAACGCCCAAATGGAGCGGACAACGGGGCTCGAACCCGCGACCCCAACCTTGGCAAGGTTGTGCTCTACCAACTGAGCCATGTCCGCTTACGAGGATTAATCTTACGTGATACCCGCATCCTATGCAAGAACTTTTTTTTGAAAAGTTTTGCGACGCCCTCGCGAACCTCGCGAAAACATCAGCCACCACGGAAAGCGCAGGCAAACGCAAACTCGCCGCAAGAGGCTCCTATATCTCACCGAGCATGATCCAGGCGGAGCTGTCCTGCGCAAGCCTGCCGTCTGCAAGCGGTGATGAGGTGAGCAGGACCCTGCCCGCCGGCAGCTCCACGGGTGCTGCACCGAAGTTCGTCACACACGCCCAGCCGTTGTCGCGGCGATAGGCGATGACGCCGCCCTCAGCGCCCTCGGCACCATCCGCAAGGCCGGTGCGCCCGTCAAGATCGAGCCACGCAAGATCGTTGGCGCAACCGCGCAGCTTGCGCCGCAGCCAGAGGGCGTCACGATAGAGCGCAAGCATCGATGTCGGGTCCACTTCTTCCCTATCGGCAGCATAATCGGAAAACCATGCAGGCTGCGGCAGATGGGGTGCCGCATCGGCGTCTGCCGGCGAAAACCCAAACGATCCGCCATGCGCGGGATCGTCCGCCGCCACCCACGGCAGGGGCACACGACAGCCGTCGCGCCCCTTCTCACGCTTCGGTCCGTGCGTATTGGTCGCAGTAGGGTCTTCGAGTGCAGCCCACGGGATATCAGCCACCTCAAAAAGGCCGAGCTCCTCACCCTGATACACGTATGCCGAGCCCGGAAGCGCCAGCTCAAGCAAAAGGGCCGCCCGCGCGCGGCGCTCGCCGAGTTCACGGTCCTCGTCATAAGACGACCCGTCGCGCAAGAGCCAGTCGAGCGCAATCTGGTGGTAGCGCGTCGCCTTGATTTGCGGCAGGGCATAGCGTGTCGCCACGCGCGGCACGTCGTGGTTGGAGAGTACCCAGGTCGAGGCGGAATCGGATTCGACGGCTGCCTTCAAGCCCTTCTCGATTGCAGTGTGCATGTCATCATAGGTCCAAGTGGCCTTGGCAAACTCAAAGTTGAATGTCTGGCCAAGCTCGCTGGGACGCGCGTAGAGATACTGGCGCTCGGGCAGCACCCACGCCTCGGCAACGGCACTGCGCGGCGGATTATAGCGGTCGAACACGCGGCGCCACTCGCGATAGATCTCGTGGACCTCATTGCGGTCCCACAGCGGATGGGTGCCGTCGTCAACCATGTCATCGCCCTCGGCGAGATGCCACCGGTCGAGGTCATCGCGGTCGAGATCCTTGGCGAGACCCTGCGCCACATCAATGCGAAAGCCGTCGACGCCTCGATCGCTCCAAAACGCCAGGACGTCGCAAAAGAGCGCGTGAACCTCAGGGCATGACCAGTCAAAGTCCGGCTGCTCGGGCGTAAACATGTGCAGATACCACTGACCGTCCGCAACACGCGTCCATGCGGGGCCGCCAAAGTTGGCATTCCAATTGGTGGGAGGCAGCTCGCCATGCTCGCCGCGACCATCGCGGAAGATATAACGGGCGCGTTCGGGCGATCCGGGGCCGGCGGCAAGAGCGGCTTTGAACCAGGGGTGCTGGTTGGATGAATGGTTGGGCACGATGTCGACGATGACCTTGATGCCGCGCGCGTGAGCCGCAGCGATCATGTCATCGAAGTCGTCAAGCGAGCCGAGACGTGGGTCGACATCGCAGTAGTCCGCCACATCATAGCCGCCATCGACAAGAGGCGAAGGGTAAAACGGGCTCAGCCAGATGGCCTCGATACCCAGCCGCTCAAGATAGTCCATCTGCTGGGTAATGCCCGCGATATCGCCCAGACCCGAACCAGTCGAATCCTTAAACGAGCGCGGGTAGATCTGATAGATCGCGGCATCGGACATCCATGAGCGCGAAGAAGACTTTTCTGTAGCCATGGGGCGTATCTCCCTTGCAACGAGGTTATGCGAGATGCCCACGATGATACGCCCAAAGCGGACATTCGCGACAAACAACGCCACAGCCACGCCCCAAAACGCTCGCTCCCTCTCGGGTTCGAGCCCAGGCGATGGGTACGAAAAAGCCCGGCTACCGTAGTAGCCGGGCTGTTGTGCTTGGAGCGGACAACGGGGCTCGAACCCGCGACCCCAACCTTGGCAAGGTTGTGCTC